>NZ_JBEOXF010000033.1:0-86052 GCF_040296405.1 Streptomyces sp. NPDC002133 | reverse complement strand
AACAAGGACCTAGACAATCCTCATTCTCGCTGGTCAGAGGCACTTTCTGCTTGTGTGACCGCCTGTCGGACAGCCCGCTTCATGAAAGCGCGAGGTTAGGCAGCCTGCCCGGATGGAGCCCGACGAGCCGCTGGGGCCTGCTCACCCGCGTCCACGATCCGCTCCGGCTCACGCAGGTGCTCGGCGCGCTGCGGATGACGTTCGATCGCGGTGAACACGGCCCAGGAGTGAACGAAGGCCCGGAGCGGGGCGAGGCTCCGCGTCCGCTGAGCGTACGTCGTCGCCTCGAAGAGGTGCTGAGTGAGGGCAGGGAGGCGGCTGGGAGCGATCCGGGAGACGGCTGCCCGCAGAGCGTCGGGCGTCAGCTCGGGCATCGGAATCAGAGGCCCGTACGCGCCATCGGTCTGCGCACCCACAGGGACCTCCGGTGCAGGCGGGGCCGGTCTTCGTACCGCACCGGCCGGGGAGAACCAGATCCCGCCCCTCCGGCGGGATCACCCGCGGACGAACCCCGAGTCCCGGGCCGCGGCCCGCGCGCCCGGCGCCGTACGCGAGAATGGCCCCATGAGCCTGTTCCGCGACGACGGCATCGTGCTGCGCACCCAGAAGCTGGGTGAGGCGGACCGGATCATCACGATTCTCACCCGGGGCCACGGCCGTGTCCGGGCCGTCGCGCGCGGGGTGCGGCGCACCAAGTCGAAGTTCGGGGCGCGGCTGGAGCCCTTCTCGCACGTGGACGTGCAGTTCTTCGCACGCGGCAGCGAACTCGTCGGGCGCGGTCTGCCGCTGTGCACGCAGAGCGAGACCATCGCTCCGTACGGTGGCGCGATCGTCACCGACTATCCCCGCTACACCGCCGGGACGGCGATGCTGGAGACGGCGGAACGGTTCACCGACCACGAAGGCGAGCCCGCCGTCCAGCAGTACCTGCTGCTCGTCGGAGGCCTGCGCTCCCTCGCCCAGGGCGAGCACGCGCCGAACCTCATCCTCGACGCGTTCCTGCTGCGCTCCCTCGCCGTCAACGGCTACGCGCCCAGCTTCGAGGACTGCGCACGCTGCGGCCTCCACGGGCCCAACCGCTTCTTCTCCGTCGCGGCGGGCGGCGTCATATGCGGCGACTGCCGGGTGCCCGGCAGCGTCGTACCCTCTGCGGAGGCCATCGGACTGCTCAGCGCGCTGCTCACCGGCGACTGGGACACCGCGGACGCGGCCGAGGCGCGCCACGTCCGGGAGGGGAGCGGGCTGGTGTCCGCCTACCTCCACTGGCACCTCGAGCGCGGCCTGCGCTCGCTGCGGTACGTAGAGAAGAACTAGGAAAGCGAAAGCTAGGAGAGTGTGACCCCCATGGCACGACGCGGAATCCTGGGACGTTCCCGCCGCGAGTACAAGGTCCCCGAGCCGCATCCCTCGGGGGCCCGCCCGCCGAAGATCCCCGGCGAGCTGGTGCCGAACCACGTGGCGATCGTCATGGACGGCAACGGCCGCTGGGCCAAGGAGCGCGGCCTGCCCCGCACCGAGGGGCACAAGGTCGGCGCCGAGCGCGTGCTGGACGTGCTGCAGGGCGCGATCGAGATGGGCGTCGGAAGCATCTCCCTGTACGCCTTCTCGACCGAGAACTGGAGGCGCTCGCCGGACGAAGTGCGCTTCCTGATGAACTTCAACCGTGACTTCATCCGCAAGACCCGCGACCAGCTCGACGAACTCGGCGTCCGGGTGCGCTGGGTGGGCCGCATGCCCAAGCTGTGGAAGTCGGTCGCCAAGGAGCTCCAGATCGCACAGGAGCAGACCATGGACAACGACAGGCTCACGCTGCACTTCTGCATGAACTACGGCGGGCGTGCGGAGATCGCGGACGCGGCACAGGCGCTGGCGGCGGACGTGAAGGCGGGCAGGCTCGACCCGTCGAAGGTCTCCGAGAAGACGTTCCAGAATTACCTGTACTACCCGGACATGCCGGACGTCGACCTCTTCCTCCGCCCGAGCGGCGAGCAGCGCACCTCCAACTACCTGATCTGGCAGAGCGCTTACGCCGAGATGGTCTTCCAGGACGTGCTCTGGCCCGACTTCGACCGCCGCGACCTGTGGCGGGCCTGCCTGGAGTACGCACAGCGCGACCGTCGCTTCGGCGGGGCGATCCCCAACGAGGAGCTCCTCGCGATGCAGGGCAAGGACCCGGCACCCGACGCGGCCGTCTGACGGGCTGCCCGGACCCGTTGTCGGACCCACCCACTACGATCACGGCTCGTCACTGAAAGGAACCGGGGAGGGGCCGTGACCGAGGGGCAGAGCGTGACGGCAGAGGCCGTCGTCGAGCTGACGTACGAGCTGCGGCAGCCGGACTGGTCCGACGCGTTCCATGCCCGCGGGCGAGTACGGGGGATCAAGGGCCGGCTGCGCGGCCTGCTCATGCCGGTGCTCTTCGCGTCGACGGTATGGCTGCTCGCCGACGACGTCCTGGCCATGGGCTGCGCCTTCGTGGGCAGCCTGTTCGGCCTCGTCGCCAGAACGGGCGTCCTGGCCGCGCGGCACGCCAGGATGAGCGCTCCGCTCGCGCCCTGGACCGTGACCGTCGCCGACTCCGACGACGCAGTGCGCTTCACGGGCACGCACATGGAGACCCGCCGGGGCTGGCAGACGTTCGGCGGGTACGTGGAGACCACCGCCGGATTCGTCCTGCTGTCCCCGGCCCCGTACTCGGTCGTCGTCCACTATCTGCCGAAGCGCGCCCTGGGCCGGGCCGACACCGACCGCCTGCGCGGCATACTCGACCGCCGCCTGCGCCGCTACGGCCGCCGCCCACCTCAGCACTGAGGGCCGACCAGTAGGATCCGTGGGTTGTCGCACCGGGGAGGGACCGTGGCCGAGGGCCGGAACGTTGAGGAAGAGGGCCGGAGCGTTGGGGAAATCGTGACGGGGCAGGCGGTGGAACTGGTCTACCGCCCCACCACGGACGATGTGAACCAGGCCCTTCGCGTGAGGTTGAAGCGGTCCTTGGGCTGGCGCTTCGCGTGGGTGATGGGCGTCTTCTGCGCCGTGATCGTCGTCCTCCTCATGCTGCTGTTGCTGCTGACCGGCCGCGGCCTCGGCGCGATGCCGCCCGCGGTGTGGGTGGCGATGGCGGTCTTTCCGCTCACACTCTGGGGAACCCCGCGGCTGCAGGCCCGGGCCGTGACGAAGCACGCCGAGCAGCAGGGCGAGTTCCGGGTGTCCGTCGACGACACGGGCATCAGCATCGCCGCCGAGAGCAGCTCGAGCCGGTACGGGTGGCAGAGCTGGGGCCGCTTCGCCGAGACGAAGGGAGTCTTCGTCCTGCTCAGCCCGGACAAGGCCGGCGTCGGCGTGATGATCCTGCCGAAGCGGGGCGTGATCGCCCCGGCCGACGCGGACCGGCTGCGGGCGCTCCTCGACCGGCACCTCGCACGGATCTGACCCCCATGCCACAACCGCATCAGGGCACGGACCAGGGCGCGGACCGGAGCAACGACCCGGTGCAGCTGGTCTACCTGCCGAAACCCGCCGACACCCTCGTCGGCCTACGGGTCCGCGAACGCATCAAGCGCATGCACCTGGTGCGCGGCGCGTTCCTCGCACTGTTCGCGGCGGTCTGGCTGCTGCCCGTCGTGGCCCGAGGGCGTGCCGACGTGGTGCAGACAGCCCTGTGGCTGTTCATCGTCCTCGTGATCTGGGGGTATCCGCGGATACAGGCCGCCCATGTGCAGCGGATCGTCGGCTGGCAGGGCGAGTACCACGTGACCGTGTCCGAAGCAGGGATCTCCTGCACCAACGACCACAGCACACTGACCCAGAACTGGTCGCTCTTCCAGGGCCACCGGGAGACGGCCGGCCACTTCGTCCTGCTCAGCCGGGACCCCAACATCATGGTTCTCGACGTCCTGCCCAAGCGCGGGCTGAGCGCGCCGGGCGAGGCGGACCGGCTGCGGGCGCTCCTCGACCGCAACGTCGCCCGCGCCTGACGCCGCGCCGCGGCGATCGACAGGCTGGCGCGGCGGTCAGCCCTTCGCCGCCGCGCACTCCGCGCACGTACCGAAGATCTCCACCGTGTGCGCCACGTTCACATACCCGTGCGCCGCCGCGATCGTCTCCGCCCACTGCTCGACGGCCGGGCCCTCGACCTCGACCGCCTTGCCGCAGACCCGGCACACCAGATGGTGGTGGTGCTCACCGGACGCGCAGCGCCGGTACACCGCCTCGCCGTCGCTGGTGCGCAGCACATCGACCTCGCCGGCCTCGGCGAGGGACTGCAGCGTCCGGTAGACCGTCGTCAGGCCCACCGAGTCGCCGCGGTGCTTGAGCATGTCGTGCAGCTCCTGCGCACTGCGGAACTCGTCGACCTCGTCGAGCGCCGCCGCCACCGCAGCCCGCTGCCGGGTCGACCGGCCGCGTACAGGGGGTCCAGCAGTCGCCACAAGTGCCTCCTCACGTTCCGCCGCTCGTCGTCGGGCCATTCTGCCAGGCGCGGACCGGAGCCCGAGCCGAACCAAGATCAGACCCTGACGCCGTTCGGCGCACCGTCCACCGGGCGAGCGACGGCAGCCGCCGGAAGATCCAGATCGCACTCCGACTCCGTCGCCTCCAGGGCCTTCGCCCGCCGGCGCGCCAGCGGTGTCGCCAGCACCGTCAGCAGCACGAAGACCCCGATCGCCAGTAGCACGATCGTCGCACCCGGCGGCACGTCCTGGTAGTACGAGACCACCGTGCCCGACAGCGTCACCGCCGTACCGATCGCCACCGCGCCGACGAACGTCACCACGAACGACTTGGCGACCTGCTGCGACGCCGCCACCGGCACCACCATCAGCGCGCTCACCAGCAGCAGACCGACCACCCGCATCGCGACCGTGACCGTCACCGCAGCCGTCACGGCCACCAGCAGATTCAGCGCCCGCACCGGAAGACCCGTGACCCGCGCGAACTCCTCGTCCTGGCTGACCGCGAACAGCTGCCGCCGCAGACCGACCGTCACCAGCAGCACAAAGCCCGCCAGCAGACAGATCGCCGTCACGTCCTCGTCGGAGACCGTCGACAGCGAACCGAAGAGATACGACGTGAGATTGGCGTTCGAGCCGTTCGGCGCCAGATTGATCAGCATGACGCCGCCCGCCATACCGCCGTAGAAGAGCATCGCCAGCGCGATGTCGCCGCGTGTGCGCCCGTACGCCCGGATCAGCTCCATCACGACCGAGCCGACGACCGCGACCAGCGTCGCCATCCACACGGGATTCGTCGACAGCAGGAAGCCGAGACCGACACCGGTCAACGCGACATGGCCGATGCCGTCGCCCATCAGCGCCTGCCGGCGCTGCACCAGATGCACACCGACGGCCGGAGCCGTGATCCCGACGAGCACGGCGGCCAGCAGCGCCCGCTGCATGAAGGGGTCCTGGAGAAATTCCATGATCAGGTCAGCAGTCCCGTGCGGAGCGGCTCGTCGGCCGCATGCGGATGTACATGGTCATGGCCGGGCAGCGCATGCTGCCCCACGGCCTCGGGCGGCGGCCCGTCATGGACGACGCAGCCGTCGCGGAGCACCACCGCCCGGTCGATCAGCGGCTCCAGCGCGCCCAGCTCGTGCAGCACCAGCAGCACCGTCGTCCCGGCCGCGACCTGCTCGCGCAGCGTCGCCGCGAGGATCTCCTGGCTGGCCAGGTCCACGCCCGCCATCGGCTCGTCCATGATCAGCAGATCGGGTTCCGTCGCCAGCGCGCGGGCGATCAGCACCCGCTGATGCTGACCGCCGGACAGGGCGCCCACCGCGTCCCTCGTCCGGTCGGCGAGCCCGACCAGCTCGATCGCCCGCTGCACGGCCGCCCGATCCTCCTTGGACGGCCAGCGCAGCTTCGTACGCGACAGCCGCCCGGACGACACGACCTCGCGGACCGTCGCCGGGACACCGCTCGTCGCGGTCGTGCGCTGCGGTACGTACCCGACGCGCGACCAGTCACGGAAGCGGCGCAGCTCCGTGCCGAAGAAGGACACCGAGCCGCCCGTGAGCGGCACCTGGCCGATCAACGACCGCACGAGTGTCGACTTGCCCGAGCCGTTGGCGCCGAGCAGCGCGACGACCTCACCGCCTTCAACGGTGAGGTCGACGCCGCGCAGCACATGGCGCGAGCCGAGCGTGGCCCTCGCCCCGCGGACGGATATGACGGGATCGCTCACGCTCACAACTGCTCCTCGGATGCTGCTGTCGGTGCTGCCAGGGCTGCGGCCACGACGGCGGATGCCACGGCCGCGGCAGCGGTACTGCCTGTCACTTCGCGCCGAGAGCCTTCTGCAGCGCGGCGAGGTTGGACTCCATCACCTCGATGTAGTCATCGCCCTTGGACCGGTCCGTGATTCCCTCCAGCGGGTCCAGGACGTCCGTCGTGAGGCTCGCGTCCTCGGCGAGGGTCTTCGCCGTCCTGTCGCTGGCGAGCGTCTCGAAGAAGACCGTGGTGACCTTGTCCTTCTTCGCGATCTCCTGGAGCTCCTTGATACGGGCGGGGCTCGGCTCGTTCTCGGGGTCGATGCCCGCGATGCCCTCCTGCTCCAGGCCGTAGCGCTCGGCGAGGTAGCCGAAGGCGGAGTGCGTGGTGATGAAGGTCCTGGTGCTCGTGTTCTTGAGGCCGTCGGTGAAGCGGGTGTTCAGGGCCTCGAGCTTCTTGACCAGCTCGTCGGTGTTCTTCCTGTAGTCGGCGGCGTTCGCCGGGTCGGCCTTCTCCAGCGAGGCGCCGACCCCCTTGGCGACCTCCGCGTACTTGACCGGGTCCAACCAGACGTGCGGGTCGGCGGCGGCATCCGCCGGGCCGTGCTCGGCGTGCTCCTCGGGGGTCTCGCCCTCGTGGCCGTGGTCGTGGCCGACCTCGGTGCCGTGGTTCTCGAGCGTGGTCAGCGTGGCCGCGTCCACGGTGTTCCCGACGTCCGCCTGCTTGATCGCCTCGTCGACGGCGGGCTGGATACCCTTGAGGTAGAGGATGTAGTCGGCCTGGCGGAGCTCGGAGGTCTGCCTGGGCTTCAGCTCCAGGTCGTGCGGCTCCACGCCGGGCTTGGTGAGGGTGGTGACCGCCACATGATCACCGCCGATCCGCTCGGCGAGATACTGCATGGGATAGAACGACGCCACCACATCCAGCTTGCCGTCGCCCTTGTCGCCGCCTGCGGCGTCGGAGGTTCCGGAGCAGGCCGTGAGGGTGACGAGGGAGAGAGCGGCCGCGCCGGCGACGGCGGTGGTGGGTATGAGGCGTCGTACGTTCATGACAGTCATTTTCAACAAACTTGGAAACGATTGTCAACAAAGATCGAGGTGGGTCCACTCCCGGTACCGATTTGATCCAGGGGGTGCGGCCGCCGGTAATCTGAAGCATTCGCTTCGCCCGTCGTCGTAATGAAGAGAGCACCGTGGCCGCCGACAAGATCGACACGATCGTCAACCTGAGCAAGCGCCGTGGCTTTGTCTACCCGTGCAGCGAGATCTACGGCGGCCAGAAGGCCGCCTGGGACTACGGACCGCTGGGTGTCGAGCTCAAGGAGAACATCAAGCGCCAGTGGTGGCGCTACATGGTCACCTCGCGTGAGGACGTCGTCGGTCTCGACTCGTCGGTGATCCTGGCGACGGAGGTCTGGGAGGCCTCCGGCCACGTCGCCACCTTCACCGACCCCCTCACCGAGTGCACCTCCTGCCACAAGCGCTACCGCGCCGACCACCTCGAGGAGGCGTACGAGGAGAAGCACGGCCACGCCCCCGCGAACGGCCTGGCCGACATCAACTGCCCCAACTGCGGCAACAAGGGCCAGTTCACCGAGCCCAAGCAGTTCTCCGGCCTCCTCTCCACCCACCTCGGCCCCACGCAGGACTCCGGCTCCATCGCCTACCTGCGCCCCGAGACCGCCCAGGGCATCTTCACCAACTTCGCCCAGGTCCATCAGACCTCGCGCAAGAAGCCCCCGTTCGGCATCGCCCAGGTCGGCAAGTCCTTCCGCAACGAGATCACGCCGGGCAACTTCATCTTCCGCACCCGCGAGTTCGAGCAGATGGAGATGGAGTTCTTCGTCAAGCCGGGCGAGGACGAGAAGTGGCACGAGTACTGGATGGAGCAGCGCTGGAACTGGTACACCGGCCTGGGTCTCCGTGAGGAGAACATGCGCTGGTACGAGCACCCCGCCGAGAAGCTCTCCCACTACTCCAAGCGCACCGCCGACATCGAGTACCGCTTCCAGTTCGGCGGCAGCGAGTGGGGCGAGCTCGAGGGCGTCGCCAACCGCACCGACTACGACCTCAACGCCCACTCCAAGGCATCCGGCACCGACCTGTCGTACTTCGACCAGGAAGCCGGCGAGCGCTGGACGCCGTACGTCATCGAGCCCGCCGCCGGCGTCGGCCGCACCATGCTCGCCTTCCTCCTCGACGGCTACAACGAGGACGAGGCCCCCAACGCCAAGGGCGTCATGGAGAAGCGCACCGTGCTCCGCCTCGACCACCGCCTCGCCCCGGTCAAGGTCGCCGTCCTGCCGCTGTCCCGCAACCCGCAGCTCTCCCCGAAGGCCAAGGGCCTCGCGGCCGACCTGCGGCAGAACTGGAACATCGAGTTCGACGACGCGGGCGCCATCGGCCGCCGCTACCGCCGCCAGGACGAGATCGGCACGCCGTTCTGCGTCACCGTCGACTTCGACACCCTCGAGGACAACGCGGTCACCGTGCGCGAGCGCGACTCCATGAAGCAGGAGCGCGTCTCCCTGGACCAGATCCAGGGCTACCTCGCGACGCGCCTCATCGGCTGCTGACATCCGCCGGCGGACGCTCAACCGCCGACATTCATCAGTACGACAGCAAGAAGCCCCCGGTTCCGGGTACGGAACCGGGGGCTTCGATGCACACTGGGGCCCACTCGCCGACAGCCGACAGCCGACAGCCGAGAGACGACAGCGGAGGCCCAGGATGCCGTCCACCACCAGCAGCAAGGTCAGCAGATGGGACCAGCACGGGCGGGAACACGTCGTCCGCGTCCAGAAGGCAGGCATACAGCGGGCATTGACCTGTGACACCTGCGGCTGGCGCAAGAGCGCGCAGTTCCTGCCGTGGCTGAAGGCCGAGGAACACCTCGCCGAGGCCCACCAGGCCACGGTGGACCCGGCGGGAACGGGCACGCGCTCGGGTAGGTCGGGAACCTGAGACCTCGGGCCGGATGACCGCGGACCTCAGGCCCGATGGCCCCGGCCGGCGGACCGTTGACCCGCGGACCATTGACCCATGGACCTCAGGCGGGAGGACTCCGGACCGGAGGACTTGAGACCGGAGGACCTCAGGCCCGCAGGCCGCGCATCAACAGCTCGCACACCGCGCGGAATTCGTCGTCGATCGACGCCCGCCGCCACTCCGGCGCATGCACCGGATCATGAAAACGGGTCGTCGCGTCGAACACCGCCTGCGCCGCAGCGATCGGCTCCGAGGCCTCGAACTCCCCGCTGCGCACACCCTCTTCGATGATCCGCGTGAGCTGGCTGACCAGCACCACCAGATGCTCGTCCACCACGTCACTCGCCTCCGTGATCAACACCGAGTACGTGGCGAACAGCTCCGGATCACCACCCGCCTTGTGACGCTTCGCCTCGAAAAGACCCGCGAGCCAGGCGCGCAGCTTCTCCTCCGCCGACCGGGCGGGCCCCTCCGTGACCTCCGACAGCAGCGCCTCCGTCCGGCCGAGCCAGCGCGCCGTCACCGCCTCGCGCAGCGCGGCCTTCGTACGAAAATGCCGGTAGACGCTTCCATGGCTCACACCGAGCACCCGCGCCACGTCGACGACCGTGGCCTTCGCCGGGCCGTAACGACGCAGCACCTCCTCCGTGGCCTCGAGGATGCGATCCGTGGTCAGTGTCTCGGTGGTGGGCATGGCATCGACGGTACCTGGCCGGTCCGACAGCGGCGCCGTCAGTGCTCACTGTCCAGGTGCGCCATCTGCGCCTCCGGATACCGCGCACCGGCCGCCGCGTCCGCCGGGACCGCACGCTCGATCGCCTCCAGGTCGGCGGCGTCCAGCGTGACTGCGAGCGCACCGAGCGCCTCGGAGAGCCGGTCGCGACGGCGGGCACCGACGAGCGGCACGATGTCCTCACCGCGCGCCAGGACCCAGGCGATGGCGATCTGGGCGACCGAGGCACCCTTCTGCTCGGCGATCTTGCGCAGCTGCTCGACCAGGTCGAGGTTGTGCTTCAGATTCTCGCCCTGGAAGCGCGGGCTCATACCGCGGAAGTCGTTGGCCGCGAGCTTCCGGTCGCTCGTGAAGTGGCCGCTGATCAGCCCGCGCGACAGCACGCCGTACGCCGTGACGCCGATGCCCAGCTCACGGGCGGCGGGCAGGATCGCGTCCTCGATGCCGCGCGAGATCAGCGAGTACTCGATCTGGAGGTCGGAAATCGGGGCGACCGAGGCCGCCCGGCGCAGGGTCTCCGCGCCGACCTCGGACATACCGATGTGCCGGACATGGCCCGCCTGAACCAGCTCGGCGATCGCGCCGACCGTCTCCTCCACAGGGACCTCGGGGTCGACGCGGGCGATCCGGTAGATGTCGATGTGGTCCGTGCCGAGGCGCTGCAGCGAGTACGCCGCGAAGTTCTTCACGGCGGCGGGCCGCCCGTCATAGCCGGACCAGCCACCGTCCGGGTCGCGCAGCGCCCCGAACTTCACGCTGGTGAGCGCCTTCTCGCGCGCCGCGGCCGGGGCGGTGCGCAGCGCCTCGTTGATCAGCAGCTCGTTGTGACCCATTCCGTAGAAGTCACCGGTGTCGATCAGCGTGATCCCGGTGTCGAGCGCGGCATGAATGGTCGCGATGGACTCGGCCCGGTCGGCGTCCCCGTACAGCGCGGACATGCCCATGGCGCCGAGGCCGAGGGCGGAGACCGCGGGGCCGGTGGTGCCGAGGGTGCGGGTGGGGACGGGGCGAGGTGCGTTGGACGTCATCAGGGGCTCCTGGGGAGGGGTGAACGGGGTGTCGTGTGACAACTATGGCATGACGACTGACAGATTTCAATATTTGTCAGTCGTCATCCGTCAGCCCCTCGGTCGGTATCAGGTGTGGCGTGTGGAAAATCGGGTGCCCCGGCACGGCCCCGGGCTGTAGGTTCGGCCGCATGTCCTCCTTCTTCCAGATTTACGAGTGAGAGTGCGGCGGGCCGCGTCCCGCCCCCACCAGATGACATCCGGATCACTTCTCACCACGATGGGAGAACCCCGTGGCCAAGAGCCGAAACAACCTCCTCGGCGTGGGCGGACAGCGCCGGAAGCTGTCCCGCGCCGACCAGCACGGAAACGGACCGACGCGTAACGCCGAGCGCAAGGCGGTCTTGGACCAGAAGCAGGAGCTTCTGCGCAAGATGAAGGAGCGCGCCCAGGACGCTCAGGGCGACAGCGACTCCGGCTCCGGCTCGACCGCGCCGGCCTCGCAGAGCTGACGCTCTCTCACCTCACGACGGGCCCGGGCCGCTCAGGCGGCCCGGGCCCGTTCGTCGGTGGTGATGTCCGCGTTGAGAAGACGGCCGTGGGCCGGGATCACCTCGGGTGATCCCGGCCCACGCTTGTACTCGGCGTCGCGACGCGGTGGGGCAATGATCAGCGGTTTCGCCGCACCTGGTCAGGATCTGCTGGCCGCGGGTGCCCGCACCTTCGCCGTCTCCAGCCGCTCCGCCGTCCGCCGCGCCGTCCCGCGTGCCCATCGTCCACTGGTGGCGAGGCCGACCACGAGGACGGACAGGCCGCAGCCCATGATGATCCACCACGCGGGGCGGCTCGCCTCGACGAAGCCCGCCGTGTGGGCGGCCGCGCTCGTGCCCGCTGCCAGGACCGAGCCGATGACCGCGACGCCGAGGGTGGCGCCGGTCTGGCGGCTGGTGGAGGCGACCGCGGCGGCCACGCCCGCCTGGGAGCGGGGCATCCCGGAGACGGCGGTGTTGGTGATTGGGGCGTTGACCATGCCGAAGCCGAGACCGAAGAGGACGTAGCCGGTGAAGAGGAGCGCTGTGGTCGTCTCGGCCTCGAAGGCGGCGAAGAGCAGTCCGCAGGCGGCCATGGAGGACCCGGCGACGATGAGGGGGAGTCGCGGGCCGCGGCTGCCGACGAGGCGGCCCGAGAGCGGGGCGCAGACGAAGGTGAGCGCGGCCATGGGGAGCATGTACAGGCCGGCCTGGAGGGCGGAGAGTCCGCGGACGTCCTGCAGGTAGAGGGTGTTGAGGAAGAGGAAGCCGCTGAGTGCGGCGAACGCGCTGATCGCGATGACGGTTGCGCCGCTGAAGGGTGCGGATCGGAAGAAGCGCAGGTCGATGAGGGGTTCGTGGCGCCGTGGCTCGTATATGAGGAGTCCGGCGAGGGCGAGTACGGCGATCGCGGCGAAGGGGAGCACGGCGGCGAGTCCTACGGCGGGCGCCTCGATGATCGCGTATGTGAGCGAGCCGAGGAGGGCGATGACGAGGAGTTGGCCGACCGGGTCGGGGCGGCGGGGCTTCGGGGCGCGCGACTCGGGGACGTAGCGCCAGGTGAGGACCAGGGCCGTGAGACCGACGGGGACGTTGATCCAGAAGATGGAGCGCCAGCCGACGGTCTCGGTGAGGAGGCCGCCGACGATCGGGCCCGCGGCCATCGATATCCCGATGACGCCGCCCCACGCCCCGATGGCGCGGGCGCGCTCGCGCGGTTCGGTGAAGGTGTTGGTAATGATCGACATGGCGACGGGGTTGAGCATGGAGCCGCCGACCGCCTGGACCATGCGGAACGCGACGAGTGACTCCAGGTTCGGTGCGAGGGAGCAGAGGATCGAGCCGAGGGTGAACAGGACGAGCCCGGTCTTGAAGACCCTGCGGCGGCCGATCCGGTCGGCGGTCGACCCGGCGAGCATGAGCAGTGAGGCAAGGACGAGGGTGTAGGCGTCGATCGTCCACTGCATTCCGGCGAACGTGGCGTCCAATTCGCGGCGCATGGAGGGCAGGGCCACGTTGAGGACGGTGTTGTCCAGGCTGACGATCAGCAGGCTCATGCAGCAGATCGCCAGGACCAGGAGCTGCCGGCGGTGGCTCAGCTCTGATGCGGGCATGCGTACATAGTACGGCTAACTAATGAACTTGGCAGTGCGTGATAATGGTCGAATGACCACGCTTGCCCAGCCCTCGACGCTGTCCATCGGCCCGCACGCCGTGCAGCCTCCTGTGGTGCTCGCTCCCATGGCCGGCATCACGAACGCTCCGTTCCGTACCCTCTGCCGCGAGTTCGCCGAAGGCGTGCGAGGGTTCGGGGGCAGCCCTCCGACGGGCGCGGTCTCGGGCGGCAAGGGGCTCTTCGTCAGCGAGATGATCACGACGCGGGCGCTGGTGGAGCGCAACGAGAAGACGATGCAGCTCATCCACTTCGACGAGACCGAGACGCCGCGCTCGATCCAGCTGTACGGAGTGGACCCGGTCACGGTCGGCAAGGCCGTCCGCATGATCGTGGACGAGGATCTGGCCGACCACATCGACCTGAACTTCGGCTGCCCCGTCCCGAAGGTGACGCGCAAGGGCGGCGGCTCGGCGCTCCCGTACAAGCGGAATCTGCTGCGGGCGATCCTGAACGAGGCCGTGGGCAACGCCGGGGACCTGCCGGTGACGATGAAGCTGCGCAAGGGCATCGACGACGACCACATCACCTACCTGGACGCGGGCCGTATCGCGGTCGACACGGGGGTGACCGCGATCGCTCTGCACGGGCGCACGGCGGCGCAGCACTACGGAGGCACGGCCGACTGGGATGCCATCGCCCGCCTCAAGGAGCACGTGCCGGAGATTCCGGTGCTCGGCAACGGCGACATCTGGTCGGCGGACGACGCCCTGCGGATGGTGCGCGAGACCGGTTGCGACGGCGTGGTCGTGGGGCGCGGGTGCCTGGGCAGGCCGTGGCTGTTCGGGGATCTGGTCGCCGCTTTCGAGGGTAGGGGCACCTATGCGCGCCCGTCGCTGCGCGAGGTCGCGGACGTCATGGTGCGCCATGCCCAGCTGCTGGGTGAGTGGATCGGCGACGAGACCCGTGGCGTGATCGACTTCCGAAAGCACGTGGCCTGGTATCTCAAGGGCTTCGCGGTCGGCTCCGAGATGCGCAGGAGGCTGGCGGTGACGTCGTCGCTGGACGAGCTGCGCGCTCAGCTGAGCGAGCTGGACCTGGACCAGCCGTGGCCGGTGGGTGCGGCCGGGCCGCGCGGGCGTACGTCCGGGAACAACCGGGTCGTGCTCCCCGACGGCTGGCTGAAGGACCCCTACGACTGTGCGGGTGTGAGCGAGGATGCGGAATTGGACACCTCGGGGGGCTGATCAGGGCCTGGGTACGGGCTGGGGCGCGGCATCGGGCCGGGGCCGGGACCCGTGTCCGTTTTCGGGCGAGGAAGGGTCCGGATTCTGGAATCCGGCCGCTGGGAGCGGCGTGATTCTCGCCACCCTTGATAAGGGTTGCGCTCAGATGAGCGAACTCGTGATGGTTGCACCTTTAGAAGGGGTGGCACTCAGTGCCACCCCTTCCGCGTTCAAGAGTTGAACTCATATGCCTCGAAGGCTGCTCATCTGAGCGCGCATTGCCTGCTTTCGGTCAAGCGCTCTTCGAGGCGTGAAGAAGCCGGGCCGTCGCCTTTTACGCATCGGTAACCTGCGATCTGGTGGCGGACGAGTGGTTACGGCCGAATGACGGACAAGTGGACGTACCCAGGCGCCTTCGATCTGGGTATGTTCCTCGCCGTCAGGGCAGCCACCGAGTCCTCGAGGAGTCGAGACCCGTGTCGGAAAACAAAGATCAGAAGTTCGTCTACGACTTCACCGAGGGCAACAAGGACCTCAAGGACCTCCTCGGTGGGAAGGGCGCGAACCTCGCCGAGATGACCAACCTCGGGCTGCCCGTCCCTCCGGGCTTCACCATCACGACCGAGGCGTGCAAGGTCTACCTCGACAGCGGCGACGAGCCCGCGGCACTGCGTGACGAGGTGAGTGCGCACCTCGACGCGCTGGAGCAGCGGATGGGCAAGAAGCTCGGCCAGGCCGACAACCCGCTCCTCGTGTCCGTACGCTCCGGCGCCAAGTTCTCGATGCCGGGCATGATGGACACCGTCCTCAACATCGGCCTCTCCGACCGGTCGGTCGAGGGCCTGGCCAAGCAGGCCGGCGACGAGCGCTTCGCCTGGGACTCGTACCGGCGGCTCATCCAGATGTTCGGCAAGACCGTCCTCGGCGTCGACGGCGAGCTCTTCGAGGACGCCCTGGAGGCGGCCAAGGAGGCGAAGAAGGTCACCGTCGACACCGACCTCGACGCAGGCGACCTCAAGAAGCTCGTCAAGCAGTTCAAGAAGATCGTCAAGACCGAGACCGGCCGGGACTTCCCGCAGGACCCGCGCGAGCAGATGGATCTCGCCATCCGCGCCGTCTTCGACTCCTGGAACGGCGACCGCGCCAAGCTCTACCGCCGCCAGGAGCGCATCCCAGGCGACCTGGGCACGGCCGTCAACGTCTGCTCCATGGTCTTCGGCAACCTCGGCCCCGACTCCGGCACCGGCGTCGCCTTCACGCGCGACCCCGCCTCGGGCCACCAGGGCGTCTACGGCGACTACCTGCAGAACGCGCAGGGCGAGGACGTCGTCGCCGGTATCCGCAACACCGTGCCGCTCGCCGAGCTGGAGACGATCGACAAGAAGTCGTACGACCAGCTGATGCAGATCATGGAGACGCTCGAGACGCACTACAAGGACCTGTGCGACATCGAGTTCACCATCGAGCGCGGCCAGCTGTGGATGCTGCAGACCCGCGTCGGCAAGCGCACCGCCGGTGCGGCCTTCCGGATCGCCACCCAGCTCGTCGACCAGGGACTCATCGACGAGGCCGAGGCGCTGCAGCGCGTCACCGGCGCCCAGCTCGCCCAGCTGATGTTCCCCCGCTTCGACGAGGCGGCCGCCGAAGGCGGGAAGGTGCGAAGGCTCGGCCGCGGTATCGCCGCCTCCCCGGGTGCGGCGGTCGGCAAGGCCGTTTTCGACTCGTACACGGCCGTCAAGTGGTCCCGCTCCGGCGAGAAGGTCATCCTGATCCGCCGCGAGACCAACCCCGACGACCTCGACGGCATGATCGCGGCCGAGGGCATCCTCACCTCGCGCGGCGGCAAGACCTCGCACGCGGCCGTCGTCGCCCGCGGCATGGGCAAGACCTGTGTCTGCGGCGCCGAGGAGCTGGAGGTCGACACCAAGCGGCGCCGGATGACCGTGAACGGCACCGTGGTCGAGGAGGGCGACGTCGTCTCCATCGACGGCTCCACCGGCAAGGTGTACCTCGGTGAGGTCCCGGTCGTGCCGTCCCCGGTCGTCGAGTACTTCGAGGGCCGTATGCACGCGGGTGCCGACGACGCCGACGAGCTCGTCGCCGCCGTGCACCGAATCATGGCGTACGCGGACCGGATGCGCCGGCTGCGCGTACGGGCCAACGCGGACAACGCCGAGGACGCGATGCGGGCGCGGCGCTTCGGGGCGCAGGGCATCGGCCTGTGCCGCACCGAGCACATGTTCCTCGGTGAGCGCCGCGAGATGGTCGAGAAGCTGATCCTCGCCGACACCGAGGACGAGCGCGAGGACGCGCTGAAGGTCCTGCTGCCGCTGCAGAAGAAGGACTTCGTCGAGCTCTTCGAGGCGATGGACGGGCTGCCGGTGACCGTGCGGCTGCTCGACCCGCCGCTGCACGAGTTCCTGCCGGACATCACCGACCTGTCGGTGCGCGTCGCCCTCGCCGAGTCCCGCAAGGAGCCGCACGAGAACGACCTGCGCCTGCTCCAGGCCGTGCACCGGCTGCACGAGCAGAACCCGATGCTGGGTCTGCGCGGTGTCCGTCTCGGCCTGGTCATCCCCGGCCTGTTCACCATGCAGGTACGGGCGATCGCCGAGGCCGCGGCCGAGCGCAAGAACGCCAAGGGCGACCCGCGCGCCGAGATCATGATCCCGCTCGTGGGTACCGTCCAGGAGCTGGAGATCGTCCGCGACGAGGCCGAGCAGGTCATCGCCGAGGTCGAGGCGAGGACCGGTGTCGAGCTGAAGCTCGCGCTCGGCACGATGATCGAGCTGCCGCGCGCCGCGCTGACCGCCGGTCAGATCGCCGAGGCCGCCGAGTTCTTCTCGTTCGGTACGAACGACCTCACCCAGACCGTGTGGGGCTTCAGCCGGGACGACGTGGAGGCCAGCTTCTTCACGGCGTACCTGGAGAAGGGCATCTTCGGCGTCAGCCCGTTCGAGACCATCGACAAGGACGGCGTCGGCTCGCTCGTCCGGAGCGCCGTCGAGGCCGGCCGGGCCACCCGCCCGGACCTGAAGCTCGGTGTGTGCGGTGAGCACGGCGGAGACCCCGAGTCGGTGCACTTCTTCCACGAGGTGGGCCTGGACTACGTCTCCTGCTCGCCGTTCCGGATCCCGGTGGCGCGGCTGGAGGCGGGCCGCGCGGCGGCGCAGTCCTCCGGGAGCGACAGCCGCTGATCCGCCGGCCGGCGCCGGGCGCCGGCCCACGACTCCGGGACCGTCGGTGGCTCAACCCACCCTCACCGACCCGCCGACGGTCCCGGCGCACCAAGAGACGAGCGGGGCGTACACCTTGTGCGGAGGTGTCCGTCCCGCTCGTTTTCCTTTTCGCGCAAGCCTTGCCTGCTGCGCACAGGCCCGCACAGCCGCGCACAGCTCCGCACAGCCACCCGGGGTGGTTTCGCAACGGTCGTGGCGGTTTCCTGCCGCTGTTGAACGGCGGACCAGTAGCGGGCTTTGCCGGAAGGTGGATTTCCGCCATTCGTTGAGCAAAGAACGGGCGGGGCGCGGACGGCGGATCCCCATCCGCCGGCCGCGCCCCATTCCCGATGCCGGACACGGAGCCGCAACCTCCGCCGACCGCCGCCGGGCGTGGAAAGCCCCCCACGGTCTTTACCTCGCCCCTCGGTACCCGAAGGTTTCGTGCCCGACGTCGTACAGCTTTTCGGTTCGCTGTGGTCTTCCGCACTGCGTTTCAAGTGTGGCCGAAACTCCGTGGTGACGGCCTGTGATTGCGTGCATACTCAGGGGCCGGGACGATTGCGGATGCAACAGTGGGGGTTCCGTGCTGCGTATCCATTTCACCGGCGAGGACCTTGCGAGGGTACGGATGGCGGCAAGGCCGGACGTTTTGTGGGAGACCATTCTCAGTTTTCACCGTTTACGGGACCGGCGCGGTGCCACGGTCTACGGGGAATGGCGCACGGAAACCCGGGCCCGGTTGAATGGTGAAACACGTGTGCTGGCCGCGCTCGTGCCGCAGCGCGGCTATTTCCCCGACTTTCTGACCCCGCCCGAGGGGCTGGACGGCCTCGACGAGGGCCTCGACGCGGTCCGCTCGACGCCGGTGCGGCGGCTGCGCGCCGAGCTCGCGCTGCTCGCCGCCGACCGCCCGCAGCCCGGGCTGCCGGCCAGGCTCACCGGGCTCGACGGGGGCGCGGCCGAGCCGATGGCCCGGCTCGTCGGCGCCCTGCGCAGCTACCACCGGGCCGCCGTGGAGCCGTACTGGCCCCAGATCCAGGCCGCGGTGGAGGCCGACCGGGCCGCCCGGGGCCGGGCGCTGCTCGACGGCGGCGCGGACGAACTCCTCGACTCGCTGCCGGCGATGCTGCGCTGGCGTGCCCCGGTCCTGGAGGCGGACTACCCCGTCGACCGGGACATCCATCTGGAGGGGCGCGGGCTGCTGCTGCAGCCGTCGTACTTCTGCCGCGGCACGCCGGTCGTGCGGCGGGACCCGGCGCTGCCGCCGGTGCTCGTCTATCCCGTCACGCACACCGGCGCCTCGTCGGCCACCGACGCCGAGCGCGAGCGGGTCTCGCTCGGGCGGCTCGTCGGCCACACCCGCTCGGCCGTCCTGCGGTCGATCGGCAACGGCTGTACGACGAGCGAACTCGCCCGCAGGGCAGGGGTCTCGCTGGCCTCGGCCAGCCAGCACGCCTGCGTCCTGCGCGAGGCCGGACTGGTGGTCACCCTGCGGAACGGCAACGCCGTGCTGCACACGATGACCCCGCTGGGTACCGCCCTGCTCAGGGGCGGCACCCAGCGGGAGCCGGTGGTGCGCTCCGGTGGTGCCTACGCGCGGAACGGGCCCGTCACCTCGTAGGTGACGCCGCCCGACGAACTGCCGCTCGTGCCGCGCTGGCTGGAGAAGTAGAGCCGCTTCCCGTCCGGCGAGAAGGCCGGTCCGGTGATCTCGGAGCCGGACTGGCCGTTGATCCGCAGGAACGGCGCGATGGTGTCGTCAGGGGTGATGAGGCAGATCTCCATGTTGCCGCCGTCCTCGGCGACGAACAGGTCGCCGCCGGATGAGCCGGTGACGTTGTCGACACCGGTCAGCGGGGCCGAGCCGCCCGACACCAGCGAGTCGTCGTAGGCGAGCTCGTAGGTGCCGGCGGCCAGGTTGAGCTGCCAGAGGCGGTTGTCGCCCTTGGTGGTGAACCACACGGTGTCGTTGGCGTAGTGGCAGCCCTCGCCGCCGTTGAACTTCTTCGAGCCGGACACCTGGCTGCGGGTCGCGGTCGGCGAGCCGTCGGGGTCGGGGACGTTCGCCCAGCTGAAGCTGCCGGAGGTGGCGGTTCCGGCGACCAGCACCTGAAGAGTGCCGGAGGAGAGGTCGCCCCAGGTGGCCGGGATGAAGCGGTACAGGCAGCCGTTCGTCTCGTCCTCGGTGAGGTAGACCACCTTGCGGACCGGGTCGGCGGCCGCCGCCTCGTGCTTGAAGCGCCCCATGGCGTCCCGGCGCACGGCCGCATTCACGCCCCACGGGTCGGTCTCGTAGACGTAGCCGAGGCTGACCTCCTCGCAGGACAGCCACGTGTTCCACGGCGTCCTGCCGCCCGCGCAGTTGGTGCGGGTGCCCGACAGGATCCGGTACGCACCGGTGATCGCGCCCGTCGAACCGAACCTGACCGCGCCCGCGCCGCCGCTCGGGTTGATCTCCGAGTTGGAGACGTAGATCCAGCCGGTCCCGTCGGCGAAGCAGGCGCCGCCGTCGGGGGCGCTGTGCCAGGTGTACGAGGTGGAGCCGACCCGCTGCCCGGACCGGGCGATCACCCGGCTGGTGAACCCCGCCGGCAGCTGGATGCCGTTCGCGTCGGCCGCCCCGAGCGCTCCGTACGGGCCGGGCCCGGGCTGGGCGGGAGCCGCGGATGCGGCGCCCTGCCACAGCGTGCCGCCGAAGGCGGCGGCGGACGTACCGATGACGGCTCCGCGCAGGAAACTGCGTCGTTCCACTGTCACTCACTCCATGGTGGATCGTGACGGTCCCGCGACGCCGGTCGGCGGGCGGGGTCGCGCGCCAACGGACCCTAGGAGTACGGAATTGACACGGCTTCAACACGCGATGAAGCGGAAACGTCCGGTGGGCCAGGGAAGCGGACCGGGCCGGGGCCGCGGGCGTTGTCGGGGTCGGGCGCTAACTTGTGCGCATGTCGATCAACACGTCGGTTCCGGCCCACCTGCTTGCCGCGGTGTCCCTGCCGGGCGCGAGTGCGCTGGTTGAGGGCTTCGCCCTGGAAGCCCGCGCGGACGGTGGGCGCAGGGTACTGCTCCAGACCCGGGACACGCTCGTCGTCCATGATCTGGACCGGCTGTGGACGGGGGACCCGGAGCCCGTCGGCTCCTTCCCGCTGCCCTGGCCGGGATGGGACGGCGGGGTGCATTCGGTGAGCCCGGACGGGTCGTTCGCGGTGTTCTCGGGACAGCGGTCGGTGCGGGCCGTGGGCGCGGACGGAAAGACGCTGTGGGTGTACGGGCACGGTTGCTGGGACCAGAGGGTGGGCCACCCGCACACCGGTGACGACGCGGAGGTCTGCTCGGGCGTCGAGTCCGGCTCCTGCCGTGTCTCGGACGACGGCCGCCTGGTCTGGGCCCATGTGCCGGGAGAGGACGACGAGGAGTACGAGGAGCGGTGGGTCGTCCTGGACGCCACGGACGGGAGGGAACTCGCGTGCGTGGCGCTGGACAGCGTGACGTCGGGCTCGAACCATCTGTCGCACCCCGACGGCGTGCACATGGGCCTCGGGATCGGCATGGGCCAGGACGGGATTCTGCTCCACTGGGGGCGGTGGGACGGCAGTTCGCTGACCACGTGGGACCTGAACGAGACCCTCGACCGCATCCTCGTCGACGTCCACCCCGGACACGGCGGCTTCCTGTCCATGGAGCACTACGGGGACGACATCAGGCTCCACACGCTGGGGGGCGAGGTGCTCGCCACGGGCCGCTCGGACGTCCTGCCTCCCGTCGGTCGGGAGGAACCGGCGGAGGGTGAGGAGCCGGACGAGGACGAGGATCGCCCGTGCTGGGACTACGCCTGCGGATTCGTGGACGCGGACACGGTCGTCGCGACCACGACGGAGTACGACGAGGACCCCGACCTGGCGCGCCACTGGCTGCTCGACGCCCACAGCCTGGGGATACGCGGGCGGATCGGGTACCCGGAGCCGGTCGACAGCCTCGTCCGTCCGCTGGGGGACGGGACGTGGCTGACGTACGACGACACGCGCGGCGTGCTGTCCCGCTGGAGCACACAGCCGCGGTGGGGGAGGGGCCCGGTCAGCTCTCCAGCTGCTTCTTGAGCTCCGCCAGGCGCTCCTTCCAGAACGCCTTGTACGCCGCCACCGCGTCCGCGTCCGGCAGCTTGGTGTGGCCGAGGCCGATCTGGGTCTTCTGCTCGCCCTTCACGGTCAGATGGACCGAGATCCGGCTGGTGCCGCCGTCCCAGTCCGCGGTCACGGACTTGCCCGGGCGGTGGGTGCGGAGGGCGAATTCGCCGTCGGGGAGCCAGCGGGCGCGCAGGGTGTCGTCGGTGAACCAGTCGGTGACGAGGGCGGCCGCTGCGTCGACCGTCTTGCTGCCCGATGCCTGCCAGTCGCCGTCGCAGGACTGGCCGACCGCGCGCATCCCGCGCTCCTGCTCGTAGCCGACGGTGATCGACTGGGCGTACCAGCCGGGCACGCCGTGGGTGTCGACGAGGTGGCGGGCGATCGCGGTGTGGCCCTGGGCGGTGGCGCCCCAGGCGTCGAGCAGGGCGAACCAGGCGTCCCAGTCGCGGCCGGTCGCCTCGCTCAGTGCCGCACCCGACAGCTTCTCGGTGATCTTCTTGCCCGCGCTGCTCATGAACCGACGGTACCCCGCCGCCCCGGAGGTCCTTCTCCCGGGAGCGATGAGTTCCCTGCGGGGCGCCGGTCTACCCCACGACAACCGCCACCACAGCGTGCGACGCCGAGAGACGAGAGAAGAGAACCGAGATGGCCCAGATGATCTTCGTGAACCTGCCGGTGAAGGACCTCGAGAAGTCGAAGACCTTCTGGAGCAGGCTCGGCTACTCCTTCAATCCGCAGTTCACCGACGAGAACGCGGCCTGCCTGGTGTTCAGCGACACCATTTTCGCCATGCTCCACAGCGAGCCCCACTTCAAGGAGTTCACCGAGAAGGACATCGCCGACGCCTCCGCCACCACCGAGGTGATCCTCGCGCTCGGCGCCGAGAGCCGGGAGAAGGTCGACGAGCTGGCCGACGCGGCCCTGGTGGCCGGCGGGTCGCCGGCCAACGATCCCCAGGACTACGGCTTCATGTACCTCCGCTCCTTCCAGGACCCGGACCACCACATCTGGGAGATCACCTGGATGGACCCGAAGGCCGTCGAGGGGGCCAGTAGGCGGTACCGGCGGGGGCATCAGCCCTTGAGGCCGTAGTACGTCACGCCGGTGAGCTGCTCGGACGCCGCCCAGAGCTGCTCACCGGCCCTGTCGTTGAGCGTCCACGCGGCCCGCCAGGACGGTGCGGGCGTGCCCCGCCAGCCCTGGAAGCGCGGCCCTGTGAACGAGTCGGGGCGCCCACCGGGAGCGGTCGCCGCGTACAGCGTCGGCAGCGCGCCCATCTCGGCGGACTGGGCGAAGAGCCGGTTGCCGAGCTCGGCGATCCGCTCGGCCGTCCGCCGGCCCTCCATCCTCGCTCCCGCGGTCTGGAGGTTGGTCGCCGCGAAGCCGGGGTGCGCGGCCGCCGCGACGACGTCCGAGCCCGCGGCCTCGAGCCGCCGCGCCAGCTCGTGCACGAACAGCAGGTTCGCCGTCTTGGAGCGCCCGTAGGCCACCCAACGGCGATAGCGGCGCTCGCTGTTGAGGTCGCGCATGTCGACGTTGGCGATCACGTGCATCCCGCTGGACACGCTCACGACGCGGGCGCCCGGCGTGTTCAGCAGCTTGGGCAGCAGCAGTCCCGTGAGCGCGAAGTGCCCCAGGTGGTTGACCCCGAACTGGGTCTCGAAGCCGTCGGCGGTGGTGCCGTACGGCAGCGCCATCACACCCGCGTTGTTGACGAGCAGGTCCAGCGTGTCCTGCTCGTACGACTCGGCGAACCGCCGTACGGAGGCGAGGTCGGCGAGGTCCAGCGGCCGGAACTCCGCGTCCGCGTCCGGGACCTGCTCCTTGACGAGGGCCTCGGCGTCCTTGCCGCGGGCCTCGCTGCGGCACGCGAGGAGCACCCGCGCGCCGCGCCGGGCCAGTTCGCGGGCCGTGACGAGGCCGATCCCGCTGTTGGCCCCGGTGACCACGGCGGTGCGTCCGCTCTGGTCGGGGATGTCGCGGGCCGTCCAGCCGGGCGTCCTCGAGGTCGTCGTCGGCATGCGGTGCTCCTCCGGTACTCGTCGGCAGTCGTCGGTGCTGAGTCGGTACTGAGCGGTGGACCTGTCGGGCCAGCCTACGCCCGACCGTACGCCTGCGTATGGTCGGGCGTCGCCCTTCGCCTGCACGGGTGCCTGCGCTCAGGAGCCGCTGAGCGCGGCGCGCTGAAACGCCCCCGGCGTGACGCCGTAGTACCGCACGAACCATCGGTGGAGGTGCGGCTGGTCCGCGAACCCGGACCCCACCGCCGCCACCGCCGCGACCCCGCCCGCCGGCAGTTCCCGGCCCCGCAGCAGCAGCAGCAGCCGCAGCAGCCGCTGGTGGTCGCTCGGCGCCATCCCGTACTCGGCGCGGAACGCCCGGTACAGCGCGAACCTGCTCAGCCCCGCCGCGTCCGCCGGTTCCTGCGCTCGGACCTGCTCGCCGTACCGCTCCCGCAGCAGGTCGCGGCCCGGCGTGCGGCGCGTGCACGGGCGCCGCCCGGCGCGTCGGGGGCGACGCCCGGGACCGGCCCGGAGGCGCCGCGCCGCACCATCGCCGTCACCGCGGCCGTCAGCCGCTCGTCCCGCACTCCAGTGTCCGCGGTGACTCCTACATTGGAAGAGTCCGGGAGGCGAGGAGGCTGCCATGACGGGCGCGAATCCGGCGGACCTGCCGCAGGGGGACGTACGACTGCTCCGGACCGACATGGCCCGGCACCTGCTCGCATCCACCGAGCCGGCCCGCTTCGCCTACGTGGCGCGGGACGGGACGCCTCGCGTCATGCCGATGATGTTCCACTGGACCGGCGAGGAGCTGGTGTTCGCGAGCTTCTCCGGCGCCCGCAAGCTCGCCTCCCTCCGGGCCCGTCCCGTCGCCGCCGTCACCATCGACACCCCCGGGCCGCCCCCCGAGGCCCTGCTCCTGCGCGGGCCGGTGGAGGTCACCGAGGTGGACGGGATCGTGCCGGAGTACGCCCTCGCGCAGCGCCGCTACTACGGCCCCGAGCAGGGAGCGCGCAACGTCGCCGAGGCCGACCGTCCGGGCGTACGGATGGCGCGCATCGCGCTGCGGCCCACCTGGGTGGGTGTGCTCGACTTCGTCGAGCGCCTGCCCGGCGCGACCCCGGGGCGGTGACCGTGTCGCTCTTCGTGCTGATTCCCGGTGCCGACGGCCGGGCCTGGTACTGGCACCGCGTCATCCCCGAGCTGCGGGCCCGGGGCCATGAGGCGGTCGCCGTCGACCTCCCGGCGGAGGAGTCGGCAGGGCCGGCCGAGCATGCCGACGCCGTGGTCCGGGCGATCGGGGAGCGTACGGCCGCGACGGGCGGCGGGTCCGGAATCGTGCTGGTGGCCCAGTCCTTGGCCGGCTTCACCGCGCCGCTGGTGCCCGGACGCGTGCCGGTGGATCGGCTCGTGCTGGTCAACGCCATGGTCCCGGCGCCCGGCGAGTCGGCGGGGGAGTGGTGGGCCGCCACCGGACACGCCGAGGCCCGGGCGGAGTACCTGACCCGCACGGGCCGCGACGCGGACTCCCCGTTCGACGTGCGGGCGGACTTCTTCCACGACGTGCCGCCCGAGCTCACCGAGGAGGCGCTCGCGGCGGGCGAATCCCGCCCGCCCGCCGCCCTGTTCACCCAGCCCTGGCCCCTGAAGCGGTGGCCCGACGCCCCCACCCGCTTCCTCCAGGGCCGCGACGACCGCTTCTTCCCGGCCGACTTCCAGCGGCGTGTCGTGCGCGAACGACTCGGCCTCCCGATCGAGGAGATGCCGGGCGGCCACCTCCTCGCCCTCAGCCGCCCGGCCGAGCTCGCGGCCCGTATCGATGCCTGAATCCGTCAAGTCCCCACGGCCGAAACTCATCTGACGCCCCATCTGCACCGGGATTTCATCCCCGGCGGTCTACCCGCATAGACCCCGGTGGCGCCATGCTGTACCGGCCAACCCAGCATGCGCGGCCACCGGAGCGCGTCATCCGGGCGCTCCGTCATGGCCGGCACCATCAGGAGGTTCTCTTGAGCAAGAGAAGCCTGGGACACAGATCCCTCGTCGCGCTCGTTCTCTCCGCGGTCACCTTCACCGGCGTCCAGGGCGCGGCCCCGGCGTCGGCCGCGCCGGCGCCGGGCGGCGCCCCCACCCACTCCACGGTCAGCCGTATCGAGAACGAGGCGGCGCGCTCCATCGCCACCTCGCTCACCGACCCGGTTCTGCGGTCACGGATACGTACCGCCGCCCTCTCCTTCGACGAGGTGGACCCGGCAGCACTCGCGGCACGGACCGGCACCCTCACCGGCAAGGCGCTCGGCTCCAGGCTCCGCGACGCCGACCGGCGCATCGCGCAGGCCAAGGGCCTGGACGGGACGGCCGGTTCCCTGCTGCGGGTCCGGCTGGGCGCCGACTCCATGCGTGAGGCGCTGTCCAGAGGGGCGGAGCCCCTGGTGGTCGCCGCGTCCTCCGACGACGACGACGCGACCGTCACCGCCTACGACGCCCGCGGCCGCGCCCACACGCTCGACGCCCGCCGGGCTCCCGGCCGGCCCGTCTACGTCGTGGACATCGACGAGTCGAAGGCCGTCTCGGCGGGCCTGGAGGTCCTGCGAGAGGCGTTCCGGCAGCAGAACCCGAGCGCTCCGCGGCTCGGGGCGCAGCAGGCCTCGGCCGGCTGGTGGGCCACCAAGGTCGACTCCGTCCGGCTGTCGGACGACAAGGAGCCCTGGGTCAAGGGCGACGCGGAGGTCTTCTCGCTGGTGACCGGGTTCGGCCTGGACGGCAAGGTCCGCGTCGACACCGTCGACATGCCCTACCTCAACACCGACGGCACCACGTACCACCCGAACCAGATCGTGGTCAACTGGTCCACCTACAAGTACAACCTCGCCGACATCGTCATGATGGAGGACGACGGCGACACCAACTACAAGGCGCTCGCCCAGGCTCTCACCGCCGCCCTGCTCACCATCGCCGACCAGGGCACCTACATCCCCCTGGTGAACGCCGTGCTCGACGCCCTGCCGGAATCCTGGTGGACCGACGACCCGGACTACGTGGAATCCTGGTACACCCTGGCCCAGGGCAGCAGCGGCCGCCTCGACGGAGCCTCGGGCAACGGCTGGATGAGCGTCTCGCCCTACTTCGTGCAGGAGTTCTGACACACGCCGCCCGACGCACCGACGGAGCGTCGCGCCGACCGGGCGGAAGGTCGCCGCACGCGGGGATCCGCGTGCGGCGCCACCTCCGTCAGTAGTAGCCCTTCTCGCCGTCGAGCAGCTCCCGGATCGTGTCCACGTGTCCGGCGTGCCGGGCAGTCTCCTCGATCATGTGGATCAGCATCCAGCGCAACGACGCGGCAGCGGACGTGAAGTCCGGGTGCTTGCCCACGTCGTCCAGCGAATGGTCCGCGATGATCTCGTTCGAGACCGCGCACTGCCGCTCGTACTCGTGCAGGAGCTGCGCCAGGGGGACGCCCTCGACCATCATGTCGGCGTCCTCGGGCTCATCGACGAACTGCGGGCTCGCGCCGGCCGGGCGGCCGAGGAAGAGGACCTCGAACCAGGCGTGTTCGACCCAGCGCAGATGGGAGACGACGCCCGCCATCGTCATCAGAGGTGAGTCCCGAAGCACGGAACGGTGGGCGTCCTCCTCGGACAGCCCTTCGCACTTCCAGTGGATGATCGCGCGCTGCATGTCCAGCCAGCCGACGAGCTGCGTCCGCTCGTCGGCCGTGAAGGGAGGGCGTGTGCGGGGAGGCGTCATGGACGCGGACGGTAGCCAAGGCCGTGGAGGTACCGCACGCCATTTACGCGGGCGTCCTACACGGGCGCCGGCACCGTACAGCGGACCGGATAGGCCCGCACCGACACCGAGTCGTCGTCCAGGCACCCGCCCGTCACCAGGTCGAAGCGCTGCTTGAGCAGCGGCGACGCGACGAAGACCCGGCCCGATGCGGAGCCCACCAGACCCCGGGAGAGGACCTGGGCGCCGGTGAACGGGTCGCGGTTGTCGATCGCGTACGCCTGGCCCGCGCGGTCCAGGAAGACGGCGACCTGCCGGCCGTCGGGGAGCAGCGCGGCCATCCCGCGGCCCGGGGTCAGCCGGGAGATCTCGCAGACCGTGAACCAGCCGCCGTCCAGCTCGAGTTGGATCGTCATCGCGTCAAGGTCCCTTCCAGGGTCAGAACGGTGAGGTCCGGCTTGATCTGGTCCCGCTCGGGGACGAACTTCACGGACGGGTCCGGCGCGTCGGGCGCGTTCACGAACGACACGAAACGGCGCAGCCGGTCCGGGTCGTCCAGCGTCTCGGCCCACTCGTCGCGGTAGCCGGCCACGTGCTCGGCCATCAGTGCCTCCAGCTCGTCGCACAGCCCGAGCGAGTCGTGCACGACGACGTCCCGCAGATGATCGAGTCCGCCCTCCAGGCGCTCCAGCCACACCGAGGTGCGCTCCAGCCGGTCCGCGGTGCGGATGTAGAACATCAGGAAGCGGTCGATGAGGCGGACGAGTTCGGCGTCGGACAGGTCCTGGGCGAGCAGGTCCGCATGGCGCGGTGCGGCGCCGCCGTTGCCGCCGACGTACAGGTTCCAGCCGCTCGCGGTGGCGATGACGCCGAAGTCCTTCGACTGCGCCTCCGCGCACTCGCGGGCGCAGCCCGAGACCGCCGACTTCAGCTTGTGCGGGGCGCGCAGGCCCCGGTAGCGCAGCTCCAGGTCGATGGCCATGCGGACGCTGTCCTGGACGCCGTAGCGGCACCAGGTCTGCCCCACACAGGACTTGACCGTCCGCAGCGCCTTCCCGTACGCGTGCCCCGACTCGAAGCCCGCGTCGACGAGACGCGTCCAGATCGCCGGGAGCTGGTCCACGCGGGCCCCGAACATGTCGATCCGTTGGCCGCCCGTGATCTTCGTGTAGAGGCCGAAGTCCCGTGCCACCTCGCCGATCACGATCAGCTTGTCGGGGGTGATCTCACCCCCGGGGATGCGCGGCACGATCGAGTACGAGCCGTTGCGCTGCAGGTTCGCGAGGAAGTGGTCGTTGGTGTCCTGCAGGGCGGCCTGCTCGCCCTCGAGGATGTAGCCGCCTCCGAGGGAGGCGAGGATCGAGGCGACGGTGGGCTTGCAGATCTCGCAGCCGTCGCCGCCGCGCGCCTCCTCGCGGCCGTGGGAGTCGAGCACGGCGGCGTACGAGGTCAGGCGCAGGGTGCGGACGATCTCGTACAGCTCGCTGCGGGTGTACGGGAAGCAGCCGCACAGGCCCTTGTCCGCGGACTGCGGCAGCAGCTGGCCGATGACCTTGAGACAACTGCCGCAGCCTGTGCCGGCCTTGGTGCACTTCTTCACCTCCGGGAGGGAGGTGTGCTCGCAGATCGCGCCCTTGGTGACGTTGTGGCAGGAGCAGATGACCGCCTCGTCGGGGAGCGCGGACGGGCCGAGCGCGACGGGCGCGCCGGCGCCGGCGGGCAGCACGAGCTGCTCGGGCGGGACCGGCGGCACGGAGCCGGTGAGCGGGCGGAGCATCCCGTAGGTGTCGGCGTCGCCGACCAGGACACCGCCGAGCAGGGTTCCCTCCGGGCTGACGACCAGCTTCTTGTAGATCCCGGAACGCGAGTCGGAGTAGACGACGTCCAGGCAGCCGTCGGCCGTGCCGTGCGCGTCGCCGAACGACGCCACGTCCACGCCGAGGAGCTTGAGCTTGGTGGACAGGTCGGCGCCCGTGAACCGGGACTCCTCGCCCACGATGGCGTCCGCGGCCGTCTTCGCCATCTCGTACCCGGGCGCGACCAGCCCGTACACCCGGCCGTCCGCCGCGAGCGCGCACTCGCCGATCGCGTACACGTCCGGGTCCGACGTGCGGCACCGCTCGTCGACGACGATGCCGCCGCGCTCGCCGACCGCGAGGCCCATGTCACGGGCGAGCTGGTCGCGGGGGCGTACACCGGCCGAGAAGACGACCAGGTCGGTGGCGAGGGACGAGCCGTCGGAGAGACTCATGCCGGTGACGACGGAGTCGGTGGTGACGATCTCCTGGGTGCCGACGCCAGTGTGCACGGTCAGGCCCATGCCCTCGATGGTGCGCAGCAGCGCGGCGCCGCCGCCGTCGTCGACCTGCACCGGCATCAGCCGGGGCGCGAACTCCACGATGTGCGTGTCCAGGCCGAGACCCTTGAGCGCGCCCGCCGCCTCCAGCCCGAGCAGCCCTCCGCCGACGACGGCACCGGTGCGGGAGGTCTTCGCGTACTCCTCGATCGCGAGGAGGTCCTCGATGGTCCGGTACACGAAGCAGCCCTCGGCGTCCCGGCCGGGCACGGGCGGCACGAACGGGTACGAGCCGGTGGCGAGCACGAGCGTGTCGTACGTGAACGTCCGCCCGGCGCGCGAGGTGACCGTGCGGGCGGCGCGGTCGATGTGCTCGGCCGGGTCGTCGAGACGGAGCTCGATGCCGTGCCGCGCCATGAAACCGTCCTCGACGAGGGACAGTTCGTCAGGGGTCCGGCCGGTGAAGTACGAGGTGAGCTGGACCCGGTCGTACGCCGGCCGCGGCTCCTCGCACAGCACGACGATCCGCGCGCGCTGCGTGACACCCCGCTCGGCGAGGGCCTCCAGGAAGTGCTGGCCGACCATCCCGTGGCCGACGAGCACGATCGTGGGGGTGGTCATCTCAGAGTCCTCCATCGGTGGTGAGCAGGTGGAGCAGCGGTGCGTCCGGAAGGGGGTCGTCGCCCTCCCAGGCCCGGGCGAGCTCGCCGACACTGGCGAGGTCCCCGAGCAGTACGCCGCCGACGAGGCGATCCCCGCGGACGACGACCTTGCGGTAAGCGCCCCGGGTGGCGTCGGCCAGTTGCACGACGTCGTCGCCGGGCCGCGGCGACGGGTCCCCGAACGCGGCGACGTCGAAGCTGCCGGCGCCGGAGAGGGTGAGGCGGGTGAGGGCGCGGGTGCCGGTGTAGCGGGGGGCCCGCGCGGTGCCGGACGCGAGTTCGGAGGCCAGGAGGCCCGCGAGCGCGTCCGCCTGTTCCATCGCAGCGGTGGCCAGGCCGTACACCGTGCCCGCGTGTTCGGCGCAGTCGCCGATGGCGTGGATGTGCGGGTCCGACGTGCGCAGCAGGTCGTCGACGACGATCCCCTGGCGGACCTCCAGGCCCGCGTCGGCGGCGAGCCCCGTGCGCGGGCGGACCCCGCACGCGAGGACCACGCACTCCGCATCGAGGACGAACCCGTCGGCCAGTTCCACGCCGCGGACGCGCGTCCCGTCGCTCTGCAGCCCTCGGGCGCGGCACTCCGTGTGGACCTCCACGCCCAGGTCCTCCAGATGGCGCCGCACCAGTGCGCCCGCCGCCGGGTCGAGGTGACGGTCCATCAGGGCAGTGCCCTGGTGGGCCAGCACCACGTCCGCGCCGCGCTCCGCCAGGGCCCGGGCCGCCGAGACCCCGAGCAGGCCGCCGCCGACGACCACGGCGCGGGTGCCGGGGCGGGCCTCTGCCGCGAGGGCCAGACAGTCGTCGAGGGTGCGGAACGGGTGGACGCCGTCCGGGAGCCGCCCGCCGACGCCGCGCAGAGGCGGCAGCACCGGGTTCGAACCGGTGGCCAGCACCAGCCGGTCGTATGCCGCCGACGTGCCGTCCGCACAGTGCACCACCCGCTGCACCCGGTCGATCGAGGCGGCCCGCACCCCGCGCCGCACCTCACCCCCGCCGCTCACGGGCGGCAGGGCGATCACCTCGGGCGCGTACCGCCCGGCGAGGACCTCGGCGAGCAGCACCCGGTTGTACGGGGCGTGCGGCTCGTCGCCGAGCAGCGTGACGTCGCACGCCGGGGTCTGGGCCAGTCGGCGTGCCAGCCGTGTGCCCGCCATCCCGGCGCCGATCACCACGATCCTCGAATCCATGTACGCAGCCTGTGGCGTGGGTGTTACCTGATGGCATCCCGGTTGTTTCCCGTGCGGAACACTGCCCTCAGCACGCGGCGGGCCCATGTGTGAGGGGTGCACCCGTCCGCCCGGCCCAACCCGTGATCAGGCCTTCCCCAAGGCCGCCCCAAGGATCGCTCGTACGCCGTTGACCAGCCCTTTTTCCTTCTCCGGCGGTTCTGCGTCGGCGCCACCGCCGGCACCGTGCTGCTCATCGCCGTCGGGGGCGCCTCGGCCCGGGCCGTACGCCGCCGGGTCCGGCACGAGACCTGGCGGGCCCTGCACCTGCTCACCCGTCTCGGCGCGGCCCTCGCCTACGCGCACCAGCCGGCCGGGCCCGACATCGCGGGCAGCGTTCTCGCGGTGTGGGTGTGGGCGATGCTGCACACCACCGTCGCCGTGCTGCTGCTCTGGTACCGGGCCGTCGTCCCCGTACGGCAGGCGTTGCGCCACGGCCTGCGCGTCGTGGAGGTGCGCCGGAGGGGCCGGACGTTCATGCGCCCGCGCCCGACCGGGTGTCCGTAGGCGGAACCTCAGACGTAGCTCAACTCTCCGGGGAACGATGGACGGCGCACGCATCTGATCCGTAGGGTCGCGGGCATGCCCGACATATCGCTGACCACCCTCGTCGTCCTGTGCATCGCCGCCGCGGCGGCCGGCTGGATCGATGCGGTGGTGGGCGGCGGAGGGCTGCTGCTCCTGCCCGCCCTGCTGCTCGGGATGCCGCAGGTGCCGGCCGCGCACATCCTCGGCACCAACAAGGCGGTCGCCATCGTCGGCACGACCGGCGCGGCGGTGACGTACGTCCGCAAGGCCCCGGTCCAGGTGAGCACGGCCGTACGGATCGGGCTCGCCGCCCTCGCCGGGTCCATGGGCGGCGCCTTCTTCGCGGCGGGCATCAGCAGCGAGGTGCTCCGCCCCGTGATCATGGTGGTGCTGCTGGGTGTCGCGGCGTTCGTGATGCTGCGCCCGTCCTTCGGCGCCGCCCAGGACCGGGGGCCGGTCACCCGCGCCCGGGTCGTCACGGCGATCGTCCTCGTCGGCGGCGGGATCGGCTTCTACGACGGGCTGTTCGGCCCCGGCACGGGCACGTTCCTGGTGCTCGCGCTCACGGCGGTGCTCCACCTGGACCTGGTCACGGCCTCGGCCACCGCCAAGATCGTCAACGTCTGCACGAATGCCGGGGCGCTCGTGATGTTCGCCTACCAGGGCAGCGTGCTGTGGCAGCTGGCCGCGCTGATGGCGGTGTTCAACCTTGCCGGCGGCATGGTCGGCGCGCGGATGGCCCTGAAGCAGGGATCGGAGTTCGTCCGCCGGGTGCTGCTCGTGGTCGTCTTCTCCCTGGTCGCGAAGCTCGCGTTCGACCAGTGGTCCGGGTAGGGGTCACTCCACGAACCGCATTCCGTCGGTTCCCCCTTGGCGGCCGGAGGCCGGGCGGGTCGTGGGGGAACCGCCGGTGCGGGCTATCCCGCCGCCCCCGCTGCCGATGCCTCCACGCGGACTGGACGTGGAGAACGGTGCCTCGTCCTGGAAGCAGGTCGCTCCCGGCGGCGGCAGGACCCCGTCGACGAAGTAGCGGCTCTCGTGCTCGTCCACACAGATGCTGAAATTGCTGAACGCGGCGTGCCCGTAGCCGTTGAGCGTGAGCAGACGGGCACCGGCCAGGCGGCGGGTCATCGCCTCGGCCTGCTGGTAGGGCGTGATCGGGTCGTACGTGGTGTTCACCACGAGGACGGGGTTGGCCGTGGCGCGGTTCCACGGGCCGGTGTAGGGCTGGGCCGCTCTGGCCGGCCATGTCGCGCAGGCCTCGGTGGCCCAGGTCAAGAGGCGTCCGACGTCCCCGGCACGGTCGTAGCTGAACTGCTCCAGCGACGGATAGCGCGGCACATCGGGCGGGTTGGGGCTCTCCGAGCACAGGATCGCGTCGGTCTGTCCGGGGCCGAGATACTCCGAAGGTCCTTCCGTCGACGTGGGCACCTCCGGCGTCCGGCGCTGCCACAGGTCCTGCAGGACGGTGGCCAGGTCGGTCCACTGCGGGATGACGGTGTAGAGCATGGTGTGCACGGCCGAGACGGTGGCGCCGTAGGTCCACTCGTCCTGCGGGGCCTGCTGCAGACGCTGCATGAGCCGGGTGAACTTGGTGCGGGTCGCCTCCGGGTCGCCGGCGGAGAAGGCGCAGCGGTCGGTGGTGGCCTGCCCGCACAGGGCGAGGAACTGCTGCAGGGTCGCCGCGGCGTCCACGTCGGAACCGATGCGAAGCCACGTACTCAGGAGCGCTTCGCTCTTCGAGCCGCCGTTCACCCAGGCATCGGGATCGATGTTGCCGTCCAGGACCATGGCGCGAACCTTGTCCGGAAACAGGTTGGCGTACGTGGCCCCCAGCACCGAGCCGTAGGAGATCCCGAGGAAGTTCATCTGCTCATCGCCGACCGCCTCGCGCAGCCGGTCCAGGTCGCGGGCGGTGTCGGCGGTGGAGATGTGCCGCAGCAGCTCGGGGTCGCGCTTCTCGCAGCGCCTGCCGAGGTCGGCGTACGCATCGACGTAGGTGGTTCTCTCCTCCTCGCCGACCGGGAAACCGGCGGGGACGGGCGTCGCCCACTCGATGGCCTCCTCCGTGCTGTCGAAGCACCGCACCGCTGTGCTCCGCCCCACTCCGCGCGGGTCCCAGCTGACGATGTCGAAACGCTTGCGCAGCTCGGCGGGGATCAGCTCGTACGCCTGCTGCACAGTGTCCGTTCCACCGACGCCGGGGCCGCCGGGGTTGATGAAGAGAGAGCCGATCCGCGACCCCGGTACGGTCGCTCTCTTCCTGGTGAGCGCCAGCTCGATGGAGCGCCCCCCGGGATTGCGGTGATCCAGCGGGACCTTCGCGACGGCGCAGTCGAACGTGCCGGCTTCGGGACACGGGCTCCACTCCAACGGCGCGGCGGGAACGGAGGGAGGCGCTCCGTCGGCCGGCGCCCGTCCCGGACCGGGGGGCAGCGTTGTGCAGATCACCGCAGCAAGAGCGGCCGCGGCGAAACCGCCGCGGCCGGCCATGGATCCGGGTATGTGCATGCTCATCCTTCCGCCGGGCCGGCAGGGTGTGGATTCGTCTGCCGCGTCACGGCATCCACTCCCGATACGACGTGAGCCCGATCGGACCCGCAACCGGCCACGGCCAAATGGCTGGCACACCAGCCGGGATCGCAGACTTCCGCCCGCGGAAGGCCAGGTCCGTGGCCATCACCCCTCCTTACTGACCAGCGCCGTCACGCGGGTCCGGCAGTTCGGGGGCAACTGTCGCCGAGGCCGCCGGCGAACGCGGGCGTGCCTGCGGATCCTGTGGCCGCGCGGCCGAGGGCCGACGCGACGGCCTGCTGCGGGGCGGTCCCGAGCGGCTCGTGCTCGGCCTACGCGTTGGGGAATCCCTGAGTTCCGCACCGCCCGGGCCGGCCGCGACGGTGACCGTCATCTGCTCCCACCCGTCCGCGGCCCTGGGCGACTTGGAGAACTTGGTGGAGGCGTACACAGGATCGAGATCCGCTCCCGGCAGCCCGAGGCCCGGGACGGGCGCCGCTGGAACGGGCCGTCGAGGCGATGACCAGGCGCGGGCCCGCCGCAGCCGCCCGGGAGCCGCACTAGTCCCGGGGCCGGGACTGCTCGCGTACGCCGATGAGGTGCGCGTACACCACCACGTTCCCCCGGTACCCGGACCGGCTGTCGAAGCCGCCGCCGCACGTGATCACGCGGAGTTCGGCGCGGTCCGCGGGGCCGTAGACCCTGGCGTCGGGGAAGTCCTCGTTCTCGTACACCTCGACGGCGTCGACCGTGAACACCGCCGTGCGGCCGTCCTTGCGGAGGACCTCGATCCGGTGGCCCTTCTGCAGAGTGCCCAGGCCGTAGAAGACCGCCGGGCCGCGCGCGTTGTCGACGTGCCCGGCCACGATCGCGGTGCCGCGCGAACCCGGGGGCGTGCCCTCCTCGTACCAGCCGGCCACATGGGATCTCCCCGCCGGCGGTACCTCGAGGCTGCTGTCGGGGGCGAGGCCGAGCCCCATGACCGGGGCGTCGACCCGTATGCGCGGGATGCGGAAGCGGACCGGGTCGGACGGCGGCAGCGGGTCGGCCGCCGCGTCCGTGTGCTGTCCGGCGGCGAAGGCCTGGGCGGCGGACGGCACGGGCGGGGTGATGATCGTCCTGGAGCCGTTCTGGACCAGCCACAGGCCGATGCACACGGCGATGACGATCAGCCAGCCGGTGCCCCGGCCCCTGGCCCGACCCGCGCTCCTGCCCTGCATCAGAAGCCCTTCGGACGTCGCATGCCGGATTCCCGAGTCCGACCCGGTGCGGATACCGATCCCGGTCCCGACCCCGGATCGGGATCAGGACCGGGAGATGGTTCCCCGCCCCCGTCAGCCGGACGCATGACGGGGGCGGGGACGGCGGTACGGAACGAGGACGGTGGAGGCCGAGCCCCGTCAGCTGCCCTGCGCGCCGCTCGCCCGACGGCGCAGGCGCCAGGTCCCGCCGGCGGCGGCTGCGGCCAGAACGGCCACCCCCGCCGCGATCTGGGTGGTGTCGGGCCCGACGCTGCCGCCGGTACCCGTCTTCACATGGCCGATCGGCCGCGCCCCGTGGGACCGGACGACCAGGTCCCCGGTGGCCTCGGTGCCGTTGTCGCACAGCACACCGATGCCGTAGTTGCCCGGCTTCGTGTCCTTCGGCACCTTGAACCGGCCGACCACGACATCTTTGTGCGTCCCCGGCGCCGCCTTGAATTCGCCCGCGCCGAGTGACTGTGCGTCACCCGTGCCGTGACCCTCCTTGCCGCAAGCGGCGCTGTTCACGGTCACGGTCCCGCCGGGGGCCACGGTCGACGGTGTGATCTCCAACGGTTCGAAGTCTCCCGCCGCGTATGCCGACGGGGCGGCGGCGAGCGCGCCGAACCAGACGGCGGCTGCCAGCACGGGGCCGGACAGGCCGGCCGGCGGGCGGGCAGTGGTGCGCATGTCGTCCTCCGGGGGGCGATGGCGTCCTCTTCATCTCCGAGGTAACGGCCAGTCCGCCGCCCACGCCTGCTGATGGGCGATCAGATTCGCCCCTGCCCGACCGCGTGTCGCCCTTGCCGCGGGGCGTCGTTGCAGGTCACGCGGGGCGCGCTGGGCCATTGGCTGCGCCGTACGGACGGGCGCGCCGAAAGGGTGACGGCCGCCGCACCGGGGCTGGCCGCACCCGGCCCCGGCAGGCCTGCCCGGCGTGTCGCCCGCGCGGCGTGCGGCGTGCCGTCACATCTCGTCCCGCAGGAATCCGCGGCTGACCGGACCGGCGTCACAGAGTTCCGGGAACCGGGTCAGTCCTCGATCAGGCGGCGCGGCCCCGGGCCGTGCGACGCCAGCTCGTCGCCCGGGTTGGACAGGACGCACCGGTCCAGGGAGAGGCAGCCGCAGCCGATGCAGTCGGTGAGGTTGTCCCTCAGCCGCTGGAGCGTACGGATCCGCAGATCCAGGTCGTCGCGCCAGCACTCCGAGATCCGCGCCCAGTCCTCCCGCGTCGGCGTGCGGTCCTGCGGCAGCAACGCGAGCACCTCGCGGATCGTGGCCAGCGGGATGCCGAGCCGCTGCGAGGTGCGGATGAACGCGACGCGGCGCAGGGTGTCCCGGCCGTAGCGACGCTGGTTGCCGGTCGTGCGGCGGCTCTTGACCAGCCCCTCGCGTTCGTAGAAACGCAGCGCGGAGGGGGCGACGCCGCTGCGCTCCGCCAGCTCACCGATGGTGGCTTCCTTGGCGTCCCAGGCGAGATGGGTCATGGACCCAGCGTAGCGCTTGACCTCAACCATGCTTTAAGTACGAACCTCGGGGCATGGACCTCACCACATCCGTGCAGACCGCGTCCCAGCCCACGCAGACGTCGCTGCCCACGAAGGCGACACCCCTCCGGCTGGCCGCCGTCATCGCCAGCAACCGCGAAGGCCGTTTCGGATCCGTCGTCGCCGACTGGTTCCTGTCCCGGGCCGCCGGCCGCGAGGACTTCACCGTCGAGGTGGTCGACCTCGCCGACGTCGATCTGCCCACGTCCCTGTCGTACAGCCCCGGCGAGCGCGTCAGGGCCGAGCTCGCGAAGGTCACGCCCCGGCTCGCCGACGCCGACGCCTTCATCGTCGTCACACCCGAGTACAACCACTCCTTCCCCGCAGCCCTCAAGAGTCTCGTCGACTGGCACTACACCGAGTGGCAGGCCAAGCCGATCGGCTTCGTCTCGTACGGCGGCATGTCCGGCGGACTGCGCGCCGTCGAACAACTGCGGCAGGTCTTCGCCGAGATGCACGCCGTCACCGTCCGCGACACCGTCTCCTTCCACCACGCCCACACCCACTTCGACGCCGACGGACGCCACAAGGACCCGACCGCCCCGGACGCCGCCGCGAAGACGATGCTCGACCAGCTCGCCTGGTGGGGCACCGCGCTCCGGGACGCCAAGGCCCGGCACCCGTACACGGGCTGACGGACGGAGCGGGGCGCGCTCCAGGCCCGGCGGACCGCCCGGAAACCTGTCCCGGCGGAGCCGGGAATGCCCTCATGACGGCCTTCGGAGGGTGTGCCGAAGGCCGTGCACCCCCATGCGCGGGGGCCGTGTCCACCGGCTCCCGCCCAGGCCCTCAGGTGCCTTCCGGTGCCCGCAGGTGCCGGCCCGGACACCCCCTCCGAGCTGGGCTTCCGTGTCCTGTCGACCTACGATCTCCCCATCTGGAGAGGGGACTTGTGTGGACCGGAACATACGCACGGTGGACGACGTACTGCGGCTCCTGGACGGCCTGTTCGCGCCGGAGGCCGACCGCTGGACCGCCGGCGCGGCGTCCTGGTGGGACGGCTTCTACGCGGACCGCGCCAAGCCGGTGCCGTTCTTCGTGGCGAAGCCGGACGAGAACCTGGCCTCGTACGCCGACCGCGGCCTGATCACCCCGGGCCGCGCCCTCGACCTGGGCTGCGGCCCGGGCCGCAACGCCCTCCACCTCGCCTCGCTCGGCTTCGACGTGGACGCCGTCGACCTCTCGCCGGCGGCCATCGCCTGGGCCGAGGACCGTGCGCGCGAGGCGGGGGCCGGCGGCGTCCGCTTCCACTGCGGCGACGCCTTCGCGACCGAACTCGGCGGCCCGTACGACCTGATCTACGACTCCGGCTGCTTCCACCATCTGCCGCCGCACCGCCGCGTCAGCTATCTCGCCCTCATCGACCAGGTCCTCGCGCCCGGCGGCCATTTCGCCCTCACGTGCTTCGCGTCCGGCGGTATGGGATCCGAGCTCCCCGACTCCGACTTCTACCGCGAGTCCCGCCTCCACGGCGGACTCGCCTACACGTCGGAGTCCCTGCGCTGGATCTTCTCCGACCTGACGGAGATCGAACTGCGCCGCATGCACGACGAACCGGCCCAGTCCCCGCACTTCGGCGAGGCCTTCCTCTGGACGGCCCTGTTCCGGCGGGCCGCGGCCGAGCCGGGGGCGGTCGCCTAGGTTGGGACCATGTGGATCCCCCGGACCGGTGGTTCCTGCGAGATCTGCAGTGAGATCCGCTGTGAAGTCCCTGTGCAAAGTCCCTGTGAGGAGTGCTCGTGACCCTGGTGACCCGGGCCCTGACGGTTTTGACCACCACCGACAGCGCCGCGAAGGCAGAGGAGCTGGCACGGGGCGCGGTGGAGGCGCGGCTGGCCGCCTGCGCGCAGATCTCCGCGCCCGTCACGTCTGTCTACCACTGGCGGAACGCCATCGAGACGAGCGAGGAGTGGCAGGTCCTCTTCAAGACGACGGAGGCCCGCTACGACGCGCTGGAGGCGTATCTGCACGCCCACCACGACTACGACACCCCGGAGATCATCGCCACGCCGGTCGTGCGGGGCAGTGCCGCGTACCTGGAGTGGGTCGAGGCCGGGACGACCGCACCGGAGAAGCCGTGACCGACCCCGCAGGGCGGGAGCTGCCGTTCTTCGTGTACGGCACGCTGCGCGCGGGCGAGCACAACCACGACCTCTTCCTGCGTGGCCGCACCTCCGCCGAGGAGCCCGCCACGCTGCGGGGCGCGCAGCTGTACGACGGTCCCGGCTATCCGTACGCCGTCGAAGTCGAAGTCGAAGTCGGAGACGGAGTCGGAGTCGACGTCGAAGGGGAGAGCACGGCGGGGAGCGAGGGCGAAGACGATGGCGAGGGCGAGGGCACGGTCACGGGTGAGCTCGTCACCGCGGCGCCGGGACACCACCGCGAGCTGACAGCGGTCCTGGACCACCTCGAGGAGTACTTCGGTCCCGGCGACCCGCGCAACCTGTACGTCCGGGTCGCCCGGGACGTGCACACGGCACGGGGGACCGTCGCGGCCTGGGTCTACGTGGCCGCGGAAGCCATGGCAGCGGAGCTGCGGGCCCGCGGGACGGTGATCCCGGGCGGCGACTGGTCGGCGGCCCGGTCACCGTGAGCCGCCCGGTGATCGAGGACGGGCACGCCGTCAGCCGCCATCCACGTGCTCCAGGTGCTCCACCCGCTCCAGGCGCACCGCGCACACCTTGAACTCCGGCATCCGCGACACCGGGTCGAGCGCCGGATTGGTCAGGGTGTTCGCCCGCCCGTCGCCCGCCCAGTGGAACGGCATGAACACCGTGTCCGGCCGGATCCCGTCCGTCACCCGCGCGGGCGCCACCGCCCGCCCCCGCCGCGACACCACCGCGACCGGCTCGCCGTCCGCCACCCCCACCCGCGCCGCGAGCTGCGGATGGAGTTCGACGAACGGCCCCGGCGCGGCGGCGTTCAGCTCGGCGACCCGGCGGGTCTGCGCCCCGGACTGGTACTGGGCCACGACCCGCCCGGTCGTCAGCACGACGGGGAACTCGGCGTCGGTCTCCTCCCCGGCCTCCCGGTGGACGACGGCCACGAACCGCGCCCGCCCGTCCGGCGTCGCGAACCGGTCCTGGAACAGCCGCGGGGTCCCCGGATGCGGCTCCCCGGCGGAACCGCCCGCCTCCGGGCACGGCCAGAAGACGCCGTTCTCCTCCTCCAACCGCCGGTAGCTGATGCCCGCGTAGTCGGCAGCACCGCCCGCCGAGGCCCGCCGCAGTTCCCCGAAGACCTCCTCCGGGTCCGTCGGGAACCCCTTCTCGTGCCCCAGCAGCCCGGCCAGCCCGTGCAGGACCTCCAGATCGCTCCGTACCTCCTCCGGGGGCGTGATCGCGCGCCGCCGCAGCAGCACACGGCCCTCCAGATTCGTCATGGTCCCCGTCTCCTCCGCCCACTGGGTCACGGGGAACACCACGTCCGCCAGCGCCGCCGTCTCCGACAGCACCACGTCCGCGACGGCGAGGAAGTCGAGCGCGCGGATCCGCTCCTCCACGTGCGCGGCGCGCGGCGCGGACACCACCGGGTTGGACCCCATCAGCAGCAGGGCCTTCACGTCCCGGCCCAGCGCGTCGAGGAGTTCGTAGGCGCTGCGCCCCGGTCCTGGCAGTGCGTCGGGGTCGACGCCCCACACCCCCGCCACATGCGCGCGCGCCGCGGGATCGTCGAGTCTGCGGTAGCCGGGCAGCTGGTCGGCCTTCTGGCCGTGCTCGCGCCCGCCCTGCCCGTTGCCCTGCCCGGTGAGACATCCGTAACCGGAGAGCGGCCTGCCCGCGTTCCCCGTCGCGAGGGCGAGGTTGATCCAGGCGCCGACCGTGTCCGTCCCCTTCGACTGCTGCTCGGGCCCGCGCGCCGTGAGCACCATCGCGGCCGGCACGTCGCAGAACATGCCCACCGCGGCGCGCAGTTGGGGCACCCCGACGCCGGTGATCCGCTCGACGAGCTCCGGCCAGTGGGCCATCGCGGCCGCCCTGGCCTCCTCCCAGCCCGTCGTGCGCGCCCGGATGAACTCCTCGTCCGTACGCCCCTGCGCCACCACCAGGTGCAGCAGCCCCAGCGCGAGCGCGAGATCGGTGCCGGGGCGCGGCGCGAGATGGAGATCGGCCTGCTCGGCCGTCTTCGTACGGCGCGGGTCGACGACGATCAGCCGGCCGCCGTTCTCCTTCAGCTCCGTGAGATAGCGCAGCGCCGGTGGCATCGTCTCGGCGAGATTGGAGCCGACGAGGATGACGCACCCCGTGCGTGGAATGTCCTCCAGCGGGAACGGCAGACCCCGGTCGAGACCGAAGGCCTTGTTGTGCGCGGCTGCCGCCGACGACATGCAGAACCGGCCGTTGTAGTCGATCTGCGAGGTGCCGAGCACGACGCGGGCGAACTTCCCGAGCGCGTAGGCCTTCTCGTTCGTCAGTCCGCCGCCGCCGAACACCCCGACGGCGTCCGCGCCGTGCGCCGCACGGGTTCCCCGGAGCCCGTCGGCGGTCGCGCGGAGGGCCTCCTCCCAGGTGGCCGGTTCGAGCCTGCCTGTGGCGGGGCGTCGGACCAGGGGCCCGGTCAGCCGTGCCTGGGAGGAGAGCACCGCGGGTGCCGTACGTCCCTTGCCGCACAGGGCGCCCCGGTTCACGGGGAAGTCGTCGCGCTCGACGACCTCGACCGTGGCCCCGGATCCACGCAGGTTCATGCCGCACTGCAGCGAGCAGTAGGGGCAGTGCGTGGGCACGAGCGCGGGGGTGGGGGCGGAGGCCGTTGCGTGGGACATGGCACTCAGCGTGCGTCGCCCGTGTTACGTCGGGGGGAGCGTCGCATTACGGCTCCGGTACGCGGCGCTCCGCCCGGCCCGGGCCCTACGGTGAGCTGTTTGCGGCGCTGCTCGCGGAGCCGGCCAGGACGCGGCGGCGGTCTGCACCGGCGTGGCGGCGGTCAGGGTGTGGAGGGGGCCAGGGTGTGGAGGGGGTTACGTCGCGGCCGAGGCCAGTGCCTCCGTGACGCCCTGCTCCTGCTGCCCCAGGAACCGCGGGTCCGGCTCGAACGCGACGTCCAGCGCCGCCTTGCCCGCCGCGAACATCTCCCGCGCCCCGCCGTAGTACCAGGTCGCGTCGTGCGGCTCGGCGACCCCGACACCGTACGACTCGACGCCTGCCTCGTCGCACAGCGCGATCGCCCGCTTGATGTGGAAGCCCTGCGTCACCAGCACCGCCCGGTCGACCCCGAAGATCTTCTTGGCGCGGACGCACGAGTCCCAGGTGTCGAAGCCCGCGTAGTCGCTGACGATCCGGCCGTCCGGGACGCCCCGCTCGGTGAGGTACGCGCGCATGGCGTCCGGCTCGTCGTACTCGACCCGGCTGTTGTCCCCGCTCACGAGCACGACCTTGACCTTGCCGGTCCGGTACAGCTCCGCGGCCGCGTCGAGCCGGTGCGCGAGGTACGGAGTCGGGCGGCCCTTCCACAGCCCGGCGCCGAAGACGACGGCGACGTCGCGCGCGGGCACGTCGGCGACCGTGCGGATACGGCTGTCGGCGACCGCGTGCATCCATGTCGCCGGTGCCAGGGCGAGCACGCACCCGAGCATCGCGGCCTGCACGGCGCGCCGCTGCCCGCGCCGGCTGCGCGGCAGGAGCGAAAACGTCCGCGGCTTCCGCACCGTCCGCGGCTTCCGCACCGTACGCAGCTTCCGCACGGTCGGCGGTATCCGCAGCTCCGGCCGCTTCGGCCGCTTGGGCTTGCGCAGCTTCCGCATCGATGAGACCCCCTGGTCCGCTGGTTGTGCCCCGACTCACCTGATCCGACGCTGCGGTGGGCGGAACGGTTCAGCACATCACGCGGATGTGATCAAGGGAACTGCTCCCGTCGATCCGGACGCGCTGCGTCCCTCTTCGAGGGGCAATGCCGTGGTGCGGGCACCTGCCGCGGACAGCCGGAATCCTCACTTGTCCGGACGGGACCGGTCTGTCGATGTGGTCCAACTCCGGCCGGGGGGTGGGGCATCATTGGCCCATGATCGCTGCGTCTGCACGGAACAATGCCGAATGGTGCGACGCCATGTGCCGCGCGCACGGGATCCCGGGGGTGTTCGGCGAACGGGCCTGGACCAGCGAGCAGCGCACCCCGCCGCTGTACCCGGACGCCGTGACCCTGTCACCGTACGCCACCGCCCGCGAGGTACTGGACGGGATCGATCGCACGGCGCCCGGCTGCTCCGTCAAGGACAGCTTCGGGCGCCTCGATCTGTCGGCCGACGGCTTCGATGTGCTCTTCGAGGCCCGCTGGATCCATCGCCCGGCCACCCTCGCGGCCCCCGTCACCCCGGACGACGTCACCTGGCGACCGGTCCGCACGGCAGGCAGCCTGGCCGCGTGGGAGGAGGCGTGGTCCGGCGGCGACGAGAGCCTGGCCGGCCTCTTCCGCGCCGAACTGCTCGCCGACCGTGCGACCACGGTCCTCGTCGGCACGGCGGACGGCGGAACGCGTACGGTCGCCGGGGCGGTCGTGAGCCGTAGCGACTCCGTCATCGGCGTCTCCAACGTCTTCAGCGTCGACGACGCCGACCTGGAGCGGGCCTGGTCCGGCTGCCTCGGGACCGTCGCCAGGTTCTGGCCGGGCATTCCCGTCGTCGGCTACGAGCACGGGGACTCGCTCGAAGCGGCGAGCAGACAGGGCTGTGTTCCGGGCCCGGCGCTGCGCGTCTGGCTGGCGAGCTGACACCGGGCCTGGACCCATCACGGTGCTCGAGGCCGGGGCCCGGCCCAGGGCCTGCCGTCCGCGGGCTGTCGGGAGGGGACCCGGCCGACGCGCGAGCCTGCGCTGCGCGGGCTTCTCCCCCTCCCGGCCCTCCCCTTCCCGGACCGGGGGCTCGCCCCGGACGCCGTTCGCGAGGGTGCCGCCCCTGAAGCCCCGCTCCTGCCCACTGCTCGACCGGGCCCACCGCTCGACCGGCCCACCGCTCGGTACCGGCACGGCCGGGGCCGGGGACGTGCCCCCCGTCCGGGAAGTGGGGACGGAAGGGCCGGCCGCAGGCGCCGCCCTCTCGCCGCCGGTCGCCCTCACGGGCTATGCCGGCCGCGAGGGCGACCACGCCGACAGGAGCAGGGACTTCGTCGCCGCCGAGACGTAGAGCGACGCCGAGAGCCACGCCTCGGCAAAGGCCTCCGGGTCCGCCGGAAGGAGGCGGCCCAGCGCATCGTGGCGGCGGGCCGCCGCCGAGGCCAGGAGGGCGTCCGCGCAGGCCGCGCCCGTGGCCAGGCCCACCGCGCGGAGCCGGCGCGGGAGTTCGGCGTCGGCCGAGGCCGCGGTGACGGGGCGGCCGCCCGCGACCGTACGGTCCACCGCGCGGCGCAGGAGGTCCAGCTCGACCGGGAGCTCGGGCGGGGCCGCGAGCGGCGCCCTGTCCGGGACCGCCTCGGGTATGTGGGAGCGGTTCAGCCGGCGCAGGCCCAGGTCCGCGCGGACCGCCTCGCCGTCGTGCCCGGTCCAGGCGGCCGCCAGTGCCCGCACCGCGCCGGGCCGGTCGGGCGCGAGCCGCGCGATCAGCCGGAGCGGCGTGCCGGGCCGTGCGGCGAGCAGCCGCAGATTCTCCGCGTACGGCAGCTCCGCCCGCTCGTCGGGGGCGAGCAGCAGGACCGTCGGCCCGCCCGTCACCGCGAACCCCGCTCTGGTGACGGTCCCGTCGAGGAACAGCAGGTCACCGCCCGCCGACCGGGATTCCACCGGTGCCGTGGACCAGTCCAGCGCGGCGGCCAGCTGCTCCACGGGCGGCCGCGCCCACAGCGCGGCGAGCGGTGCGTCGTGCCACCCCGCGCCCGCCGCCCGTACCGAGCGGACCCGGCCGCCCCCTCCGATCCTGCCGTCCGCCGAGACCGTCGGCGAGGTCAGGATCACTCCGGCGCCGTCCCCCAACTCCCGCAGGGGCAGGGCGCATCCGCCGGGTACGGGTGACCCGGACGCCTGGGCGGCACGTTCCGGTCCGCCGGGCGCGACGTCCGAGAGGGTGCGGAGGCTGCCGTCGGCGGCGAGGGCGTAGGTGGTCGCCCCGGCGTAACCCGACGCCGTGACCACGGGCTCAGTGAACAGTCCGTAGAGCCGCAGCGGCCCCGACGGCCGGTACGCCCGCCGCGCCGGGGTGCGGGCGAGCCCCGGCTGTCGTACGAGGCCGAGCAACTCGGCCAGATCGGCGGAGAGTTCGGTCAGCCGGAACGCGGGATCGCCGGAACGTGCCTCCCCGAGCCGGCGCGCGATCCGTACGGCGCCGCCGGCGGGCAGCGTCAGCCCTGCCAGCCGCGCCGAGTGCGCGGCGCGCAGCAACTCGCCCCGCACGACGGCCCCCGCGCCCGCGACGCCGTCGAGCAGGACGCGCGTACCGGCGCGGGCGAGGGCGTCCAGGGCGGACGGCTCCCCGTCGGGCTGCCGGCCGCCGGGAGCGGGCGCTGCACCGGCGGCTGCGGCACCGTGCGCACCGCCCCGACCGTCCGCCGGCCCCGCCGCGGCGGGTACCTCTTCGCGCACGCCGGACCCGGACCCGGACTCGGACGCGGTATCGGACTCGGACGCGGTATCGGACCCGGACCCGGTATCGGACCCGGACCCGGACCCGGTGTCAGCCCCGGCCTCGGTGTCAGCCCCGGCCTCGGTGTCGGCACCGGGCACAGGATCATCCGCCAGTGGGCAGAGCGTCAGCACCGCCGCCCGGTGCACGCACGCCGGAGCCAGCAGGCAGTTGCACACCGCGTCGTCCGCCCTGGCCACGATCCCTGCCGTGATCCGCAGGGTCACCGCCGTGTCGTCGGCCACCCGCACGACGACAGCCTGGCCGTCCCCGACGTCCCCGCCGTTCGGTGACGCCGGCTCCACCGGCCAGTGCGCGGCCTTCGCCACCGCCCCGTCCACGCGTTTGCGCAGCCGGGCAGGGAGCGGATCGAGCGCCGTGGCCGCGACCGCCGCGGCCACCGGCGGGAGCGGCGGGACCACCGGACCGGATGCAGCCGTCACCGGTGTGCACCTCCCACACGTTCGCCGACCCAGCGGGCCAGCTCCATCGGACTCAACGCGGCGACCGGCATACCCGCCGCCGCCAACTGCCCCGCCACGCCCGTCGAATACCTCGGCCGGCCCTCGTCGTCGAGCGAGGCGCAGCCCAGCACATGGCAGCCCGCGTCGACGAGCGCCCGCACTTCCGTGAGCAGCGGACCGAGGGGGCCGCCCTCCTCGAAGTCGCTGACCAGCACCGTGAGCGTGCGCGACGGGACCGTCACGAGCCCGCGGGCGTGGCGCAGGCCGCGCGCGATGCTCGTACCGCCGCCGACCCGGACCTCCAGCAGCAGGCCGAGCGGATCGTCGACATGGTCGGTGAGGTCGACGACCTCCGTGGAGAACGCCACGAAGTGCGTGCTGAGCGTGGGCACTCCGGCCAGCACGGACGCGGTGAGCGCCGACCAGATCGTGGAGGCCTCCATGGACCCCGAGACGTCGACGACGAGGATCAGCCGCCAGTCCGCCGCCTTGCGGGCGCGAGTGCGGAAGACGGGCCGCTCGGGGAGGACGGTCACCGCTCCCGTGTCCGGGTCGCGGCGGGCGGTCGCCAGGTTGGCCCGCAGCGTGCGCTGCAGGTCGAGCGGGCCGCCGGGGCGCCGCGTGGGCCTCGGATGCGCGAGGCCGGTCAGCGCGGGGCGCATCCGGTTCGCCAGCGCGTCGGTCAACTCCCGCACGAGCCGGGCCACCAGGGGCCGGAGGCGGGCGAGCTGCTGCTCGGGCAGGCCGCCCGCGTACGACAGGACTGTGCGCAGCAGCTCCACGGACGGGCGGGCCGCGGCGGGGTCCAGCTCCAGCGCGGCGTCCAGCCGCCCGGCCCCTGCCGCCGCGGCCAGCACTTCGTCGCGCACGCCGGGCCCGAACAGTGCTGCCAGCTCCTCGGACCACTCCCGCACCCCGGGATACGCCGCCTCGCTCCCGCCACCGGGCCCGCTGCGCGCCCCTTCACCGCGCCCGTGCCCGTACAGCTCGTCGAGCGCGGCGCCGATGCGTGCGGCCGCCGCACCCAGCTCCCGTCCCTGCCGGGGCCCCTGGCCCAGCACCAGCCGCCATCGCTCCCCGGCGCCGAGCCCTGCCGTCATGGCCACCGCCCGTGCGGGCGGTCTCCCGGCAGCCGCGTCGGTGTGCCGCCCGCCCGGTCGGACGGGGGCGGCGCCCGCCGGGCGGACGGTGGGGAGCAGCCCACGCGCCATCAGTGCCTCGCGCGCCGACAGGTCCGCCTCCGCCAGGCGGGCCAGGGCCGCGGGGTCGGACACCGTCCCCGGCAAGGAGCCGGCGGAGCCGCCCACACGGTCCTCCACCGCCGCCAGCACACGGGAGCGGGCCGCGGGCGAGAGGGCGTCGAAGCCTGCGCGGAGGGCCGGCAGGCGGTCCAGGAAGGCCCGGTCGGTCAGGGCCTCCACCCGCTCCAGCAACGGGTCCAGCGCGCGGCCCGTCTCCAGGAGAGGACCCGCGGCGAGGAGGGTGCCGCGGAGGAATTCGCCGAGGTCCAGGCGCAGCTCCGCCGTGGACGCGGCGTCGGCGCGGGAGGCCAGCCGCGTCCCGAACTCCACGGCGTCCCGCTGCCCCAGCAGCACCCTCGCCGCGCCTGCCGCGCCGCGGATCAGTGGAGTGGCGCCCGCGTCGAGCCGGGCGAGCGCGTCGGCCAGTCGCAGCCCGCCGCCCACCGACGCGGCCTGGCCCGCGAGGAAGACCACGGCGCGGGCGTCCTCCGGGTCGGTGGACCCGGCGAGGCCGTCGAGGGCGCGCACGCCTGCCGCGGCGAGCTCCTCGTACGCCGCGCCGACCGCCTCCTTCTCCCAGCCCGCCGGCAGACCGACCACGTGCCCGGAGCGGATCCGGTCCAACAGGCCGAGCCCGGCGAGCAGTTCGGGAAGCGTCCCGGCCGCCGGCAGCAGCTCGGCCGCCTCCGCCAGCCGCTCGGCGGCGAGCTCGGGCAGCGCGCAGCGCGCAGCTCCCTCCAGGCCGGCGAGGGCCTCGGCCGCGGTCGGTCCGCCCGCGCGCCGCTCGGCGGCACGCCGTTGCCGCAGCATGCCGGCGGCGGCCTGGGCGGGTGTCACCCCGTGCACCCCGGCCACGTCCAGCATCGCCGCGGTCGAGGGGCTCCATGCCGCCGACCACCGTGTGCTCAGCGCGGCCGCCTCGCCGACTGCGGCGACCTCGGTGTCCTCCCCGTACGGCACCCGGCACACGGCAAGCCTGCGCAGCAGGATCTCGCGCCGCCGGTCGAGATCGCCCCGGTGCGGATCGAGGCGGAGCTCACGCCGCTCGGGCGCCGTCGGCCCGGGCAGCGACAGCTCGGCGAGCAGCGCCTCCACGGCAGGCCCGAGCCCCGAACGCGGCGTCCCCGGGGCCAACCGCCCCTGCCGCCGCCCGATCAGCACCTCTTCCATCGCCCCGGCCACCACCCGGCCGCGCCCGAACAGCTGCCCCTGCGTCAGCACGGTCTGCGCCGCCTCGGCGAGCTCTCCGCGCCCCGCCACCGGCAGCCCCCGCAGGGCGGCCAGATCCCGTGCGACCCGCACCACCTCGCGTGCGTCGGCGGGCCCGCTGGGGTGCCCGGCGCTTCGTACTGCGGCGCAGATCCGCACGGCCGTCGAGACCAGCAGCTCGTCCGTCCGCGCCGTGTCGCCGCCCGTCAGGAACACCCCGCGCTGCCACTCGGGGTCGCGGATGCCCGCGGGATAGCCGGAACGCTCGTCGAGCAGCGCATACGAATACGGCACGAGCGATGTCACGACCCCGCCCGATGTCCCCGCACGGCCGTCCGGCGCGCCGTGCTCGCCGGGCCGGGGACCGCCGGCCGGGGCGACCGCGCCCGGCAGCAGCGCGGGTGCGTGGAAGGCGCCCACGACCGCCGCCGCGCGCCGGCCCCGGTGCGCGGTCAGTCTGCGCCGCATATGGGCCTCGCGCCGCAGGTCGTACGGATCGACCCGGCCGCTGTCGGCCCGCAGTGCCCAGCCCACCAGCAGCGCTGCCCGTCGCAGTGCCCCGGGCGCGGCGCCGGGCGCGGCGGATTCGACGAGCCGCTCCCACAGGTCGTCCCCGTCCCGCCCGCCGGCCCGCGCCCGCAACGCGGCTGCCAGGCCGCGGGGCGGCGGCTGCGGTCCGTCACGCTCGTCACCCCGGTCCCGGTCCCGCTCCGCCAGCGGCAGATCGAACGGGATGACCTCCACGCCCGCCTCGCGCGCCCAGCGGACCGCCGCCAGCTCCGGCGAGAACTCCGCGAAGGGAAGGAACACCAGCCCGCCCCCGTCCGGGGCGCTCCCGGCCAGGGCCACCGGCGGCACCGTCCCCGGGTCGGCCAGATGCTCCAGCCACGGCGCGAACTCCTCCGGCAGCTCGACGAACAGCACCTCGGGCGCCGCCTCCGCCAGCATCGCCGGGACCGCCGCCGCGAGCGCGGGGGAGTGGTGCCGCACCCCGATCAGGTACGGCGCCGCGCACCCCGCGAGCTCCGCCAGCGCCTCGTCGGGCTCTTCAGGCGAGCTCATCGCGCAGCTCCCACAAGGTCCGCCACAGCGGCGCCCCGCCCTCCGCGCGGCGTCGCACCGGACCGTCCCAGTAACCGAGCAGCCGTGCGTGGTCGGCCGGATCGTCCTTGCGGACGGTGCCGAGGAGATGACCGGGCAGCGTCCGGACGACATCGCGGCCGTCGCCCAGATAAGCCGCGCCGAGCCCCATCGACGTGGCCACCTGCACGGCTTCCGCGGTGGACATGACCGTCGACGGCCGCTCCACCTCCCAGCCCTCGGCACTCCGCCCGGTGCGCAGGTCGCGGAACGCCGTCACCAGCGCCTCCAGCACCGCGTCGTCGACCCCGAACTCCGCCCCGGAGCGCGCCAGGGCCGCCGTGGCCTGGCCGCGCACCAGCTCCGTCTCCGCGTCGAGGTCGTCGATCGGGCCGACCGTCTCGAAGTTGAAGCGCCGCTTCAGCGCCGCGGACATCTCGGAGACGCCCCTGTCGCGCAGGTTGGCCGTGGCGATGAGGGTGAAGCCGGGCACGGCGTGCACGACGCCGTCGTCGCCGTCCGCCAGTTCGGGCACGGACATGCGCCGTTCGGACAGCAGCGACACCAGCGAGTCCTGCACCTCCGGGAGGCAGCGGGTGACCTCCTCGACCCGGGCGACCGCGCCGCGCACCATCGCCGTCAGTACGGGTGAGGGCACCAGGGCCTCGCGCCTGGGCCCCTTGGCCAGGAGCATCGCGTAGTTCCAGCCGTACCGGAGCTGGTCCTCCGTGGTGCCCGCGGTGCCCTGCACCGTGAGCGTGCTGGTGCCGCTCACGGCGGCGGCCAGCAGCTCCGACAGCATCGACTTGGCCGTGCCGGGCTCGCCGACCAGCAGCAGGCCCCGTTCACCGGCCAGGGTCACGACACACCGCTCGACCAGGGCCCGCTCGCCGACGAACTTCCGTGACACCACCAGCCGTTCGCCGCCCGGCGCCGCCAGCTCCTCGCCGCCGGAACCGCACACGAACAGCACCACGGCGCGCGGCGTCAGCCGCCACCCCGGCGGCCGCGGTCCCTCGTCGTAGGCCGCGAGGAACGCCAGCTCCACCGCGTACCGGTCCTCCGGCAGCTCCACCTGCCGCGTCCCGCCCGTCACCATCGTCATCGCCTGCCTCCCCGGCCGCCCCGGCCCCGGAACTCCTCGAACCCGGGCGCATCGCCCGACACCACCCGCTGCCACGCCGTCGCGTAGAGCTCCGCGACCGGACGGTCCGGCACGACGAAGCCCCCCAGATCCCATGGCAGCAGCGCCGTCTTCCAGCTCTCGGCGGGCAGCCGCGGCGTCTTCTGCTCCACCCAGCCGCCCGGCAGGTAGAGCGACCGGCCCGCGCGGGCGCGCTTGGCCTCCACCACCAGGTCGGTGGCGGCCAGTTCGACGCGGGCCTTCTTCAGCCGGGCCGGTTTCCAGCCAGTCCACTCCGCCACATTGCGGTCGGTCGGATCGGGCAGGGCGAGCAGCATCAGATAGAGCGCTGCCGCGTCCTCGGTGAGCCCGAACCGGCCGGCCGCCTCCGCGACCAGTTCCGGAACGGACAGCAGCGGGTCCTGCTGTGCTCCGGCCGGCCCGTCGGCGCACACCAGCGCGGCGAACTCCTCACTGAGCAGGGTTCGCAGCGCCCTCAGCGGAAGGGTCTCGCCCGAGATCGCCGCCAGCAGGTCGAGCGCCTGGCGGCCGGGGCCGCCGCCCGTCCCCGCGGCCTCGGCGAGCAGCGTCGCCGGACGCACCCACACCGACTCCCACTCCGACCGGTACGGCATCGGCGCCAGCACCAGCGTCTCCGAGACCTCGACCAGCCCGTCCTTGCCGCCGCCGACTCCGGCCGGCAGCCCGAAGGCCTCCCGCAAGCGCACCGACGTGGCATTGCCCTCGGTGTCGGAGCCCACGCCGAGGTCGAGCAGCAGCGCGGGGTCGGCGAGCCGCTCCTTCAGCGTCCGCAGCGTCACCGGCAGGATCCGACGGAGCGGATCGCCGAACGGCAGCCGGTACGCCAGCCAGCGCAGCATCGACACATACGCCTGGAGCGTGGGCCCGGTGAGCAGGTCCAGCGGTTCCACCGCGTACAGCCCCTGGCGGTCGTCGCCAGGACGCTGCTCGGTGCGGCCGGTGAGCTCGCGCTGCTGCTCCGGATTCAGTACGGCGTCGAGTATCCGGCCGGGACCGATCTCCGTCACCGCGTGCTTGATCAGCGCGGCGGGCGCGACCCGCCGCTTGCCGCGCGCGGCGATCCAGGCGTCCGTCAGCGGGGCCAGGTCGAAGCCCTTGGTCCACAGCTCCGCCACCCGCTCGGGATCCTGGGGCACCAGCAGCCCGCAGAACGCCTGTCGTTCGGCCGGCCTGAATTCCTGGAAGGTGCCGCGGGCGGCCTGTGCCTCGGTGCTGCTCGCGCCCAGCGGCGCCAGCCGCTCGGAGGAGGGCAGGCCCTCGCGTCCGTATCCGTCGATCCCGGTCAGGCCGAGCATCAGCCAGGCCGCGGTGACCGGCGTGATCCCGACGGACTCGGCGAACTGCTGTGCCTGCTCGGGCCGGTACGGCAGCGGCCCGCGCTCCCGCACCAGCTCCACGAGCCGGGCGATCGACGCGGCGCGCGCGGGATCCTGCGGCGCGCCCAGGACCTCGGCGCCGGTGAGCGTGAACTCGTCCCAGGCGCCGAAAGCTCCTGCCGGGTCGTACTCGATGCCGTTCCAGAACGCGAACTGGTCGTCCACGCGCCGGCAGGACACGATCACCAGCCTGCGGGCCCCCGAGTGACGCACTTCTCCCATGAGCTGGAGGTTGTGATGGGGCGGAGCGCTGCTCCTCCTCGCCGTTCGCAGCTCCACCGTGCGCAGGCGGCCGCGCGGGTCGGCGAGCACCACATCACCGCCCTCCGTGCGCACCGCCAGGACCTCGTCGAGGAAGTCCAGAAGAGCCGTCCGCTGCTCCTCGACGGTGTCCGGCGCCGCGGCCCGCAGCGCCAGCGCGGCCATTCCGGCGCCGGGGAACGTCAGCCATGCCACGCTCGTCCCGGACAGCTCGGCCTTCTCGGCGGCCGCGCCGGGCGCCAGCACCCGCGCCAGTGCCCAGAGCTGGTCGACGGCCGTCGACTCGTCGCGCTGCGCGGGGTAGTAGCCGTAGTAGTGCCGCGAACCGGCCAGGCCGCCCAGGGCGGCCCGCAGCAACCCGTCCGGGACCTTCCGCTCGCGGAGCTCCGAGGCCGCCGGCCCGCGGCCCTTCGCGGCACGCTCCGCCAGCACACGGATGCGCTTGACGTGCCGCGCCGACTCCTCGACGAGTCCGGCGACACCCGCCACGAGACCGGGGTGGCCGATGCCCGGCAGCAGGCGTCGCACCGCCTCCTCGGGCTTCGCGCCCTCCGCGACCGCCGCGAGCAGCGCCTCGGCGTCCGCGTCGGTGACCGCGCGCAGCACGGCGGAGCCCTGCTCGTCGCGCGCCCGCAGGGCGTGCCAATACGCCACGTTCGTCACGAACGGGGTGCCCGCGGCGTACGGAACGCCCCGGTTGCCGTCCTCCAGCCTGGCCAGGCAGACGCCTTCCGCGTCGTACAGGGCGACCCCCGCGGTGTGGCTGCGCAGCTCGCGTGGATGCAGCGCCGCGCCCCCGGGGAGCCGCAGCGGCGGCAGGGGGATCTCGTCGGGGAAGTCGATCCTGGCGTTCCGGGGCAGGGGCACCGCCGGGCTGCGGCCGCCGTCCACCGAACACGCCGTGAGGGTGCGCTCCTTCTCGTCGTACCGCACCCACCAGCCGAGCAGCCCGTCCTTGGTGCCGAACGGCGAGGACTCGAGGCCGGGCTGCACCGGAAGGAGCCGGCAGGCGGACGCCAGCAGCCGGCCGCCGCCGCCCTCCGCGAGCGCCGAGTCGAAGAACGCGGGCAGCGACACCCGGCCGCGGCGGGCCGACTCCGGGTCGTACTCCCACCACTCGCCGTCGTGGAGCACCCACAGCGAGATGCCGTCGGAGGCGACGGACCGCCGCTCCTCGGCGAAGGAGGTGTCGCCCGCGTGGACCGGCCGGCCGCCGAAGCAGCGGCTGCCGTCGGGCAGCTCCAGCGAGGTCGCGCGGTACGCGGTCCAGTAGTCGCGGAGGTCGCCCGAGGGCTTGAACGGCTCATTGGGGCGGCCCGACCAGACCGCGCGCCGGTCGTCCCCGTGACCGTTGGCGATGAGCCACTGGCCGCCGACATAGCGGATCGTGGGCTGGTCCCAGTAGCGCGTCGAGGACGAAGGAAGAGTCAGCGTGCGCTGGTCCAGGATGCTGTCCGGGCCGACCGCGGCGACCCGCAGCCTGAGCCGGACCAGCAGGGCCGGCCAGGCGCCCGCCTGCTGGTACCACTCGTCGGACAGATAGCCGTACCGCTGGGTGGACGCCTGCGGATTGGGCTTGCCGAGCCCGGGGAGTGCCTCCTCGAGCGCGGGCCAGCCCAGCTCGTCGAAGATGCCGGCGCGCAGCGTGCGCGCGAGGGCGGGTGCGGGGGACACGGAGACGATACGGTCGACCGCCTCGGGCGCGGCTGCCAGCACGGACGGTGAGGAGAACCTGGAGAGCCGCTTCAACTGGCTGTCCAGCTCCGGCAGTCCGAAAGGCCGCTCCAGCTCGTCGGCCCGGTCGGCGATCCAGCCCGCCAGTACCGTGCGCAACGCGGGAAGCTCCACCACCCGGCGCAGCTTCTCCGTGGCGTCTCCCTCGCCCGCGAGGCGTTCCACAGCGGCCCGCAGCAGCGACGAGAACCGCGGGTCGGCGCAGACCGCCGCCAGGTCCCGGCGGCCCTCACTCTCGTCGGAGAGCCAGGCGCCGAGCTCGAAGGTCTCCATCTCGTCCGTCGGGTCCTCGACCGGAACCCCGAGCGCCAGGCAGGTGTCCAGCAGGTCGAAGTCCACGACGGTCGCCCAGCCGCGTCCGCCCAGCAGCCGCACCGGAGTGCCGTCCGCGATCAGCCGGTCCGCCAGCCTCTCCAGCAGGGCCAGTTCGGCGACGATCCGCGTCCAGCCGCGCCAACTGCGCCGGCGGTGCCCGGCCCACGCCGACAGCCACTCGGCCGCCGGGACCGTGCCGTCGAGCAGCAGTTCGAACGCGCCGCACCGGTCCAGCAGGGCAAGCCACTCGGCCTCGAACTCCCCCGGACGCTCCGCCCCGGTGACCGGCAGCAGCGCCAGCAGCCGCTTCCGTACGGCCTCGTCCTCGGCCGCGAGCGTGGCAAGTGACGACAGCGCCGACTTCCAGAAGCTGCCCGCCGCGCGGGATATCGCGCCCGTGTGGATGATGTCCGCGAGCAGGGCCCGCTCCTCGGCGGGGGCGTCGAACTTCGCGGCCTTCGCGAGCCGCCGCAGGTCCTCCAGCATCCCCGCGTACGGCGCGAGTCCGGCCGCGCAACGCTCCCGCGACACGGCGCCGAACTGGGCGTACGCCTCGGCCGGCGAGAGGCGCGCGGCCAGCGCCTTGGCGTATTCGCGCAGTGCCTTGCCGCTGAGTGCGCCCGCGCCGGCGAACTCCAGGAACACCTCTCGCAACCGCACCTCGTCGACCGCCAGCGCATGCCGCTGCTCGGCGGCCCGTGCCTTGCCGAAGAACACCGAGGCGTGCTGCCGCGACTCGACGGCCAGGAAGAGCCGTGCCACCTGCTCGTAGAACGTGGGCAGGAAGTGCGGAACGGAACGGTCGAGCCGCTCCCCGATCTCGTCGAAGCCCTCCTTGGCGAGCCCGGGCTTGGTGCCGACGAGCCGCGCGAGGCGCTCCATCTCCTTGACGACGGCGAGCGCGTGATGCCCGTTCTCCGGGTCGTGGACCAGCGCCCAAGCGGGGAAACCGAGCGACTGCCGCTTCACATGCCCCACCGGCTCCGGCTCCGCCGCGGCGCCGAACCCCAGATACTCCAGCGAGAGATCCTCGGCGGGTCCGATCGCCTCCGGCACCAGCCGTACGACCGTGCGGTCCTCGAGCACGGGATGCCCGTACGCCCGGGCGGTCAGCACATCCCCTGGGGACGCACCGCCGACGGGGGCGTCCGCGTCGGGGGTACCCGACGCGCCCGTGTCCAGCGGCTTCGCAGCGGCGTCCGTCGAGCTCGCCGCGCCGGTCAGCGGCAGCACGGCCCCCGCGTCCAGCAGCGCGTCCCTCATGCCCGAGGCCGACTCCGGCCTCGTCCCCGGCCCCAACTCCGACTCCGTACCTTCGTTGTTCACCGTGCCCCCCTCGGTCACAGAAGTGCCCCCTTGTCGCTCTCGTCGCCCTCGACGACCCGGCCCGCGTACACCAGCGCGGCCATCCGCTCGCCCTCCGACCAGGCGACCGGGCCCACTTCGGACAGCCGCAGCCGCCGGCCCGTACGGTCCCGCCACTCCAGCGGGCCCGTCAGGGCCTCCGCCTCGGGATAGTCGTCGCCCACCCAGAACGCCGCCTCGATCTGGCGGCCGTCCTCGACCAGGGGGCATATGGCCTCCCCGCCCCGCACCCGGTAGCCCAGCGACACCGCACGGGCGGTGGCATGCCGCAGCTCCGCGAACTTGCCGTGCTCATAGGTCCGCACGAACTCGCCGGCCGGCGCCTCCGGTCGGCGCCACACCTCACGGAACAGCTGCTCCAGCCCCTGCTCGACGCCGAGCTCGGCCGCGAACTCCCGCAGGTCCTCCAACTCGTCCAGAAGCAGCACCGGATGCGGCACCAGCACCGTCCGCACCCCCTGCGCCGCGCCCAGCCGCACCGAGTCACCGTCCAGGTCGACGACGCCGAGCCCCCGCTGCGGATCGGCGTCCCGCAGAAACCCGGCCCGCGCCACATCGGCCGAACCGTCCGCCGCGACCGGAGCGACCACCAGGTCGCGCAGCGCGCCCTGCCACGCCGCGTCCGGCCACACCCGGGCCAGCAGGTCCACCGGCACCGGCAGCGACCGCACCAGCCAGGTGTCCACCTGCTCCCGGCACTCCCGCTCGTGCCGCTCCAGCCACTCGGCGAGCTGCCGCAGCCGGACGACTTCCGCGTCCTCCCGCAGCTTCGCCGGCACCTGCTTCAGCGTGCGCCCCGCGGCATTCCGGCACAGCACCCGCGTGCCGTCCAGCGTGACGGCATAACCGCCGCTCTCCGTCTCGATCCAGCCCATGGCGAGACCCCCTCCCCGGCCTTCCGGTTCCGGCTTCGACTCCGACGCGAACCCGGTGACGATCACAGTAGGTGAGGGCTCTGACAGCGCCGCGGGCGAGCCGGTGAGGCTGTGGAAAACACCCGTCACCCCGGCGCAACGACGTGGCAACCTCCGCCCGCCAGGATCGGTTCATGACGGAGTCGGCACACCCTCGCGAGTCCCTGGCCCCGAACACGCTGCCCCTCGACAGCACGACACAGCTGCTCACCCGCATCACCGCGCAGCTCGGGGCGCAGCTCAGTCATGTCCAGCTCAACGGAGGGCGCAGGCCCATGAACTCCTCCCGCACGAACGCCGAAGTCCCGTCCATACCGGGCCCCGGGCCCCATGCCGAACATGCCGGGACCCGGGAACCCGCCGCCCGCACCACCGCCCGGACCCTCGCCGCCGCCACCCTCACTCCCACCGCCCCGGCCCTCGTCGCCGTGGCCCACGGCAGCCGCGACCCGCGTGCCCTGCGCACCGTGACCCGGCTGCTCGACCGGGTACGAGAGCTGCGCCCCGGCCTCGACGTACGCGTCGGGCACATCGAGCTCGACGAACCGCTGCTCCCCGACACCCTCGCCGCCCTGACGGCCCACGGCGACCGCGAGGCCGTCCTCGTACCGCTGCTGCTCGGCCGCGGCCACCACGTGAAGCGGGACATCCCCGCAGCCGTCGCCGGCGCACCAGGGCTGTGCGCCAGGATCGCGCAGCCGCTCGGACCGCATCCGCTGCTCGTCGAGGCGCTGTACGCCCGGCTCGCCGAGGCCGGATGGCGCAGCGCGGACAACGGCAGCCGGAGTGCCGGCGTGGTGCTCGCCGCGGCAGGGTCGCGTGATCCCGAGTCGGCCGCCGGCGCCCGCCGGACCGCCGGAATGCTGAGCGAGCGCCTCGGCGGGGTACCCGTCGTCCCGGCGTACGCCTCCGCCCTCTCGCCCACCGTCTCCGACGCCGTGCGCGCGCTGGCGGCCAGGGGCCGGCATCGTATCGCCGTCGCCTCGTACTTCACCGCGCCCGGACGGTTCGCTTCGGCGGCGGCGGCCGCCGCCCCCTGGACCTCGGCCGACCCGCTCGGCGCGCACCCCGCGATGGCGCGGCTCGTGCTGCAGCGTTACGACGAGACGGCGGCCGGCCTCTCCCTCGCGAACCGGCGCCAACTGGTCACCGCCTGAGCGACGCCGTCGGTGTCTGCGGTTACCGTCAGGTGCATGGAAGGCACCACGACGGGCAGCACCCACCCCCACGACGACGGCGACGATCAGCGCTACGACGCCGGGGCCACCGCGCGCTGGGCCGCCGAGCCCGACAAACGCCCGGGCCGCACCGCCTTCCAGCGCGACCGCGCGCGCGTGCTGCACTCCGCGGCGCTCCGCCGTCTCGCCGGCAAGACCCAGGTGGTGACCCCCGGCTCGCGCAGCGCGGCCTGGGACCCGAGCCCGCGCACCCGCCTGACCCACTCTCTGGAGTGCGCCCAGGTCGGCCGTGAGCTGGGCGCCGCGCTCGGCTGCGACCCCGACCTGGTGGAGGCCGCGTGCCTCGCCCACGACATGGGCCATCCCCCCTTCGGACACAACGGCGAGCAGGCGCTCAACGACGTGGCCAAGGACTGCGGCGGCTTCGAGGGCAACGCCCAGTCCCTGCGGCTGCTCACCCGCATCGAGCCCAAGCGCTTCGTCCACTCCTCCGACACGGGCGAGCTGGTCAGCGTCGGCCTCAACCTCACCCGCGCGGTGCTCGACGCCGCGACCAAGTACCCCTGGGCGCGCGGCGGCCACCCCACCGATCCCGGCTCGCCGAAGTTCGGGGTCTACGAGGACGACCTCCCCGTGTTCGACTGGGTGAGGGAAGGCGCCCCCGCCCATCGGAAGTGCTTCGAGGCGCAGGTCATGGACTGGTCGGACGACGTGGCCTATTCGGTCCACGACTTCGAGGACGGCCTCCACGCCGGGCACATCGACCCGAATGCGCTGCTGTCCGAGCACGAGCGCCAGGAGATCTGGGCGGTGGCCATCGGCCGTTACGTGTCCGAGGACACCGATCCGCAGATGCTCGCCGACGCACTCGACCGGCTCGTCGACGAGGAGTGGTGGCCGCACGGCTACGACGGCTCGGCCGTCGCCCAGGCCCGCCTCAAGGACGCGACGAGCCAGCTGATCGGCCGGTTCTGCCTGGCTGCCGAGGGCGCGACCCGGCAGGCGTACGGCACCGGCCGGCTCACGCGGTACGCCGCCGAGCTGGTCGTCCCGGACGAGACCCACCTCGAGTGCGCGGTTCTCAAGGCGGTCGCCGACCGCTATGTCATGCAGCGCGCCGAGCAGGAGGCGCTCCGGGCCGAACAGCGCATCGTCGTCGCCGAGCTCGCCGACGCCCTGGTCAGCCGCGCACCGGAGGGCCTGGACCCGCAGTTCCGCGCACTGTACGAGGCAGCGGACGACGACCGTTCGCGCAAGCGGGTGATCGTCGACCAGATCGCCTCGCTCACGGACGCCTCGGCCCGCACGCTCCACGCCGGCCTGACATCGCCCCGGGGCTGAGCGCCGCGGGGCTGAGCGCGCCGGCGGCCGAGCGCGTCCGCCGAGTGCGTCCGCCGAGCGCCCGCGGCCGACCGCGCGGGCCGGGCCTGCCCGGTCAGACGGTGTGCGTCGCGAGATGGCCTGAACCGACACGCCCGCCGGGACACCCCCTCTTCCCCCATCACGCTCCGTGCGGGAGGCTCGCAGAAGGCGGCGTAGCGTGCAGTGGAAGCGGAAGCCAAGAGGAGGCATCAAGTGGTCGACGCGCATCGGACATTCGTCATCGTGGGCGGGGGACTCGCCGGGGCCAAGGCTGCGGAAACCCTCCGCGCCGAGGGATTCACCGGCAGGGTCATCCTGATCGGTGACGAACTCGACCACCCGTACGAACGCCCGCCGCTCTCGAAGGGCTATCTGACCGGCAAGGAGGAGCGGGAGAGCGCCTTCGTCCACGAGCCGGCCTGGTACGCCCAGCACGACGTCGAACTGCACCTCGGCCAGCCCGTCACCTCCGTCGACCGCGAGGGCCGGTCCGTACGCCTCGGCGACGGCACCACCGTCCGCTACGACAAGCTGCTGCTCGCCACCGGCTCCGAGCCCCGGCGCCTCGACATCCCGGGCACCGGCCTCGCGGGCGTCCACCACCTGCGCCGCCTGGCGCACGCCGACAGGCTGCGGCAGGTGCTCGCCGGTCTCGGCCGTGACAACGGCCATCTGGTGATCGCCGGAGCCGGCTGGATCGGTCTGGAGGTCGCGGCCGCCGCCCGTGGCTACGGCGCCGAGGTCACCGTCGTCGAGCCCGAGCCCACCCCGCTCCACCAGGTGATCGGCCCCGAGCTGGGCCAGATCTTCACCGACCTCCACCAGGAGCACGGCGTCCGCTTCCACTTCGGCGTCCGCCTCACCGAGATCATCGGCCAGGACGGCATGGTCCTCGCCGCCCGCACCGACGACGGCGAGGAGCACCCGGCCCACAGTGTCCTCGCCGCCATCGGCGCCGCCCCGCGCACCGGCCTCGCCGAAGCCGCCGGGCTCGCCCTCGTCGACCGTGCCCACGGCGGAGGCGTCGCCGTCGACGCCTCCCTGCGCACCTCCGACCCCGAGATCTACGCGGCCGGCGACGTCGCGGCCGTGCACCACCCGCTCCTCGACATCCGGCTCCGCGTCGAGCACTGGGCGAACGCGCTGAACGGCGGTCCCGCCGCCGCCCGCGCGATGCTCGGCCAGGAGGTCTCGTACGACCGGATCCCGTACTTCTTCTCCGACCAGTACGACCTCGGCATGGAGTACTCCGGCTGGGCGCCCCCCGGCTCGTACGACCAGGTCGTGCTCCGCGGAGACGTCGGCAAGCGGCAGTTCGTCGCCTTCTGGCTGAAGGACCGCATGGTTCTCGCCGGAATGAACGTCAATGTGTGGGACGTCACCGAGCCCATCCAGAAACTCATCCGTTCCGGCGCGCCCGTGGACGCCGAGGCCCTCGCCAACCCGGCCACTCCGCTCAGTGCTGTCACACCGGCCCCGTAGAATCGGTGCGTGGCAGGCAGGATCAACGATGACGACGTGAAGGCGGTACGGGACGCGGTCCCGATCGACTCCGTCGTGTCCGAATACCTCCAGCTGCGCAATGCGGGCGGTGGCAACCTCAAGGGCCTGTGCCCCTTCCACGACGAGAAGTCCCCCTCCTTCCAGGTGAGTCCGAGCAAGGGTCTCTTCCACTGCTTCGGCTGCCAGGAAGGCGGGGACACCCTCACCTTCGTGATGAAGGTCGACCACCTCTCCTTCTCCGAAGCGGTCGAGCGGCTCGCCGCGAAGGCCGGCATCACGCTGCGGTACGAGGAGGGCGGGTACAACCCGAGCCACCAGCGGGGCGAACGCATCCGCCTGGTCGAGGCCCACCAGATCGCGGCCCGGTTCTACGTCGAGCAGCTGGAGACCTCCGCGGAGGCCGAGATCGGCCGGAAGTTCCTCGCCGAGCGCGGCTTCGACCAGGCGGCGGCGCAGCACTTCGGCGTCGGCTACAGCCCTGCGGGCTGGGACCACCTCACCCGCTTTCTGCGCGGGAAGGGCTTCTCCGACAAGGAGCTCCTCCTGTCCGGGCTCTCCCAGGACGGCCGCCGCGGCCCCATCGACCGCTTCCGAGGCCGGTTGATGTGGCCCATTCGGGACATTTCCGGCGATGTCGTCGGCTTCGGTGCGCGAAGGCTCCGTGACGACGACAACGGCCCGAAGTATCTGAACACCCCCGATACGGCGATCTACAGGAAGTCCCAGGTGCTGTACGGCATCGACCTGGCGAAGAAGGAGATCGCCAAGTCCAGCCGGGCCGTGGTCGTCGAGGGCTACACGGACGTCATGGCCTGCCATCTCGCCGGCATCACGACGGCGATCGCGACCTGTGGCACCGCCTTCGGCACCGATCACATCAAGATCCTCCGCAGGCTGCTGATGGACAACGGCAGCGCGAAGGTGATCTTCACCTTCGACGGTGACGCGGCCGGCCAGAAGGCCGCACTGCGCGCTTTCGAGGACGACCAGAAGTTCGCCGCCGAGACCTTCATCGCCGTCGCGCCCGACGGCATGGACCCGTGCGAGCTGCGCCTGGCCAAGGGCGACGAGGCCGTGCGGGAGCTGGCCGAGCCGCGCAACCAGCTCTTCGAGTTCGCGATCCGGCACATCGTGAAGAACTACGACCTGGAGACCCCGGTCGGACGGGCCGCCGCGCTCGACGAGGCCGCGCCGATCGTCGCCCGGATCAAGAACAGCGCGTCCCAGCACGAGGTCGCCGTCCAGCTCGCGGGGCTCCTCGGCATCCTCGACACCCAGTTCGTGGTGAAGCGGGTCGCGCAGCTCGCGCGGTGGGCCAGGGAGCGCGGCGGCGGCCAGGGCCCGGCGCCCGCGCGCCAGGCGCCGGCGCACGACACCGCACGCCCCGCCGCGGGTCCGAGCGGCCCCGCGCTCAACCTCCGCAGCCCCGCCCACCGCACCGAGCGCGAGCTGCTGAAGCTCGCCCTCCAGTACCCGGAGCTGGTCTCCCCGGCCTTCGACGCGTACGGGGTCGACGAGTTCACCGCCCCGCCCTACGCCGCCGTGCGCCAGGCGATCGCCGACGCGGGCGGAGCGGAGCCGGGCGTGCCCGACGCGCCGTCCTACCTCGCCCGGGTCCGTGACGCGGCACCCGACGACACGGTCCGCGCGATGATCACCGAGCTCGCCGTGGAAGCGGTCCACGGCCGCACGATCGACGAGACCTACGCCGGCGACCAGCTCGTCCAGGTCCGCCTCCGCGCGGTCGACCGCCGCATCCGCGACGTCCAGGGAACCCTCGCCCGAGTCGGCGCCCACGGGGACCCGGAGCACCACGCGGCCGTGCAGAACGAGCTGTGGGTGCTGCAGCAGTACGGACAGTCGTTGCGGAGCAGGGGCGCGGAGGCGCTCTGACTCAGCGGCCGGCGAAGGTGGGCGCGAGAGCCGCGCGCAGCCGCTCGCGGTAGTCCCCGTACTCGTCGGCGAGGTGCGGACACTCGGCGCGGAAGCCCGCCCGTTCCCGCTCGCCGTCGGGATCCTCGAAGACGCTCAGCAGCACGGGGTTCGTGGCGTACCAGGCCGAGTCGTGGGCCTTGAAGATCTCCTCCAGGAGCTCGGCGCAGCGGGTACCGAATCTCGCGCCGCTCCCATGCGGTGCGCATGGCTCCACCCCCTGGAGCCGAGCGTCCCGGATGCCCGCGCCACCCCGCACCCGGATGAGGCAGCCCCGTAACCGCCCGGTCACGGACCGGACTCAAAAAGTCACCGCACGCCCCTCGTGGCAGAGATGTGTCGTACCCCACACTGGGGTGCGGTGCCTGAGTCCTCGGAGCGCGGCCGGTCCACCGGAGGTGGGCCACACACCCCCGCGGATCCGCTCATCGTGTACGGGACGGACAGCGGCCCGGCCGCCGCCCCCGTCCCGCTGCCGCCTGCCCCCGAACCGGCAGCGCCCACCCTGGAGGTCGCCACCGTGCAGACCCAGACCCTGACAGAAGCCGATACGGTCACGGCGGTTCCACCGCAGAGCCGGGCCGCGCACCACCCCGAGAACGAACCACCACCGCCGCCGGACGCCGAGGCGGTGCCGGAACTGTCCGAGGCGCCCGAACCGCCCGAGCCGCCGCGGGGCGGGCGCGCGGAGACCGGCAGCGGGCCCTCGTCCGACCTCTTCCGGCAGTACCTGCGTGAGATCGGCCGGATTCCGCTCCTCACCGCCGTCGAGGAAGTGGAGCTCGCCCGACGCGTCGAGGCCGGCCTGTTCGCCGAGGAGAAGCTCAAGCGCACCCCGGACCTCGATTCGCAGCTCGCCGTCGACCTCGACAAACTCGTCGTCATGGGCCGGATGGCCAAGCGCCGGCTCATCGAGGCCAACCTCCGCCTCGTCGTCTCCGTCGCCAAGCGGTACGTCGGCCGCGGGCTGACCATGCTCGACCTCGTCCAGGAGGGCAACCTCGGGCTGATCCGGGCCGTGGAGAAGTTCGACTACGCACGCGGCTACAAGTTCTCGACGTACGCGACCTGGTGGATCCGCCAGGCCATGTCGCGGGCCCTCGCCGACCAGGCCCGGACCATCCGGGTCCCGGTCCATGTCGTCGAGCTCATCAACCGCGTCGTGCGCGTCCAGCGCCGCATGCTGCAGGAGCGCGGCTACGAGCCGACCGCCGAAGAGGTCGCCGCCCAGCTCGACCTGGCGCCCGAGCGGGTAGGCGAAGTCCTGCGCCTCGCCCAGGAGCCGGTGTCGCTGCACGCGCCCGTCGGCGAGGAGGACGATGTCGCGCTCGGCGACCTCATAGAGGACGGCGACGCCGCATCGCCCGTCGAGTCCGCGGCGTTCCTGCTGCTCCGTGAGCACCTGGAAGCGGTGCTCTCCACGCTCGGCGAGCGCGAGCGCAAGGTGGTCCAGCTCCGGTACGGACTGGCCGACGGGCGGCCCCGCACCCTGGAGGAGATCGGACGGATCTTCGGCGTGACACGCGAACGCATCCGCCAGATCGAGTCCAAGACCCTCAACAAGCTGCGGGACCACGCCTTCGCCGACCAGCTGCGCGGCTATCTGGACTGACCGCTCATCCGGGCCGACCGGCTGTCTGGACTGACTGCCCATCCGGACCCACCGATCGGCGGGACCGGCCGCTCATCCGGGCCGACCGGCTGTCTGGACTGACTGCCCATCCGGACCCACCGGCCCGCGGGACCGGCCGCTCATCCGGGCCGACCGGCTGTCTGGACTGACTGCCCATCCGGACCCACCGGCCCGCGGGACCGGCCGTCCAGCGGTTCCGGCCGTCGTCGGGGGAGTCCGTGGGCGGGGCGGTCCGCCCCTCCCGTTCCGTCCGTGCGTCGATGCTCGCACCCACGGCGACGCCGAGGGCCGTCCCGATCGTGATGCCCGCCGCCAGGTTGTCCGTCGACAGCCCGAAGGCGACTCCGAAGGACATGCCCAGCGAGATCCCCAGCCCCGTCGCCTGGCGGCCGCCCGTCCGACCGCCCTCCTCGTGCCCCGCGCCCTTCCCCATGGTCCCGGCCCTCCCCGTTGTCCCCGCCGTTGCCTCACCGTGGCCCGTCGACCGGGCCCGGCGTTCCCGCCGGACCCGATCTCCCGTACGCATCAGTCGACTTCGACGACCGCCTGCGCGAACTGCGCCGCGTACAGCCGTGCGTACGCGCCCTCCGCCGCCAGCAGTTCCTCGTGCGTGCCCTGTTCGACGATGGAACCGTTCTCCATCACCAGGATCACGTCGGCGTCCCGGATCGTCGAGAGCCGGTGCGCGATCACAAAGCTCGTCCGCCCGTGGGCGAGGCGTGCCATCGCCTTCTGTATCAGCACCTCGGTACGGGTGTCGACCGAGCTCGTCGCCTCGTCGAGCACCAGGATCACCGGGTCGGACAGGAACGCCCGCGCGATGGTGATGAGCTGCTTCTCGCCGGCACTGACGCCCGAGCCCTCGTCGTCGATGACGGTGTCGTAGCCGTCGGGCAGCGTGCGGATGAAACGGTCGGCGTGCGCCGCACGCGCCGCTTCCTCGATCTGCTCCCGCGTGACCTTGCCGGACGTCCCGTACGCGATGTTCTCGGCGATCGTCCCGCCGAACAGCCAGGTGTCCTGCAGCACCATGCCGATCCCGGCCCGCAGGTCGTCCCGCGACATGGCCGCGACGTCGACCCCGTCGAGGGTGATCCGGCCGCCCGTCACCTCGTAGAACCGCATCAGCAGATTCACCAGCGTGGTCTTGCCCGCGCCGGTCGGGCCGACGATCGCGACCGTGTGACCCGGCTCGACCTCCAGGGACAGATCCTCGATGAGCGACTTCTCCGGGTCGTAGCGGAACGCCACCTTCTCCAGCGCGACCGCGCCACGCAGCTTCTCGGGACTGACCGCGCCCGCCGGGTCGGGCTCCTGCTCGTCGGCGTCCAGCAGCTCGAAGATCCGCTCGGCCGATGCGACGCCCGACTGCACCAGGTTCGCCATCGACGCGACCTGCGTCAGCGGCATCGAGAACTGCCGCGAGTACTGGATGAAGGCCTGCACATCACCGATCGACAGCGTGCCCGAGGCGACCCGGAGCCCGCCGACCACGGCCACGAGCACATAGTTGATGTTCGAGACGAAGAACATCAGCGGTTGCATGATCCCGCTGTTGAACTGCGCCCGGAACCCAGCCTCGTAGAGCGCGTCGTTCTGCTCGGCGAAGTCGGCCGCGGACTCCTGCTGCCGTCCGAAGACCTTCACCAGCGCATGGCCGGTGTACATCTCCTCGATGTGCGCGTTGAGCCGGCCCGTCGACTTCCACTGCTGCACGAACTGCGGCTGCGAGCGCTTGCCGACCTTCGCCGCGATGACCACCGAGAGCGGCACCGTCACCAGCGCGACCAGCGCCAGCAGCGGTGAGATCCAGAACATCATCGCCAGCACACCCACGATGGTGAGCAGGGAGTTGATCAGCTGGCCCATCGACTGCTGCATGGTCTGCGAGATGTTGTCGATGTCGTTGGTCGCGCGGCTCAGCACCTCGCCGCGCTTGGCCTGGTCGAAGTACGACAGCGGCAGCCTCGACAGCTTCGTCTGGACGTCCTCACGCATCCGGTACACGGTCCGGTTGATCACCCGGATCGAGGCCCGCGTCGCGACCAGCATCAGCAGCCCCGCGGCCACGTACACCACGAGCGCCGTCAGCAGGACGTTCCCGACCGCGGTGAAGTCGATGCCGTGGCCCGGGGTGAAGTCGACTCCGGACAGCAAGTCCGCGAGCCCGCCGTCGCCCCGCTCGCGCAGACCTTCGACGGCCTGATCCTTGGTCGTGCCGTCCGGCAGGTCGCGCCCGACGACACCCGCGAAGACGAGGTCGGTCGCCTTTCCGAGGATCAGCGGTCCGACCACCGAGAGGGCCACGCTGAGCACCGCGGCCGCCAGCATCAGCCACAGGGTGCGGCGCTCCGGGGCGAGCTGCCGCAGCAGCCGCTTGACCGAACCCTTGAAGTCCATGGACCGCTCGCCGGACTGGCCCATCATCATGCGTCCGCCAGGACCCGCCATCAGGCAGCCTCCGCCTCGGTCAGCTGGGAGAGCACGATCTCCCGGTACGTCTCGTTGCTCTCCATCAGCTCGTGATGGCGACCGGTGCCCACGACCCGGCCCTCGTCGAGGACCACGATCCGGTCGGCGTCACGGATGGTCGACACCCGCTGGGCGACGATCACGACGGTCGACTCGGCCGTCTCCAGCGCCAGCGCGCCGCGCAGCGCGGCGTCCGTCGCATAGTCCAGGGCGGAGAAGGAGTCGTCGAAGAGATAGATCTCCGGCCGCTGCACCAGCGTCCGCGCGATCGCGAGCCGCTGCCGCTGCCCGCCGGAGACATTGGTGCCGCCCTGTGCGATCGGCGCGTTCAGCCCGCCGTCGAGTGCGTGGACGAAGTCGGCGGCCTGGGCGACCTCGAGCGCGTGCCACAGCTCCTCGTCGGTCGCGTCGGGATTCCCGTACCGCAGATTCGTGGCGACCGTGCCGGAGAAGAGGTACGGCTTCTGCGGCACGAGCCCCACGGTCCGCGCCATGAGCGCCGGGTCCAGCTGCCGTACGTCCACGCCGTCCACGAGCACCTCGCCGCCGGTCACGTCGAACAGCCGCGGGACGAGTCCGAGCAGCGTCGACTTGCCGCTGCCCGTCGACCCGATGATCGCGGTCGTCTCGCCCGGCCGGGCCACAAGCTCCACGTCCTGCAGGACGGGCTCCTCGGCACCCGGGTAGCGGAAGTGCGCTCCCCGTACCGCCAGATGGCCGTGGCGTGCCAGTTCCCGCACGGGCCGGGCCGGCGGGACGACGCTCGACTCGGTCTCCAGGACCTCCTGGATCCGCTCGGCGCACACCTCGGCGCGCGGGACCATCATGAACATGAAGGTGGCCATCATCACGGCCATGACTATCTGCATCAGATAGGCGAGGAAGGCCGTGAGCGCGCCGATCTGCATCCCGCCGCTGTCGATGCGGTGCGCACCGAACCAGACGACCGCGATGCTCGACACGTTCACGACCGTCATGACGATCGGGAACATCAGTGCCATGAGCCGTCCGGTCGACATGGAGACATCCGTCAGCTCGGCGTTCGCGCCGCGGAACCGCTCCTCCTCGTACGGGTCCTTCACGAACGCCCTGATCACGCGGTTGCCGGTGATCTGCTCCCGCAGCACCCGGTTCACCGTGTCGAGCCTCTCCTGCATGGTCCGGAACAGCGGCCGCATCTTCTTCACGATCAGCGCCACCGAGATGCCGAGTACCGGCACGACCGCGAGCAGCACCATCGACAGCGGTACGTCCAGGGCCAGAGCCAGGACGATGCCGCCGACGCACATGATCGGCGCGGAGACCATCAGTGTGAACGCCATGAGCGCCAGCATCTGGACCTGCTGGACGTCGTTGGTCGTGCGCGTGATGAGCGAGGGCGCCCCGAAATGCCCGACCTCGCGGGCCGAGAACGACTGCACGCGGTCGAAGACGGCGGCCCGCACGTCCCGGCCGAGCGCGGCCGCGGTCCTGGCTCCGTAGTGGACGGCCCCGATGTTGCAGACGACCTGGACGATGCTCACGGCGACCATCAGCGCGCCGAAGGCCAGGATGTAGCCGGTGTCGCCCCGGACGACACCGTTGTCAATGATGTCGGCGTTCAGGGTGGGCAGATAGAGGGTGGCGCTGGTCTGCAGCAGTTGCAGAGCCACCAGCAGGGCGAGGGGTTTGCGGTACGGACGCAGGAACGTTTGGAGCAGTCTTATGAGCACGCCAAGGTCTCTCGGGTCGGCACAATCGTGGAGTCGCCCCAATCTTGCGTCACTCCACGACCCGCTGCCCAAAGGATTTCGCCAAACCCAGGTCAAGAACGCGCACCCACGAGAAGACGCGCACTCCCGACGGCCGAAGGCCGGGGGCGCGGGCGCGCACTCACGGCGTCCCGGAGTCCTGACGTCCCGACCGGCGTCCCGGCGTCCCGGAGTCCTGGCGACCGGCGTCCCGGGGTCCGTCAGGAGCCGAACGCCCCCGGGTGCACCTGCTCCCGCGTCGCGACGTACTGCTGCCGCACGGCCTGGCCCACCGGCAGGTCGTCGCCCGGTTCGAAGATCTGCGCCGCAGCCCCCTGCCAGGCCGGCGGGGTGTGCGGGGCGAGCGTGCCCTGCGCGACGCCGAGCGCCCAGGCCGCCTGCCGGGCCGCGCCGAGCGCCGCGTAGTCCGCGGGCTGCGGTACGACGACCTGCGCGGCGAAGATCGCCGGCGCCGCCGCCTGCACCGCGTGCAGTTCCGCGGCCTGCCCCAGCAGGAACACCCGCCGCACGTCCACGCCGCGTCGGCGCAGCACGTCCAGCGCGTCGGCGAGCCCGCACAGCATGCCCTCGAAGGCCGCGCGCGCCAGATGCTCGCGCTTCATCGACTCGCGCCGCAGCCCGGTGAGGGTGCCCGCGGTGTGCGGCAGATGCGGGGTGCGCTCGCCCTCCAGATAGGGGAGCAGTACGAGACCGGAGGCGCCCGGGGTCGACTTCATCGCGAGCGCGGACAGTTCGTCCAGGTCCTCGATGCCCAGGAGCTCGGCGGTGCCCCGCAGGGCCCGTACGGCATTGAGGGTGTGGACGACCGGGAGGTGCATACCGGTGGCGTCCGCGTAGGAGGTGATCATTCCGGACGGGTCGGTGAGTGCCTCGTGGTGCACCGCCATCACGGAACCCGAGGCCCCGAGCGACACCACCGCGTCACCGGGACCGAGCCCGAGCCCGAACGCGGCGGCCATGGTCTCGCCGGTGCCCGCGGAGATCAGCAGCCCTTCGGGAGTGGTCCCGGCGGCATCGGAAGGCCCCAGTACCTCGGGCAGCGCGGCCTGATGGCCGAGCGCCATCTCCACGAGGTCCGGGCGGTACGAGCCCGTACCCGCCGACCAGTACCCGGTCGCCGATGCCCCGCCCCGGTCCGTGGTCCGGCGCACGGGCCTGCCCAGCAGCTGCCACACCAGCCAGTCGTGGGGCTGCATCACCAGCGCGGTGCGCTGGGCCGCCTCGGGCTCGGTCCGCGCCAGCCAGCGCAGCTTCGCGACGGGCAGCCCCGACTGCGGTACGCATCCGACGGCCTCGGCCCAGGCCTGTCGACCGCCGAGCGCCTCGATCAGATCCGCCGCCGCGACCTGCGCCCGCTTGTCGTTCCCGACGACCGCGGCCCGCACCGGGGCCCCGGACGCGTCGAGCGGGATCAGTCCGTGCTGCTGCGCCGACACACCGATGGCCTGCACGCCCTCCAGCAGCCCGCCGGCGGCTGCCTCGCCCAACGACAGCAGCCACGCCTGTGGATCGACGTCGCTCGCCTTGGCCTCGACCGGGTGCGGTGCGTAGCCCTGGCGCAGCACGGCGCCCGTGTCCGTGTCGCAGACGACGATGCGAGTGAAGGTGGACGAACTGTCCAGCCCGGCGACTATCCCCATGCCGTTAGATTCTGCCGCACTCGGGCGCCGGCGGCGGACCGGGGACGGTCGGAGCGACGCCGGCCCGCCCTGCGGTCCCGGGCCCGGCCCGCCGCCCGGGCCTCCCGGTTCCGCTCACGTATTGGTCGTACCCCAGTCGTCCTCGGCGCCGCCCTGACTCCGTTCCCGCAGGGACCGCACCCGCTCGGCCACCGAGTCGGGCACATGGTCCCCGACCTTCTCGCTCACCACGTGGTACGCCTTCTCCGCCACCTCGCGGCTCGTCTGCGCGGCGGACTCCGCGGCGTTGCGCACGGCCGGGTTCTGCGTGAACTCCCGGGCGGACTTCTTCAGCTGCTCGTAACGCTCGCGCCCGGCCCGGGTCCCGAGCACGTAACCGACGGCCACTCCGGCGATGAACGTGATCCGGTATCGCATCGCTGCCACCCTTCGCCTGCGTCGTCCCCGACGCCGGGATCTGAGGTCACGAGGTCACGGGGGGAACCGATTGGCGGAGCACCCCCCTGCTTGCGCTAATGTATGTGTCGCAGCGAGCGAGCGCCGCCCGGGAAGCCCGGGGTAGGTACGTTCGGTGCACACGCAGCAATCCCCTGTAGCTCAATTGGCAGAGCAGCCGGCTGTTAACCGGCAGGTTACTGGTTCGAGTCCAGTCGGGGGAGCGCGATCCCCTGTAGCTCAATTGGCAGAGCATTCGGCTGTTAACCGGAGGGTTACTGGTTCGAGTCCAGTCGGGGGAGCGGCCGAGGAAGAGGACCCTGCGGGGTCCTCTTTCCATGTGTTCCCCGGCTTCCGGAACCGAGCAGGCGGCAGTGCAGTCCTCATGGTCGGAGCGACGCCGACCATCCGAGGCAGGAGATCGTATGAGCGGCTATGCTGCGGCAGACGGCGCGCACAAATGTGCGCGACGCGCCGTTAGGGGCGGTAGCTCAGCCGGTTAGAGCAGCGGACTCATAATCCGTCGGCCGTGGGTTCGAGTCCCACCCGCCCCACCACAGCCCAGTGGTGCAGAAACGTTCTGACCAGCAACTTTGCTGGCCGGAGGCGAGTGCAGCAGGGTCTTGGCGGCCCGTCCTGGTCATGGTGTCATGATCGTGAGGACAAATTGAGGACGCGGGTCACGCGGCGGGGTGCATTCCCTCGTCCGGACCATCGTCGTCGGCCTCCGGGCCTTTTTCCTGGGCCTTCGACTGGGGCTCGTCCCGTCCTGGGCGTGCCTTTCGGGGGCGCGGCACGACTGCGCTCGTCGACTCCGCCTCGGCCGTCATGAGTTGAGGCAGACACTTGTGTACATGTCCGAGCTGATCTGGCGGGAGCTGTGCCCCATCGCTCTTGGACGACCTTGATGTCTGCTTTCCCCAGCAGCGCCAGCGTTGCCGACAGGTGCCGCGTGTCGTGCAGGCGGATCGGGGGAAGCCCGGACAGCTCAACGAGCCGCTTGAGTCTCCGGCTCATCCAGTCGGGGTGAAGGGGCTCGCCGTACTCGTGGGTCCACACCCGGTTGGTCTCGACCCACGCTTTCTCACCGGACCACTGCTGTCGCTCCCTGTCCTGGCGCAACCGCCACTGCTGCCACAGCTCGCGCGTCTGGGAGTCGAGCGTGACGGTCCGCACGCTGTTCTGCTTCGGGGCCTCGTCGTACTGGCGGTAGGCGATCTCAACGATCTGCGCGGAGATGCGGAACCACGAGCCGGTCAGGCCGACCTGCGGCCAGGCCAGGCCAGGGCAGGGCGCACATCTCCCCGCGGCGCGGGCCGCGGAAGACGGCACCCTGGGATTTGCGGCGGCGGTATCGCTCCAGTCGGCTGTCCCGTGGCGGACGTTCCGCTGGTACAAGGGCCAGAAGGACTACTCCGGCGTCTACTGGGCGGCGATGGTCCGCGCGCGAGCGATCCATGCCGGGGACGCGGAGGAGGACTGGACCGACCTCCTGCCGGACGTCCGCGCGCTCGCCGATCGGCTCGTCGCCGCGATCGAGGAGTCGGCCGCGCGCCGCAGCCGGTAAGTCCCTGACGCACCGTCATCGAGGGCCCGGGATCCGCGCAGCGTCATCAAGGCCTTGATCACGATTACCTTGGGTTCTAACGAGCCTCCCATTCATTTTCCCTCCGTTCGGCCTTCACCTTTCTGTGCACACAGGCCCTTCACAACCCGCGAGCGTCAGGTGCGCTTGGGGAGATCTTCCGACCTGTGGCGATAGCGCCGGGGTGGAAGTGGAAGGGGGTGGTTTCGATGGTTCATGCACGTTTCTTGTATGTGGTGCGCGTATCGCCGCAGAGACCGGATGGCGGGGAGAAGCCCGTCGGATGGCGGCTGGTCGGTGCGAACAACCGTGAACTGGGTCGCGGCGCCGAGGCGTTCGGCAGCCTCGCGGAGTGCCAGGCCGCGGTGGGCGAGCTGCGGGAGAAGGTCGCGGGGGCCCGGGTGCTCATGAGCATGTCGGACGCGGCGAGCAACTGGACATGGCGCGTGGAGATCGAGGGGCGGGTGTTCGCGGTCGCCGGACGGCCCTATCTGCGCCAGCGGGAATGCCAGTTCAACCTCAACCAGTTCCTCGCCGCGGTCCCGGTGGCACAGCTGGCCGAGGGGATGCCGAACCTGCCGCGGCAGCGCGGTGCATTGCAGCGGGGTCCCGCGCGGCCCAGGTCTACGCGGGCAGAGTCCGACGACGACGGTCACGCCGGCAGGCCGGTCGGCGTCCGGGCCGGGGCGGGTGCGTGATGACCGTGGTCGTGTCCGGAATCGGGCACCCGTCCGATCCCGGTCCAGAGCCCGAGCCCGTCGACGCGCCGCGTGCGGTGCGGGGCAGGGGCGCGCTCGCGGACCGCCTCTTCCGCGGCGGGGCGCGGGGCAGCGGGGCCGTGGTCCTGGCCGTCATGCTGCTGGTCGGGGTCTTCCTGACCTACCGTGCGTCCGAGGCGCTCGGTGTCGCCGAGTTCGGCTTCCTCACCACCTCCGCGTGGGAGCCGGACTCGCACAACTTCGGCATTGCCGCGGTCCTCACCGGCACGGTGCTCATCGGCCTCGTGGCGATCAGCATCGCGGTACCGCTGGCGCTGGGCACCGCGCTTTACATCTCGGAGTACGCGCCCCGTCGGCTGAAGTCGTCCCTCGTCAGCCTCGTCGACCTCATGGCCGCCGTGCCGAGCGTGGTGTACGGCCTCTGCGGCGCCTTCTTCCTGCAGGGGTACATCGTCGGGCTCTCCCGCTGGATCTCCACGTACTTCTCGTGGATCCCGATCTTCGCGGTCGACGGGGCCGACCCGACCGACCCGCTGCAGACGACGACGGTCTACACGTCCTCCAGCTTCATCGCCGGCATCGTCGTGGCGCTCATGGTCACCCCGATCGCCTGCTCGGTGATGCGGGAGACGTTCTCGCAGGCGCCTCCGGGTGAGCGCGAGGGAGCCTTCGCGCTCGGGGCGACGAAGTGGGGAATGATCCGCGCCGTCGTCCTGCCGTTCGGCTGGGGCGGCGTGATCGGCGGCACCATGCTGGGCCTCGGCCGGGCCCTCGGCGAGACCATCGCCGTCTACATGATCATCTCTCCGGTCTTCGTCGTGCAGTGGCACGTCCTGCAGAACGGAACCAACTCCGTGTCCGCGCTGATCGCACTGCGCTACGGCTCTGCGAGCGAGTTCGGCATGTCGGCCCTGATGGCCGCGGGACTCGCGCTGTTCCTGATGACGCTGGTCGTGAACTTCATCGCCTCCTCGGTCGCGGCACGCGGCCGCTCGGGCAGCGGGGCGGAGGCCTGAGATGACCGAACTCATGAAGGACGCGCCCGTGCAGCCGCCGACGACCGTGCGGCCGGCGGTCGGCGCACCCGAGGACGCGTCCCCCGAAGTCCGCAGGAACACCTCGACCCTGCATGCCTCGGACCTCCTCGCCCTGGCCGGCGCGGCCGTGGGCTCGCTGGCGCTGACGGTTCTCCTCTTCGTCTGGATCGCTCCGTTCGACTCGGCCCTGGGCTTCGTGGTCCTCGCGTACGTCCTCTTCCTCGGCCTGTACGCGGCGCTGGTCTCCTTCGACGAGAGCGGCGTGACCGTACGCGACAAGGTCGCGGCGGTGCTGTGGCTGAGCCTCGCTCTGGTCCTGCTGGCGGCGCTGGTCCTGGTGGTGGGCTACACCCTGTGGCGCGGCCGGCCCGCCCTGGTGCACCTCAACTTCTTCGTGGAGGACATGTCGAGCACCGGTCCGCTGCAGCCGCTCAGCCAGGGCGGTGTCGTCCACGCGATCGTGGGCACGCTGGAGCAGATCGCCATCGCGCTGGTGATCACCGTGCCGCTCGGACTGGCGTGCGCGGTGTTCCTCAACGAAGTGCCCGGCAGATACGCCCGGTTCGTACGGACCATCGTCGAGGCGATGACCGCGCTGCCGTCGATCGTGGCCGGACTCTTCATCTACGCCACGGTCATCCTCATCCTCGGCGTCGACAAGTCCGGGTTCGCCGCCGCGCTGGCGATCAGCGTGATGATGCTCCCCATCGTCATCCGGGCCGCCGACGTGGTGATCCGGCTGGTGCCCGGCTCGCTGCGCGAGGCGTCGTACGCCCTGGGCGCCTCCCAGTGGCGCACGGTGTGGACCGTGGTGCTGCCCACCGCGCGCTCCGGGCTCACCACCGCGGTGATCCTGGGCACCGCCCGGGGGATCGGCGAGACCTCACCGGTGCTGCTCACCTCCGGCCTCGCGACGGGCCTGAACGCCAATCCGTTCAGCGGCCCGCAGGTCTCTTTGCCGCTGGCCACGTTCGGACTCGTCGGGTCCCCCCAGCCCAGCCTGATCGCCCGCGGGTTCGGCTCCGCCGCCCTGCTGATGGTCATCGTGCTGATGCTGTTCGTGGTGGCCCGCGTGATCGGCGGTCGCGGTCCCGGCGAGCTGAGCCGCAACCAGCAGCACCGGCGGGTGGTGGCCTCGCGCCGCGACGCCGAGCGCATGGCCCGGCGCGCCCGGCTCAGGACCCAGGCAGCCGGGGCGCCCGGGGGCTTCCCGGCAACGGCCGCCCCACCGCCCGGCCCGTCCGACGCCTCCGTCCGGCCCCCGGAGTGACCGGACGCCGCGCAACGCGTCCCGCACCCGCACCGCCGTGCACCGCCCCGTACCGACCAGACCACACCGACCAGGAGTCACCAGCCATGCCCGGATCGCCTCCGGCAACGACAGCACGCCTCCTCCCGAGAGTCGTGACCGCCTTCGCTCTCGTGGCCGCCCTCCTGCTCGGCGTCGCGATGCCGGGCGCCGAGCCCGCCGTCGCCGCCACCTACGTCCCGATCTCGGGTGCCGGATCCACCTGGAGCCAGAACGCCCTCGATCAGTGGAAGGCCAACGTCAAGCAGTACGGCATGACGGTCAACTACAACCCCACCGGGTCGTCCGACGGCCGTAACCAGTTCCGGAACGGCACCGTGGACTACGGCGTCTCCGAGATCCCGTACGGCATCAAGGACTCGGGCGTCGTCGACTCGCCGCCGTCCCGCAAGTACGCCTACATGCCGATCGTGGCCGGCGGAACCTCGTTCATGTACAACCTCATGATCGGCAACCGGCGGGTGACCAACCTCCGGCTGTCCGGAGAGGTCGTCGCCAAGATCTTCACCGGGCAGATCAAGACCTGGAACGACCCGGAGATCAAGGCCGACAACCCGGCGCTCGCCTCGGCGCTGCCCGCCCGCCGGGTCGTGCCCGTGGTGCGCTCCGACGGCTCCGGCACCAGCGCGCAGTTCACCAAGTGGCTGAGCGTGAAGCACAGATCCCTGTGGGACGACTACTGCCGCAGGGCGGGCCGCCAGACTCCGTGCGGGGAGACGTCGAACTTCCCGATCGTTCCGGGCAGCGGCTTCGTCGGCCAGTCGGGCTCGAACGGAGTGTCCGGCTACGTCGCCCAGAGGGGCAACGTCGGCACCATCACCTACGTCGAGTACTCCTTCGCGGTGTACACCACCCACTTCCCGGTGGCCAAGGTGCTCAACGAGGCCGGGTACTACACCGAACCGACCGCCAAGAACGTGGCGGTGGCGCTCACGAAGGCGAGGATCGAGGAGAACCCCTCCTCGCCGGAGTATCTGACGCAGAAGCTCGAGGGCGTCTACAACGACACCGACAAGCGGTCCTATCCGCTGTCGAGCTACAGCTACATGATCATCCCGACCAAGTTGGAGTCCAACTTCAACGCCCAGAAGGGCAAGACCCTCGGGGCCTTCGCGTACTACTTCCTCTGCCAGGGGCAGCAGCGGGTCGACCGTCTCGGCTACTCACCGCTCCCCATCAACCTCGTGGAGGCCGGGCTCCAGCAGGTCCGCAAGATCCCCGGCGTGAACCCCGAGAACATCAACATCAAGAACTGCCACAACCCCACCTTCTCCAGCGACGGCACCAACACGCTGGCCAAGACCGCGCCCTACCCGCCCGCCTGTGACTTCAAGGGCCCGACGCAGTGCTCCACCGGCACGGGCGGCGCCAAGACCCCGACCACCGTCAACGGCTCGGGCTCGGGCTCGGGCTCCGGCGGCAGTTCGTCGGGCTCCGCCCAGGGCGGCACGAACGGCGGCAGCACCGGCTCGGGAGGTGCGACCGCCGGCGCGGGCGGCAAGGGCACGGGCGGTACGACGACCGGCACCGGCAGCGGCGGGGCCACGGGCGGCCCCGGTGGAGCCACGATCGACCCGGACACGGGCCAGGTCATCGGGGACAGCGGCGGGGCGGCCGGCGGCAGCGGCGACGCTTTCGCCGTACCGGTCACGACCTCCAGGGGCATCGGCGGCGGCACGCGGACCGTGCTCATGGCGGTGGCGGGCGTGCTGCTGGTGGCGATCACCGTCGGACCGCCGCTGATCGGCCGGCGGCTGAAGCGAGGCCGGTCGTGATCGCAGCGCTCCGCCGCTTCCTCGCGACGTCGGTCACCGTCGCCCTCGTCATGCTCTCCGTGATCGGCACCGCCGTGCTGGCGTCTGCGCCATGGCCGGCGGACGCCGCAGACCGGGCCGCAGCCGGGGAGGGATCCGCGGTGACCGTCTCCGGACAGGGCCCCCACGCGAATCTGAAGGTGACGGTCGGCCAGACCCGGAACCTGGTCAACCAGGCCGTGAAGATCAGCTGGCAGGGCGCCGCTCCCACGGTCCCGGACACCAACTACGCCGCCAACTACCTCCAGATCATGCAGTGCTGGGGGGACGACGCCGCGGGACCCAGCCCCGAGCAGTGCCAGTTCGGCGGCACGTCCGCACAGGAACTCGGCAACTCCGCCGGCGCGTTCACCAACACCCGGCAGCTGACGTACGGCGGGCTCAAGGACCCGGCCCAGCAGCTTCCCCCGGCGGGCGAGACCGGCATCTCGTACGTCCCCTTCAAGTCCGTCACCGGCGATGTGAGCACGAAGGGGAACTGGAACGACTTCTACGACGTGAACACCACGAACGAAGTCGCCCACGCCCGCAGCGGCCCCGACGGCAAGGGCGAGGTGTACTTCGAGGCCCAGACGGCGCTGGAGGCGCCGGGTCTCGGCTGCGGAGAGGTGCAGGCCGGCTCCTCGAACGGGTCGCCGGGACGATCCTGCTGGCTGGTGGTCGTGCCGCGCGGCGAGACGGAGGTCGACGGCAGCTCGTACCGCGCCCAGTCGAGCGGACAGCTGCAGTCGTCGCCGCTCAGCGCGAGCAACTGGCAGCACCGCCTCGTCGTGCCGTTGCGCTTCGAACCGATCGGCAGCTTCTGCCCGATCGGCGCCGACGAACGGAGCGCACTCGGGCACGAGATCATCGCCGAGGCCGTCATCCGCTGGCAGCCGGCCCTGTGCCAGACCGGCAGCCGGACCATCTACGGCTACGCGAAGGTGACCGACGAAACGGCCCGCGGCCAGTTGGTCTCCGACGCGCCCGGCATGGTGTTCCTGGGCCGCCCGGTCACCGGCGACCAGGTTCCGGAGGGACCGAAACCCGTCTACGCGCCCGTGGCGCTGTCCGGGCTGACCATCGGCTTCTTCGTCGAGAGCCAGGCCCGCTCCAGCGCGCCCGCCGAGGTCAAGGCACGCAACGGAGCACGGCTGACCAGCCTCAACCTCACCCCGCGGCTCGTCGCCAAGCTGCTCACCGAGTCCTACCAGGACGGCAACTCGCGTTTGGCGCCGAGCACCGCGGAGAACCCCTTCAACCTGGTGTACGACCAGGAGTTCCTCAAGCACAACCCCGCCTACAAGGACCTCGAGTACCGCTCCAGCCTCGGCGACGCGCTGGTGGCGGAGGAACTGTCCGACGCGACGGGGCAGCTGTGGAACTGGGTCGACCAGGACCCGGCCGCCCGGGAGTTCCTCGACGGCACCCCGGACAACGAGGGGCGTCACGGCGACCCCGCCTTCTCGGGGATGAAGGTCAACCCGCACTACCGGGGCATCGACCTGCCGATCAGCGACTTCCCCAAGAGCGACCCGTTCTGCCAGCCGTTCGCGGACCACCCGGACCATCCCCTGTGCATCCAGGACAAGCACCCGTACGCCTCCGACATGCACACGGCCGCCCGAGCGGCCTCCCGCGGCGACACCCTGGCCCGGGCCAACTGGGACGGCACCAGCACGCCCCCCGGCTACAAGAAGACCCCGCCGCAGACCGCGGGCCAGCGGGCGGTCCTCGCCGTGACCGACACGGCGACGGCCGGCCGCTACGGGCTGGTGACGGCCAAGCTCCAGAACGCCGCGGGCCGCTTCGTCGGCCCGGACGAGGCCGGACTGCTCGCCGGCCAGAAGGCGATGAAGCCCAGCGGCGTCGACGGAGTGCTGAGCCCCGACCCGATGACCAATGCCCGGGACGCCTACCCGCTCACCCTCCTCTCCTACGCCGCGACCGTGCCCGAGCGGCTCACCAAGGAGGAGGGCCGGGACTACGCGGCGCTCCTGAAGTACGCGGCGGGCGCCGGCCAGCAGCCGGGTGTGGCGGCCGGAACCCTCCCCGAGGGATATGCCCCGCTGCCGCAGAGCCTGCGCGCGCAGACCCGTGCCGCGGCCGATGCCATCGCGTCCCGGGCAGGCGCCTCGCCCGCCCCCGGCGATGATTCCGGCGGCTCAGCGGCGGGCCCGGACTCCTCCGGCGGCGGTGCGGCAGCCGGCGGGAACACGAGCGGCGGCACCGGGACGACGGGCGGGCAGCCGGGCGCGGCCGGAGGCGCCGTGGCGTCCCCGTCCGCGGCGGCCGCGCAGCCCTCGGGGAAGCCCTCGCCGGGCGCACCCGCCGCCGCCTCCGGGGAACCGCTCCTCCGCACTCCGGCCTGGGCGCTCGGAGCGGTGCGCTACGCCCTTCTGACCGCCCTCGTCGTCGGGCTCGCCGCCGCGGCCGGCGGCCACCTGCTTCCCCGGGTGGTGCCGCGGCTGTCGGCGGGAATCGCGGCCCGGCGTGCCGGGGCCACGCCCTCAGGAAAGCAAGGGGGGTGATGCCCGAACCCGAAAAACCGACAGGTCCGCGCCAACGAACTGTCCGAACACGCGCCGGGCATCACCCGGCGAAAGCCTATCCGAGAGGTAACGCACGTGAACAAGCGAAAGACAGCCATTGCCGCCGTCGGCATAGCCGGTCTGCTCACCGGCAGCGTCTGCGCGAGCCAGGCCGTCGCCGACCCCTCCGGGCCGCCGCCCCACCGCCAGCTCTCCGGTGTCGGCTCCGACACCACCCAGGACGTGATGAACGGCCTGGCCAACGCCATCACCATCGGCGGCCAGAAGGTCATCGGCTCGTACGACGCCACCGGCTCGGCCCAGATCACCACCAAGAACCCCGCCACCACCCCGGGCTGCACCATCAACCGCCCGAACGGCTCGGGCGCCGGTCGCACCGCCCTGCTGAACTCCCTGCAGGCGAACAACGGCTGCCTCGACTTCTCCCGGTCCTCCAGCCTCAGCCTGGGCGCCGCGAACCCCGGGCTGACGTACGTGCCGTTCGCCGTGGATGCCGTGAGCTACGCGATCACGCCCACCAGCGCCGTGCCGCGCAAGCTCACCCTGAACGACCTCAAGGCGATCTACCACTGCGACGCCAACTACGTGGGCCAGGGCCCCAACTACAGCCTGACGGTCTACCTGCCGCAGGCGGGCTCGGGCACCCGCAGCTTCTGGCAGTCCACGATGGGCATCACCGAGGCCGACGTGGTCGCCGGTGTCTACCCCTGCATCAAGGACGCCAAGGGCGGCGCTCCCGTCCAGGAGCACGACGGCCGTGTCCTCGACGACAAGTCGATCGTCCCGTTCTCCATCGCGCAGTACAACTCGCAGGCCTCGCAGACGATCGCGGACCTCCGCGGCCTCGCGATCCTCGGCACCGTCGACGGTCTCGCGCCGAACACCCTCAACAGCAATTTCGGTGTGAAGCGTGACGTCTACAACGTCATCCCGACCAGCAAGATCGGGACGGCGCCGTGGAGCACGGTCTTCGTCGGCTCGAACTCCCTCGTCTGCCAGCAGCAGGGCGTGATCAACACGTACGGCTTCGCGACCAACGCGAACTGCGGCGACACCAGCAAGCAGACCCCCTGACGCTCCGGCGGCGCGCCCTTCCCGGCCGCCTTCCGAAGCACCCCCAACCCCCCATGTCCGACGCAACGCTCATGCCACTTCCGAATCCTTCCCAGAAGGAGAGCACGACTGTGTGGAAGAACTCACTCTCGCGGAGCCTGGCGGGTGGCCTCGCGAGCCTGATGGCCGTGCTGGCGGGCGGCCTGCTCCTGGCCCCCGCGGCGCACGCCGCCGAAATCGGTACCGCCGAGGTCACCCCGGCGACCGGCTCCGACACCTCCAGCATGTCGCTGACCACGTCGGGCCCCTGCCCCGACAGCGCCACCAACGTCATCGTCACGGTGACCGGTTCGGGCTTCCCGGCCGCAGGCCAGAACGTGGTCGGCAACTCGCCGATCGCGACGTACGCATCGACCCCGGAGGGCGGGCTCGTCATCCCGCTCACCCAGACGATGCGTGACTACGCCAACACGGCCGGCTTCACCAACCTGACGGGCAAGTACACCTTCCTCGTCACCTGCCGTACGGCCTTCAACCCCACCAGCCTCGGGGACTTCCCGGGCCCGGTCTGGTTCACGTCCAACACGACGTACCAGAACACCGACCCCTCCGCGGTCACCGACACCACCACCTCCCTCGCCGTCTCCCCGGCCGCCCCGGTAACCGCGGGCACCCCGGTGACGCTGACCGCGAACGTCGGCCCGGCCGGCGCCGCGGGCACCGTGCAGTTCCGTGACAACGGCGCGGCACTGGGCGGCCCGGTGACCGTCTCCGGCGGCCAGGCCCAGCTCACCACGAGCAACCTGGGCGCAGGCACCCACTCGCTGACGGCCGCCTTCTCGCCGTCGAGCGCCGCCTACAACGGGTCCACGTCGAGCGCCGTCTCGTACCAGGTCAACGCCGCCCCGGCGACGCCGACCACCACCGCGCTGGCCGTCTCGCCCGCGGGCACCGCCCCGCAGTTCAGCCCGGTCACCATGACCGCGTCGGTGGCGCCCGCGGCGGCGGCCGGTTCGGTCAAGTTCCAGGACACCACGGGCGGTACGACCACCACGCTGGCCACGGTGCCGGTCGCCGCCGGCCAGGCGACCTTCACCACCAGCAGCCTGGCGCCCGGCGACCATTCCTTCTCGGCGGCCTTCGTGCCGGCGAACACTGCCGCCTACCTGGGCTCCGACTCCGCCGCGGTCGCGTACGTCGTCGGCGCCTTCGCCGGTGTCACCGCCTCGCAGGACATCACCACGACCGTAGAGGCCGGTGCGCTGGTCATCAGCGTCGACAACCCGCACGTCACCCTGCCCTCCCCGCAGCTCAACGCCAACGGCGACCTGCTGGCCACCACGGGCGCCATCAACGCGGTCACGCTGACCGACACCCGCGCCGGCAACCCCGGCTGGTCCGTCAGCGGTCAGGTGGCCGACTTCTCCGACGGCGGCACGCACAAGATCAACGGTCAGAACCTCGGCTGGACGCCGAAGCTGATCGACAAGGGTGCGTCCCAGACCGTCACGGCCGGCGCGGCGGTCGCCGCGGCGAACGGTGTCGACCCCGCGGACGCGGGCACGGCCGGACTCAAGTCCTCCCGTTCCCTCGCCACGGGCGCCGGTCTGGGCACGGCCCACCTCGGCGCGGACCTCGCCCTCAACGCGCCGACCTCGACCGTGGCCGGCACCTACACGGCCACGCTCACCCTGACGGCCATCTGACCCCGTCGGATGGTTCCGGGCGGCCCCACCCCCAGGTCATGCCGCCCCGACCGGGACGGGCAGCGATGCCCGTCCCGGTCACACCTCCGCCCCGCCGTTCCGCGCCCGATCGGACGACCCGACATGATCACCACCTCAGCCCGCCGAATCGCCGCCGCGCTCGCCGCCGGCCTCATCGCCGTCCTCCCGGCCACTGCCGCAGCCGCCTCGGCCGCATCCCCGGTCCCGGCCACCCGGCAGAGCGACGGCGGACAGGGGCGCACCACGTTCGGCGTCCAGCCCTCCGCAGCCAAGAAGCCCGACGCGCGGCCGAACTTCTCGTACGGGGCGACCCCGGGGGCCGTCGTCAAGGACCACATCGCCGTCTTCAACTACTCCGACAGGCCGCTCACGCTCCGCGTGTACGCGGGCGACGCCTTCACCACGGCCGACGGCGGCTTCGACCTGTTCGCGGCGGACCACAAGCCGACCGATGTCGGCGCCTGGGTCAAGCTCGGCAGGAACGTCCTGAGCGTGCCCCGCCGCTCCCACGTGATCGTCCCCTTCACGATGACCGTCCCCCGCAACGCCACCCCCGGGGACCACACCGGGGGCATCGTCGCGTCGCTGTCCGCGGTGCGTACGGACAAGAAGGGCAACGAGGTCTCGGTCGACCAGCGGGTCGGCGCCCGGATCTATCTGCGGCTCTCCGGCGAACTGAATTCCCAGCTCGCCGTCGAGGACCTGCACACCACCTACCACGGCACCACGAACCCCTTCGGGACCGGCAGCGCGACCGTCACGTACACCGTGCGCAACATCGGGAACGTCCGGCTGGCGGCCCGTCAGGCGGTGCACGTGCGCGACGCGCTCGGCGGCGAGGCCGACGTGGCGAAGGTCCGCGGCATCACCGAACTGCTCCCCGGCGCCTCTCTGAAGATCACCACCTCGGCCACCGGCGTCCGCCCCACCGTGCGCGACACCACCACGGTCACCGTCGACCCCGAGCCCGTACGGGGCGACGTGAAGCACCGCGTGCTGCCGCGCGTCACCCGCACCGCCGCGTTTCCGGCCGTGCCGTGGACGCTGCTGATCGTGCTGTGCGCCGTCGCCGTGCTCCTGACGCTGAACCTCGTCCGAAGGCGTCGGCGCCGCGGACCGATGCGGGGCCCCTCCGGGCAGCGCCGCACCGAAGCCGCCGCGACCCAGGGCCTCGCCTCGTCGGCCGCCGGCCTGGCGGCGGTCGTGCTGGCCGCCGCGGCGATCGTGGCCGGCACCCCGGCCGGCGCACGGGCGGCGGAGAACGGGCCACTGGCCGTCACCCCCGCGCGGGGAAGCGACGCCGAGCCGATCACCCTCACCGCCGCCGGACCCTGCCCCGCGAAGACCACCAACGTCATCGCCCGCGTCACCGGAGCGGGATTCCCGCGCGGCGGCCAGATCGTCGTCGGCAACGCGCCCCTCGCCACGTATCCGCAGGCGCCGGGCGGCGGTCTCGCGATCCCCCTGACCTTCACGATGCGGGACTACGCCAGCAGGGCCGGGTTCACGGCGCTGCGCGGCACCTACACCTTCACGGTCAGCTGTCTGAAGGGCCCCTTCGACCTGACGAGCCTGCGGGACTTCACCGGATCCCTGCGGTTCACCGCGAAGAACGCGTACCGGGACGGGACGTCCGTCGCGGCCGTGGAGGGCACCGCCCAGGGCGAGAAGGCGCCCGGGCGGTCCGGACAGCCCGTACCGCCGACCGCGTCGGGGGGCGGTACGGGCGCAGGAACGCAGGGAGCTGCACCGGGGAGCGCGGCGGGCGCGGGCGACGCGGCCTCGGTGATGCCCACCGCCCCCGCGAACGGTGCCGGCGCGCCCGCCGCCGCTGCCGGCGACGCGGATCCCCGGAACTCCGGCACCTCGTTCGCCGCCTGGTCGGTGGCCGGTTTCGCGGTCGCCCTCCTCTCGCTCGTCGCGGGTGCCGCCCACTGGGCGCGCGGCCGCCGGGCTCGCGCCGCCGCCGCGTCCGCCACGGACGACTGACCACGCCCCGCACCCCCACCACACCCACCCCACGCACTCATGTCGTGCATCCACTGCTGAGGAGAGACCCACCATGCCGAGCACATTGATCACCAGGCCGGCCGCCGTCGTCATCGGCTCGCTGGCGGCGGTGTCCTGCGCGGCCGCGCTGTTCGCCGCGGGCGCCGCGCATGCCGAGCCCGCCGGTTCGATGGACGTGGCCCCGCACACCGGAACGGACGTCAGCCTGATGGAGCTGACCACGTCGGCCGTCTGCCCGGAGACGGCGACCAACCTCATGGTCACGGTGAAGGGCTCGGGCTTCCCGGCCGAGGGCCAGAACGTGGTGAGCAACTCGCCGCTCACCACGTACGGGACCACGCCGGGCGGCGGCATCAAGGTGCCGCTGACCTTCACCATGCGGGACTACGCGAACCTCGCCGGGTTCACCACGCTGCAGGGCCGCTACGACTTCACGCTGATCTGCCGCACCGCCTTCAACGGCACCAGCCTCGGGGACTTCACCGCGCCGATCTGGTTCACCTCCGACACGGAGTACCGGGACACCGACCCGGCCGGCCCCTCCACGCCGCCTTCCTCCTCGTCGCCCTCCACCACCAACTCCCCGACCGGCACGGCGTCGCCGACGGACACCGCCTCGCCGACCGACACCGCGAGCCCCACGGACACCGCGTCGCCGACGGACACCGCCTCGCCGACCGACACCGCGAGCCCGACGGACACCGCGACCCCGGACGGCGGCTCCCAGGGCATCACGACCGAGGTCAGCGGCGGTTCGAGCGGCTCGGGCGGTACGGGCGGCGGCAACGGCTCCCTCGCGGCCACCGGCGCCGACGCGACCGTGCTGGGCGCGGTGTCGGCCGCCCTCGTCGCGGCGGGTGTCACCGTCGTCCGCCGGGCACGCCGGCGCGAGGAGTTCCCCGTCACCGACACCCCGAACGTCTGAGCCGGGGAGACACACCGACCATGAAGTTCCCCACCGCGCGTCGGCCCCTGTCGGTCGCACTCGCGCCCCTGCTCGCCGCCGGTGCGATCACGCTCGGCACCGGCGGCGCCCGAGCGGACACCCTCGGCACGATGGAGGTGACGCCCGGCGCCGGTACGGACAGCAGCGGCGCCCCGGGGCATCCGATCACCCTCACCGTGACGGCGAAGCGCGCCGGACACGCCGCCGTCCCCGCCACCTCCACGGCGCGGGGGATCGGATGACGGCACCGGGCGCCGTGGCCGACACCACGGCACAGGGAGAGCAGCCGCCTCCGGCGGGCGGCCGGCCCGCCGATGACCCGTGGCTCCCGCCGCCCGGCCGGGCGCGCCCGCCGCGCCC
>NZ_JBEOXF010000032.1:0-86689 GCF_040296405.1 Streptomyces sp. NPDC002133 | reverse complement strand
TTTTTGGCACGCTGTTGAGTTCTCAAGGAACGGACGCTTCCTTCGTACTCACCCGCAGAACATTCTCTGGGGCTTTCCTCCGGGCGCTTCCCTTCGGTGTTTCCAGCTTAGCAGATCCGATTTCCGTTTCCGCCACCCGCTGGAGCGGGCTGCCGGGTTGTTCTTCGCTTTCGCGTTTCCCTTTCCGGCGGTTCCGACTCTATCAGACTCTTTCGGGCCTGACTCCCAGTCAGAGGGGGCTGTCTTTCCGGCCTCTCGGCCGTTCCGACGAGTGAGACTTTAGCGGAATCCAGTCTCCCGACGCTAATCGGGTCGCGCTCGATCGAACGCGGATTCCTCATTTCGCAAAAGCGCACGAAAAACGAGGCGACGGAGCGTCGCTCGCTTGGAGTGGTTCTTGCGGAATGGCTGCCCGGGGCCGACCGGAGTCGGTGCTCACGTCGGACAACCCGGAGAACACTACGGATCGGGGTTTCTCATGTCAACCCCGGCCCTCGGGGCGTACCCTCGACGCATGACTACGCATGCGCACACCCAGCAGTGGTGGGCCGCCTGACGGCGGCCGGCACGCATGCGCTCACGGCCGCCGCTTCGGCGGCCGTTCGCGTTTCTCCCCTCTTCCGGGAGCCTCGGTCGCTGACGGCGACGGCTCCGACAGGGACAGGAGAGGGAGACAGGGATGACGCGGATCTTCAGCGGGGTCAAGCCGACGGGGCACCTGACGTTGGGCAACTACCTCGGGGCCGTACGACGGTGGGTCGAAGTGGATCAGGATCGGGCGGATGCGCTGTTCAGCATCGTGGATCTGCATGCGCTGACGGTCGAGCACGATCCTGCGCGGGTGCGGAGGCTCAGTCGGCAGGCGGCGACGCTGCTGCTGGCGGCGGGGCTGGATCCGGAGCGGTGCACCGTGTTCGTGCAGAGCCATGTGGATGAGCACGCCCGGCTCTCGTATCTGCTGGAGTGCACGGCCTCGGACGGCGAGATGCGGCGCATGATCCAGTACAAGGAGAAGGCCGCACGGGCGCGTGCCGCCGGGGAGAGTGTGCGGCTGTCACTGCTGACGTACCCCGTGCTGATGGCGGCGGACATCCTGGCGTACCGCTCGGACGAGGTACCGGTCGGGGACGACCAGGCGCAGCATGTCGAACTGACCCGGGATCTGGCGGCGCGGTTCAACCAGCGGTACGGGCATGTGTTCACGGTGCCGAGGGCGACGCACCCGGAGGTCGCGGCGCGGGTGATGGATCTGCAGGACCCGACGTCGAAGATGGGGAAGTCGCACGAGACCGGTGCCGGGATCGTCTATCTGCTCGATGACGCGGACGTGATCCGGCGCAAGGTCATGCGGGCTGTGACGGACAGCGGGCAGGACGTCGAGTACGACCGGGAGGGGCGCCCGGGGCCGGCGAATCTGCTGGAGATTCTCTCCGCCTGTGAACGCGGGAACCCGGAGGCCTTGGCCGGTGTATACGAGTCGTACGGCGCGTTGAAGAAGGACACGGCGGAGGCGGTGGTGGAGTTGCTGAGGCCCTTGCGGGAGCGGCACGCGGAGCTGGCGGCCGATCCGAGTTATGTCGACGAGGTGTTGAGGGCGGGGGCCGAGCGGGCCCGGGCGATGGCCCGTCCTCTGGTGGATCGCGCCTATGAGGCGATCGGGCTGCTTCCGGTCGGCTGACGGAAGGCGGCCCGGTAGTCGGGAGGGCTGGTGGCGAGGTGAGCGGCGAAGTGCTGGCGCATGGTCACCTCGTACACCTTCGACCAGGTGGGGCCGTTCGGCTGGGCGCTCGGCGCGGACGAGCTGGCCCGGTCCACCGCTGTGTCGGTGCACAGCGGTGGGTTCGCGACGGTGGCGAAGACGGAGAGCGTGGTCGCCGCTGCTGCGCGGTGAGCCTCAGCCGTTGCCGGAGGCGAGTTCGCGGCTGCGGTCGCGGGCGGCCTCCAGGGCGGCGATGAGCGCGGCGCGCACCCCGTGGTTCTCGAGCTCGCGGATCGCGCTGATGGTGGTGCCGGCCGGGGAGGTGACGGCCTCGCGGAGCTTGACCGGGTGCTCGCCGGAGTCTCGGAGCATCACGGCGGCGCCGATCGCGGCCTGGACGATCAGGTCGTGGGCCTGGGCGCGGGGCAGACCGAGGAGGATGCCGGCGTCGGTCATGGCCTCGACGAGGAAGTAGAAGTAGGCCGGGCCGGAGCCGGAGAGTGCGGTGGCCGCGTCCTGCTGGGACTCGGGGACGCGGAGGGTCTTGCCGACGCCGCCGAAGATCTCCTCGGTATGGGCGAGGTGCTCGGCGGTGGCATGGCTGCCGGCGGAGATGACGGACATGCCCTCGTCGACGAGGACGGGCGTGTTCGGCATGACGCGGACGACAGGAGTGTTGGGGGCGAGGCGGCCCTCGATGGTGGAGGTGGTGATTCCGGCCGCCGCGCTGATGACGAGGCGGTCCGCGGAAACGTGGGGGGCGAGTTCGTCCAGGAGCTTGCCCATGTCCTGGGGCTTGACGGTGAGGATGAGGGTGTCGGCGCGCTTGGCGGCCTCGGCATTGGTGACCGCCTCGACGCCGTAGCGGCTGCGGAGCTCCTCGGCCCGTTCGGCGCGGCGGGTGGTGGCCAGGAGGGCGGCGGCGGGCCAGCCGGCCCGGATCATGCCGCTGAGCAGGGCCTCGCCGATCTTGCCGGTACCGAGGACTGCGACTGTCTGGGTCATGCGGGTCACCTCGCCGGGGGTGGTGCGTGTGCACGTACAGGGTCGTCCAGGTCCGTGGACGGCTCGTCCACGGACATGGACATCCTTTCACCGGCCCCGGCGTGGCGCCCTTGGTGTCCGAGGGGCGGTCACGCCGTGCGGCGGCGCAGGGTGGCCGCGCCCAGGGCGAGGACGAGGACGGCGCAGACGGCGACGATGAGGACGTCGCGGATGAAGTCGGCGGTGACGTCGGTGTGGTGGAGCACTTCGTTCATGCCGTCGACGGCGTACGACATGGGCAGGACGTCGGAGATGCCTTCGAGGACGGGCTGCATCCTGTCGCGGGCGATGAACAGTCCGCAGAGCAGCAGCTGGGGGAAGATCACGGCCGGCATGAACTGGACCGCCTGGTACTCGGAGGCGGCGAAGGCGGAGACGAACAGGCCGAGTGCCGTGCCGAGCAGGGCGTCCAGAAGTGCGACGAGGAGCAGCAGCCAGGGCGAGCCGACGACGTCGAGGCCGAGGAACCAGACCGCGAGTCCGGTGGCGAGGGCGGACTGGACGATGGCAAGCAGCCCGAACGCCAGGGCGTAGCCCGCGATCAGGTCGCCCTTGCCCAGGGGCATGGCGAGCAGGCGCTCCAGGGTGCCGGAGGTGCGCTCGCGCAGCGTGGCGATGGAGGTCACCAGGAACATCGTGATGAGAGGGAAGATGCCGAGGAGCGAGGCCCCGATGGAGTCGAAGACCTGCGGGCTGCCGTCGAAGACGTAGCGCAGCAGGAAGAGCATCACGCAGGGCACCAGGAGCATCAGGCCGATCGAGCGCGGGTCGTGGCGCAGCTGGCGGAGGACGCGGGCGGCGGTGGCGCGGGTGCGGGCCGAGTTCATCGGGCGGTCTCCTGGAGGGCGTTGGCCGTGTCGACGAGGTGGAGGAAGGCGTCCTCGACGGTCGCGGTGTCGTTGCGGTGCCGGAGGGCCTCGGGGGTGTCGTCGGCGAGGAGTTCGCCCTCGCGCAGGAGCAGGAGGCGGTGGCAGCGCTCCGCCTCGTCCATGACGTGCGAGGAGACCAGGATCGTGGTGCCGCGTTCGGCGGCGATGCGGTGGAAGAGGTCCCACAGGTCGCGGCGGAGGACCGGGTCCAGGCCGACGGTGGGCTCGTCGAGTACGAGCAGTTCGGGGGTGCCGAGGAGGGCGACGGCGAGCGAGACGCGGCTGCGCTGTCCGCCGGAGAGGTTGCCTGCGAGGGCGTCGGCGTGGTCTGCGAGGTCGACGTCGGCGATGGCCTGGGTGACGTGCTGCCGGCGGCGGTCGGCGGCGGCGCGGCCGGGGTCGAGGATCGACGCGAAGTAGTCCAGGTTCTGGCGGACGGTCAGATCGTCGTAGACGGAGGGGGCTTGGGTGACGTAGCCGATGCGGGAGCGGAGGGATGCGTCGCCCGCGGGACGGCCGAGGACGTCGAGGGTGCCGGTGACCTTGGCCTGGGTGCCGACGACGGCCCGCATGAGGGTCGACTTGCCGCATCCGGAGGGGCCGAGAAGGCCGGTGATCTGGCCGGGCGGGACGTCGAACTCCAGGGCGCGGAGGACGGTGCGGGTGCCTCGTACGACGGTGAGGGCGCGGGCGTGGATGGCGGGGTCTCCGGCGCCCCCAGCGCCCCCGGGAGCATTATTCATCATGCGATGAATAATGCTCCCGGGCGAGGTGGCCGTCAAGCCGTTGTCAGGGTGCGGGCCGCGACCCGTCCAGCCCTGCGGGACGACTGCCCGCGCACCAGCCTCAGGTAGCGGACCGTGGAGCGGACCACCTGTTCCTTCGTCAGGGCGGCCTGGCGGCCTGTGAGGAGGCGGTTGTGGGGGCTGTCGTCCGGACCGGCGAACTGGATCAGGCCGTCGTGGCGGCCGAGGCTCACGCACTGGATGGCATAGCGGAAGTTCAGTGGGCGCGGTTCGCGGCCGCGGGACTCCGAGATGATCGAGGAGGCCGCGTGGGCTCCCGTGGGGAGTGCGGTCGCGCAGGCCATGCGCAGGGCGCCCGCCCTGGGTGAGCGGGCGGCGGCCGCGTCACCCGCGACGTACACCTCGGGGTGCGACACGGAGCGCAGAGCGCCGTCGACCGCGATACGGCCGGACACGTCGAGGACGAGGCCTGCGGCCTCGGCGAGTTCGGCGTTGGGCATCATCGAGGCCGCCCAGACGACCGCGTCCGCGTCGAGGTCGTCGGCGTGGCCGACGCGGTGGCCCTCCTCGATGCGGACGCCCCGAGCCGTCAGGACCCCGCGGACATGGTCGCGGCCGCGCGCCGAGAGGCCGGCGCCGATGCCGCCGCCCGAGAGGAGACGGACGCTCCAGTCGGGGTGGGACTCGGCGAGTTCGGCGGCGAGTTCGATGCCCGTCAGCCCCCCGCCGACGACAGCGAGGGAGCCGGGCCGGCGCCGGAGCCGCCTGTGCAGGGCGGCGGCGGACTCGGGTGTGTGGGCGCGCTCGCCGGCGGGTGCGGTGCGGCTGCCGAGCGCGTAGACGAGCCGGTCGTACGGGAGGCGGCGGCCGTCGTCCGTGGTCACCTGGCGGGCTATGGGGTCGATGGCGGTGGCGCGGGACGCGATGTGCGCGACTCCGGTGGAGCCGAGCAGTCCGGTGAGGGGGTGGGTCACATCGGGGCGGCCGGCGGCGAGTTCGTGGAGTCGGACGCGTTCGGTGAAGCGGTCGCTGGGGTCGATGAGGGTGACGCGGGCGTGCGGGGCCAGGCGGAGCACGGCCATCAGCCCCGCGTAGCCCGCGCCGAGGACCAGGACGTGCCACGGTTCGGCCGAGTGCGTCGAGTGCGTTGTGGTCATGCAAGGGGGACGACACAGCGGCGCGGAGTGTGACAGTGCCGACGGTCACGTGCCCGTGCCGCCGGTCACGCCCCCGCGCGGCCGAGATCCAGGTGCCGGAGCTTGTCGGGGTTGATGACCGCGTCGATCTCGGTGATCCGTCCGCCGTGCACGGTGAACGCGAACACCGCGCCCTGTGCGCCCACGGGGTCGGCGAAGACGACGCCCGGGGCACCGTTCACCTCCCGTACGAGCGCCTGCATCGTCGCCGGGTCGAAGCCGCGCACGAGGCGCTGGGCGAAGCGGGCGACCTTCTCGTTGCCGAGCACCGGAAGCCGGGCCGCGGCGACCTTGCCACCGCCGTCGGAGCGCCAGACCACATCGGGGTCCAGGATCTCCAGCAGCCCGTCGAAGTCGCCGTCCGTGATCGCCCTGAGGAACGCGTCGACGGCACGCCGGTGCTCGCCGCGGTCGACGGTTCGGCGGGGCGCCTCTGCGCGGACACGCCGGCGGGCGCGGGAGGCGAGTTGCCGTACGGAATCGGGGGTGCGGCCGACGACCTCGGCGATCTCCGGGAACGGCACGGCGAAGAGGTCGTGGAGGATGAAGGCGGTGCGCTCGGCGGGCGTGAGCCGTTCCAGGACCGTCAGCATCGCCATCCCGACCGACTCGTCGAGGGTCACCCGGTCCTCGGGGTCGTCCGCACTGATCACCGGCTCCGGCAGCCAGGGCCCGACATACGCCTCGCGGCGGGAGCGGGCGGAGCCCAGCTGGTCGTAGCAGATCCTGCTGATGACGGTCGTCAGATACGCGCGCGGGTCCTCGGCCTCCCCGTCGGGCAGGCCCTGCCAGCGCAGCCAGGCCTCCTGCACGGCGTCGTCGGCGTCCGCGACGGAACCGGTGATCCGGTAGGCGATGCCCCACAGGCGGTCGCGCTGTTGGTCGAAGAGCGTGAGCTCTGCCATGGTCCTGTGCTCCTCCCTTTGGCGTACGTGTCTCTTGGCGTACGGCTCTGCGGGAAGAGACGCTCAGCAGGCGCGGAGTGTGACAGTCAGATCCAGCGCGTACGCCTCATCGACGACTCCGTCGGGGAACAGCTCGAGGAGGCGGGCGCGTTCGTCGGCGAGGACGGGCGCGGCGGCCTCCGGGCCCATCGCGGCGAAGAAGGACCGACTGCCGAGGTGGGTGAGGTGGGTGTCGAGAGTCACGCGCCTGCTCCAGTGGAGACGTCGGTGAACGGGCGCGAGCCCCGCGTCGAGGCGGCGGATGATGCGGGCGGCCTCGGTCGTGACGCTGTGGGCGTGGTAGCCGGGGAGGCGGTCGGCGAGGCGAGCCTCCTGGTCGCGTGTCCAGGGGACGTCCGGGTCCGGGACGTTCCACCAGAGAGCGAGGGCGCCGTGCGGGCGAGCGAGGACCCGGAAGGCCTCGGGGACGGAGCGGGCGGGGTCGGTCCAGTGCCAGGCCTGGGCGTACGTGACGAGGTCGGCGGTGCTGTCCGCGAGCGGCAGCGCGTCGCCGAGGGCGCGCACGAGCGGTGCGCCGGGGAGCGCGCGGAGCAGCTCGGCGGCCATGGCGTGGCCGGGCTCGACGGCGAGGGTGCGCGCACCGCGGTCGCGGAGTCCTCGGGTGGCGATGCCGGTTCCGGCGCCGACGTCGACGACGCGGGAGCCCTTCAGGGGGCGGCCGGTCAGCTCCTGGACCGCGTCGTAGAGCGCGGCGGGGTAGCCGGGGCGGGCGGCGGCGTACTGAGAGGCGACGGAGTCGAACGCGAGGGCGTGAGAGGCGCGGGAAGTGGTCCCGTGCCGCGCATGGTCGTGCAGGTCATGACCCTGCGCGTCATGGCCGTGCCGGTAGCCGTGCGCGCGGCTCGCGGGCGGGTCGTTCGTGCGCGCATGGCTGCCGGTCACGCCGTTGCCCTGATCCGCGTTCCTCCGCGTCATGCGCCCCATCCTGGCGCCGATGACGCTAGCGGCGGCGGGGCTTCGGCTTCTTCCGGGCCGTCGGGTTGCCCGCGCGGGTGCTGCGGCGCTTCTCGTACTGGGCGACGGCCGTCTCGTACTCGGTGCGGAGCAGTTTCTCGCCCGGAGCCTCGGTGAGGGAGCGGAAGAAGTACGCGAGGAGGGTGCCGATGAAGCCGATCGCCTTCAGGCTGCGGAGGGATTCCTCGCGGGCCGGGTCGGCATGGCGGCGGGTGAAGCCCTCCCAGGTCTTGCGGAAGGCGATCGCGCTGCAGATCGCGAACATGACGATCACGAGGGTGTTGACGAAGCCGCCGACCTTGGCGACCTCCAGGCCCTGGTAGCCGAACCGGAGCACGAGGCATCCGGCGACGGCCGCGGCGAGCGAGCCGACGGCTATGCCCGCGCGACGCAGGGCGTAACCGCCGTCGTGGTCCACCCAGGTGGTGCCGAAGAAGCGGATCGGCTCGGGCTGCGGACCGGTGCGGGGGGCCTCGCCGGCCGCGCCCGCACCGTTGCCGCCGGCCTTGCCGGAGGTGCCCGGGGTGTCGTCGTCGTTCTCGTTCACAGGGTCGATTATCCCCGGGGTGGGACGGGACGGGTCAGGAGCAGCGCGGTGCGACGTAGCCGTCGCTGCCCGTGTTCACGTAGGCGTCCGAGACGAACTCTCCGTCGGCGATGTTGTCCCAGAGGTTCGTGGTCCCGTACGTGCCGGTCACCGTCTCCCCCGGCTTCTGGCAGTAGACCGGGACCTTGACGTTGTACGGCAGGGTGCGGATCAGCCGGTACTGCGATCCCGGACCGGTGCGTACGTTCAGCCGGACCCCCGGCGCCACGGGGTACCTGACAACATCTTCCGCCGCGGCCTGCGGCACCGCAGTCGACTCCGGAGCCGAAGGTGCCGCCACGACAGCCGCGGGTGCCTGCGCGGGGATCGCCGCGGAAGTACCACCCGCCGCGCCCGTCACCAGCCCGAGCGCCAGCAGTACTCCTGCCGACCTGGCCACATACCTGCGAGTCAATGCCCTTCATTCCCTTTTGCCCGATGCATGGTCAGGAGCAGCGCGGTGCGATGTACCCGTCGCTGCCCGTGTTCACGTATGCGTCGGAGACGTACTGGCCGTTTGCGATGTTGTCCCAGAGGTTCGAGGTCCCGTACGTGCCGGTCACCGTCTCCCCCGGCTTCTGGCAGTTGATCGGCACCCGCGCGTCGTACGGCAGCACCTTCACGAGCCGGTAGTTCGTGCCCGGGCCGCTCCTGACGTTCAGGCGGCATCCCGGGGCCACCGGGTAGCGTCTCACCGCGAATGCCTCGGCTGACGCCGCTGCGGGTTCCAACTGCTCGTTTGATTCAGTCTGTTCGGTTTCTTCGACGGCCACAGCCGGCCTCCCCCGTTTGTCCGAAAAGCAGTGCGCCGCGCAGGCTAGCAAGCCGCGTGGGTGTCGTACGAACCATCGACTAGGCTCCGTGAGTCGCGCTTGCGGACAGAGAACTCGGGGGTGGGCGATGTCACCGCTGCGCAGCGCCGGGCCGGTCCCAGAAGCGGAACATCCGGAACGCGCAGGTCCTTACCGTCTCGAGGAGTGCCTGGGCACCGGCGGCATGGGCGTCGTACACCTGGCCACGTCCGCGTCGGGGCTGCGCCTCGCGATCAAGGTGGTGCATGCGGAGCATGCCACGGACCCCGAGTTCAGGGCCCGTTTCCGGCAGGAAGTGGCCGCCGCCCGCAGGGTGAGCGGCGCGTTCACCGCGCCGGTCGTGGACGCCGACCCGGACGCCGCCCGACCGTGGATGGCGACGCTGTTCATCGACGGGCCGACCCTCGCGGAACGCGTCAAGCGGAACGGCCCGTTGGGCATCGACGAGCTACGCAGGGTCGGCGCGGGGCTTGCCGAGGCGCTGCGCGACATCCATCGCGCAGGCTTGGTCCACCGCGACCTCAAGCCGAGCAATGTGCTGCTCGCGGTCGATGGGCCGAAAGTCATCGACTTCGGGATCTCCCGTCCGACGGACACCGATCTGCGTACCGAGACAGGGAAGTTGATCGGCACCCCGCCGTTCATGGCGCCGGAGCAGTTCCAACGGCCTCGCGATGTCGGCCCGGCCGCGGATGTGTTCGCGATGGGCGCGGTCCTCGTACACGCGGCGACCGGGCGTGGCCCGTTCGACTCCGACAGCCCGTACATCGTGGCGTATCAGGTCGTGCACAACGACCCGGACCTGGCGGGGGTCCCTGCCGAGATACGGTCGCTGCTGACCCGCTGTCTGGCCAAGGATCCCGATGACCGGCCGACACCGGGCGAGGTGATGGCGGGGCTGCGCGCGCCTGCGGGGGATGTGGCGACGGCGTTCATTCCCCTGCAGCGTGCGCCGGGGGGCACGCGGGGTCCGGGCCCGGACTCGGACGCCGAGGCGCCGTCGGCGAGCGCAGTCGCTGAGCCGTCGCAGAGGCCGCGACGGCCGCTCAGGGCACGCCGTGTGCGGTACGCGGTCGTCTCCGCCGCTGTCGTCGGTCTGTTCGCCAGCGTGTACGCGGGCGTGCACATGGCCACGACGGACGACGGGCGACCGGACCGGGCCTCGGCCACCCCCGACGCCGGAGCAGGCGCAGAGCAGGTCTTCAGAGCCTGGCAGGCTGCTCTCGCAGAGGACGCGAGCACGTACAGGACGCCCGCCTGCGCCTCCCATGGTGAGGCGCTGTACTGCTCCGCACCCGGCGTCATGGCCACCCGGCTCGCGTCGGCCGATGGCAGACCGCTCTGGTCACGGACATCTGATGTCAGCGCCGCCGGTTCGGCGTACGACGGCACTGCCCCCGTGCTGTCCGGGGGGCTGCTGCACGTCACCACGTCGGACGGCGGACGGCTCGAAGCCCTCGATCCGGAGTCGGGCGCCACGCGCTGGGGTGTGGACATCGGCTCGTACCAGACGGTGGCCCATGCCGATGGCTCCGTGCTGCTCGTGCGCGCGGACGGAACCGTACGCGCGCTGGACGGCGCGACGGGCGAGGAACGCTGGCGGAAGCGGCGCAGCACGCCGGGTGCACAGTGGGCGGCAGGACCGGACGGTTCCGGAACCGTCTTCTCCGTCACGCCGGGAGCCACGGGCGCGAGCAGCCTGATCAGGGCGGTCTCCGTGGGCAGCGGCGATGTGCGCTGGGAGAAGCGCCTGACCGGTTCACTTTCGCCCCTGGGGCCCGCCTCGGACGGCTCGCTGTTCTTCCTGGCCTCCGATTCCGACGGCTTCACGAACGCTGTCGTACGTCTCGACACCGCGACCCGCGCGGTCCGGCGCGTACCACTGCCGTTCGGCGTCGACCAGGCTCAGGCGGCAGCGGCCGGGAACACCGTCTATGTGGTGGGCACGGGTGGATCATTGCTCGCCTTGGACACGACAGGCAGCAGCGCGCAGCGGTGGCGGCTGGAGACGTACGTGACGCAGTCCTCGCGGCCCGTCGTCGACAGCGGCCGGGTCTATCTGAGCGGAGCGGACGGGCGTCTGCTGGCCATCGACGCCGAGCGTGGTGTGCAGCTGGGGCAGACGAAGCCCCGGATGAGCGAGGGCGGTTCGACCTACACGTCCCTCCTGCCCGCCCCCGTCACCGCCGCCGGCAAGGTGTTCGCCACCGCCCCGGACGGATCCGTGTTCGCCGTGGACGTCGGGGACCCCGCGCGCTGGTGAGCCGGGCGCGGACGGCGGCACACGACGGAGCCCCCGGCGGGGTATCCCGCCGGGGGCTTCGGACGAACCGGCAGCCGGGCTCAGCCCAGCTTCGACACGTCCCGCACCGCGCCCTTGTCCGCGCTCGTCGCCATCGCCGCGTACGCGCGCAGGGCCGCCGAGATCTTGCGCTCGCGGTCCTTCGGGGCGTAGACGCCGCCGAGGGCCTCGCGGCGGGCGGCCAGCGTGGCGTCGTCGACGACGAGTTCGATCGAGCGGTTCGGGATGTCGATACGGATGAGGTCGCCGTCCTCGACCAGGGCGATCGTGCCGCCCGAGGCGGCCTCCGGGGAGGCGTGGCCGATCGACAGACCCGAGGTGCCGCCGGAGAAGCGGCCGTCCGTCACCAGGGCGCAGGCCTTGCCGAGGCCGCGGCCCTTGAGGAAGGAGGTCGGGTAGAGCATCTCCTGCATGCCGGGGCCGCCGCGTGGGCCCTCGTAGCGGATGACGACGACGTCGCCCTCCTTCACGACCTTGGAGAGGATCTTCTCGACGGCCTCGTCCTGTGATTCGCAGACGACGGCCGGGCCCTCGAAGGTCCAGATCGACTCGTCGACGCCGGCGGTCTTCACCACGCAGCCGTCGACCGCCAGATTGCCCTTGAGGACGGCGAGGCCGCCGTCCTTGGAGTAGGAGTGCTCGACCGAGCGGATGCAGCCGTTCTCGGCGTCGACGTCGAGGGACTCCCAGCGCTCGGACTGCGAGAAGGCGGTGGCGGAGCGAACGCAGCCGGGGGCCGCGTGCCACAGTTCGACGGACTCGGCGGAGGGGGAGCCGCCGCGGACGTCCCAGGTCTTGAGCCATTCGGCCAGCGACGCCGAGTGCACGGTGTGGACGTCCTCGTTCAGCAGTCCGCCGCGGTACAGCTCGCCGAGGATGGCGGGGATTCCACCTGCGCGGTGGACGTCCTCCATGTAGTACGTGCCGCCGGGGGCGACGTTCGGCGCGACCTTGGCCAGGCAGGGGACGCGGCGCGAGACGGCGTCGATGTCGGTGAGGTCGTAGTCGAGCTCGGCCTCCTGGGCGGCGGCGAGCAGGTGGAGGATCGTGTTCGTCGAGCCGCCCATGGCGATGTCGAGGGCCATCGCGTTCTCGAAGGCCTCGCGGGTGGCGATGTTGCGGGGCAGGACGGACTCGTCGCCCTCCTCGTAGTAGCGCTTGGTGATCTCGACGATCGTACGGCCCGCGTTCTCGTACAGGGCCTTGCGCGCGGTGTGGGTGGCCAGGACCGAGCCGTTGCCGGGGAGGGCCAGGCCGATGGCCTCGGCGAGGCAGTTCATCGAGTTGGCGGTGAACATGCCGGAACAGGAACCGCAGGTCGGACAGGCGTTCTCCTCGATGCGGAGGACGTCCTCGTCCGACACGTTCTCGTTGACCGCGTCGACGATCGCGTTGATCAGGTCCAGCTTCCGGACCGTGCCGTCCACGAGGGTCGCCTGGCCGGCCTCCATCGGGCCACCGGAGACGAAGATGACCGGGATGTTGAGGCGCAGCGCCGCCATCAGCATGCCGGGGGTGATCTTGTCGCAGTTGGAGATGCAGATCAGGGCGTCCGCACAGTGCGCCTCGACCATGTATTCGACGCTGTCCGCGATCAGGTCGCGGGACGGCAGGGAGTAGAGCATGCCTGCGTGGCCCATCGCGATGCCGTCGTCGACCGCGATGGTGTTGAACTCGCGCGGTACGGCGCCCGCGGCGCGGATCGCGTCGGAGACGATCCGGCCGACCGGGGCGAGGTGGGTGTGGCCCGGCACGAACTCGGTGAAGGAGTTGGCGACGGCGATGATCGGCTTGCCGATGTCCTCGCTCGCTACGCCCGACGCTCGCATAAGGGCGCGAGCACCTGCCATGTTGCGGCCGTGGGTGACTGTGCGGGACCTCAGCTCGGGCATCGTCGCTCGCTCCTTCAGACAGTTCTGGCTCTGGTCGAGCCTACGCCGCCGCTCCAAGATCTGGACGTGTTGTCCGGAATGCGGGACGGAGTTCCGTCCATCGGGCAGTCGGCGCGACCGCCGCGGTCACCGGCATACGCGCCGTCGTCACCCGTCCTGCCCGGTTCCGCCGCCGTCCTTCTCCGCGAGGTAGCGCTGCAGCGTCGGAGCCACCAGCGCGATGATGTCCTCCGGGTCCGCCGAGGCGAGTGGCTCCACCTGGATCACGTACCGCATGACCACGATGCCGATCATGTGCGAGGCAGCCATCTCCGCACGGAACTTCGGGTCCGGCACGTCGAGCTCGCCCGCGACCCGCTCCAGCAGCCGCCGCAGCACGAAACCGCGCAGCACCTTCGCCGCCGCCTCGTGCGTCATCGCGGAACGGATGATCGCCAGCAGCGGGGCGCGGGTCGCCGGGTTCTCCCAGACGCCGATGAAGAACCGCGCGAGCCGCTCGCCGATGCCTTCCACCCCCTCCTCCAGGACCGCCGGAATGACGAATGCGGGCTCGAAGGAGACCTCGACGGCGGCCGCGAAGACCTCGTCCTTCGTCCCGAAGTAGTGGTGCACGAGGGCCGGGTCGACACCCGCGGCCTTGGCGATGCCCCGGACGGACGTCTTGTCGTAGCCACGCTCGGCGAACTCCGTACGGGCCGCCTGGAGGATCCGCTCACGGGCGCCGGGGCCGCTGGCCGCCTCCCTGCGGGCTGGCCGGCCGCGCCTGCGGGGCGCCGCGCCGGAGGTCATGAGCCCGCTACCCGGGCCGCCGACGCCAGGTGGAGCCGGGTGAACGCCAGCGCCTCGGCGAGGTCGGCCTCACGCTCGGCAGCCGACATCGCCCGCCGCGTGTTGACCTCGATGACGACGTGGCCGTCGAAACCGGTGCGGGCGAGCCGCTCCAGCAGCTCGGCGCACGGCTGGTCGCCGCGCCCCGGCACCAGGTGCTCGTCCTTCGCCGACCCCTTGCCGTCCGCGAGGTGGACGTGCCCGAGCCGGTCGCCCATGCGGTCGAGCATGGCCAGGGTGTCCGTGCGGGAGGTGGACGTGTGCGAGAGGTCGATGGTGAAGTGTCGGTAGTCCTCCGTGGTGACGTCCCAGTCCGGGGCGTACGCGAGCATCTCGCGGTCGCGATAGCGCCACGGGTACATGTTCTCGACGGCGAAGCGCACGTCCGTCTCGTTCGCCATCCGCCAGATGCCGGAGACGAAATCGCGCGCGTACTGCCGCTGCCAGCGGAACGGCGGATGGACGACGACGGTGGACGCGCCGAGCTTCTCGGCAGCCGACTGCGCGCGCTGCAGTTTCACCCACGGGTCGGTGGACCAGACCCGCTGTGTGATCAGCAGACAGGGCGCGTGGACGGCCAGGATCGGCACCTCGTGATAGTCGGAGAGCCGGCGCAGCGCCTCGATGTCCTGGCTGACGGGGTCGGTCCAGACCATGATCTCGACACCGTCGTAGCCGAGGCGCGCGGCGATCTCGAAGGCCGTCGCCGTCGACTCCGGATAGACGGAGGCCGTCGACAGGGCGACCTTCGCATCCGGGATGCGCACCGCTGGTTCTGCCACGAAGGACAGCGTACGGGCCTTGCGGGACGGCATCCGGGGGCGGGGCGACGGCATCAGACGGTGGGGAGGTGGTCCAGGCGGCGCAGGATCACGCCCTCGCGCAGCGCCCACGGACAGATTTCCAGCTCATCCACCCCGAAGAGATCCATCGCGCCCTCCGCGACCAGGGCTCCCGCCAGCAGCTGCCCGGAGCGGCCCTCGGAGACCCCGGGGAGTGTCGCGCGCTGCCCCGCGGTCATGGCGGCGAGCTTGGGGACCCACTCCTCCAGCGACACCCGGCTCAGTTCACGCTGCACGTAGACGCCCTCGGCGGAGCGTGCGGCGCCCGCGATGCGGGCGAGCTGCTTGAAGGTCTTGGATGTCGCCACGACATGGTCGGGGCGTCCGAAACGGCTGAACTCGCCGACCGTACGGGCGATGCTCGTCCGAACATGGCGGCGCAGCGCGCGTACGTCCTCCGGCCGGGGTGGGTCCTCGGGCAGCATCGCCGCCGTCAGCCGGCCGGCGCCGAGCGCCAGGCTCACAGCGGCGTCGGGGTCCTCGTCGATGCCGTACGCGATCTCCAGCGAGCCGCCGCCGATGTCGAGCACGAGGAGCCGCCCCGCGGACCAGCCGAACCAGCGGCGGGCGGCGAGGAAGGTGAGCCGGGCCTCGTCCTCACCGCTGAGCACTTGGAGATCGACGCCGGTCACGGCCTTGACGCGGTCCAGCACGGCGTCGGCGTTGGCGGCCTCGCGGACGGCGGACGTGGCGAACGGGAGGACGTCCTCGCAGCCCTTGTCCTCTGCGGCCTGCAGCGCGAACTCGATGGTGGCGATGAGACGGTCCACGCCGTCGGGGCCGATGGCTCCGTCGCCGTCGAGAAGTTCCGCGAGGCGCAGCTCCGCCTTGTGGGAGTGGGCGGGAATGGGGCGCGCACCGGGGTGAGCGTCCACCACCAGCAGATGCACCGTGTTCGAACCGACGTCGAGGACTCCGAGTCTCATGTACGGAACGCTACTGCGGCCACGCGCATACGCTTGACTCGTGCCAAAGACGAAAAAGACGAAGCCGGGCAAAGCCGTCCAGGAGAAATCCGCGAGGACGGCGAAGGAAGTGAAGCCCGCCAAGGACAGCTCCCGGGGCGACGAGCCGGACGAGAAAGGGCTGGACTTCCCCCGGGCCTGGGTGGAATTCCCCGACCCCGCGGACGACGAACAGGTCTTCCGCTGTGATCTGACGTGGCTGACGTCACGCTGGAACTGCATCTTCGGCAGCGGCTGCCAGGGCATCCAGGCGGGCCGTGCGGACGACGGCTGCTGCACGCTGGGGGCGCACTTCTCGGACGAGGACGACGAGAAACGGGTCGCCGGGCATGTGGCGCGGCTCACGCCCGAGCTCTGGCAGTTCCACGACGTAGGCACCGAGTCCGGCTGGGTCGAGGTCGACGATGACGGCGACCGCCAGACGCGCCGCTGGGAGGGCTCCTGCATCTTCCAGAACCGACCGGGATTCGCGGGCGGCGCGGGCTGCTCGCTGCACATCCTGGCCCTGAGGGAGGGCCGCGAACCGCTCGAGACGAAGCCCGACGTGTGCTGGCAGCTGCCGGTCCGCCGTACGTACGAGTGGATCGACCGTCCCGACGACACGCGGGTCCTCCAGATCTCGATCGGCGAATACGACAGGCGGGGCTGGGGGCCGGGCGGCCACGACCTCCACTGGTGGTGCACATCCGCCACGTCGGCACACGGCGCGGGTGAGCCGGTGTACGTGACGTACCGCCCGGAGCTCACGGAGCTGATGGGCAAGGAGGCGTACGACATCCTCGTGGAGCTGTGCGAGGCACGGCTGGCGAGCTCGCTGCCGCTGGTGGCTCCGCATCCGGCGGACCCTGAGCGGGCGTAGGAGCGCGCAAGAGGCCGGGGCCGGGGCGGCCCCGAGGTGACCGCTGCCCCGGAGAAACGCTTCGTCAGCCGGATGGTGCGGGATCCTCGGTCGCCGGCGGCTCCGAGGAGGGCGGCTCGGACGAGGTCGGCGGCCCGGACGACGGCGGAGGTTCCGAAGACGACGGCGGCTCGGACGACGGCGGAGGTTCCGAAGACGACGGCGGCTCGGACGACGGCGGGGGCTCCGAAGACGACGGCGGCCCGGACGACGGCGGCCGCGAGCCATGGCCGTCGATCTCGATGACCGCGCCGGACGGGTTGACCCCTACGCGCGCGGTCCAGGGCCCGGCCGGTTCTGCGTCGTGGTCCACGGACACGTAGACGGTCACGGACTCGCCGGGGTGCAGCGTGCCGGAGGTGAGGCTCGCGTACAGCCAGGGTGCCTCGGTCCACAGCGACCACGAGACCGGGGTGCCGCCCGACGCCTTGAGCGTGATCATCGTGGTGCCGCCGGAGGGCTGTGCCTCGACGGTGAGCCTGCCGGGCCCATGGCCAGGGGCAGAGGTTCCGTCCGGAGGCAGGCCCGGGCTGATGACCTCAACGGACACATCGGGCGTACGGCTGCCGACGGTGAAGCGGGAGGTCGGTTCCTTGCGCGCGTTCCCTGCGTTCTCGTAGCGGTCGTACGGGGACCCGTCCATGCCTCCGGGCGCGTCCACCTCGCTCGCGGAGAACGGGGAGCCGTTGGCCTCGCCGGTGAGCGGGGCGCCGCGGTACGCCGCCCAGAGCGCGAGCACGGGCGCGGCGACGACCGTCGCGACGACGGTCGTGGTGACGGCGCGGGCCCGCAGCCGGTCGCGCCGGGCCGTGTGGTCCTTGGGGTCCACGGGGAATCCGTCTCGCCCGAAGCGCGGCGCCGCGGCGCGTGCCCGGGGGACGTGCAGCATCGCCACGTACGCCGCCGCCCGCGGCGCCGGTACGAGGGGCAGGCGATCGGGGGTGGCGGACGAGCCGGGCCAGGGGCCCGTGGCCCCGGCGCGCTCGGCGGCGCGGCGGCAGCGCGGACAGTCGTCGACGTGCCTCACGAGCTCGCGCCGCAGCGTCGAGGAGAGCAGCACCTGGTGGTCGCCGGTGAGCCGGGCGACGGAGGGGCAGTTTCCCGTCTCGACGACGGCGAGCGCCGCGCGGGTGCGCTCCACCTCGCAGGCGGCCGAGGCGAGCAGCTCGCGGGCGCGGGCGGGGTCCAGGCCGAGCACGGCGGCGACCTCGCGCGGGCCGAGCCGGTGCCGCACCGCGAGCTCCAGGGCCTCGCGCTGATCGGGGCTGGTGCCGGCGGCTTCGGGCCAGGCCAGCTGCGCCAGCTCGGCACGGCGCCGCTCGGCGGCCTCGGGCGACACCTTGGGTGCGGCCTCCTCGGAGACGGGGACGGTGCGACCGCTGTGCGCGCCTCCCGTCCCCTGCCGCCTGCGGCGCTTCTGCTCGGCGAGCGCACGCAGACAGGCCCACCGGGCCAGCGCGTACAGCCAGGCCTTCTGCTCGGCCTCCCCGGTGGGGCAACGCGCGTACTGCCGCTCGGAGATGGCCAGGACGTCGCCGAGCACCGCCGTCGCCGCCTCGTGGTCGCAGAGCGCGGACAGGCAGTAGGTGAACAGCCCGTCCAGATGGGCCTCGTACCGCGCGGGCGGGGTCTGCGCGAGAGTCGGCCGCTGACCGGACGCACGGTGGTGCGCCCGGTGTGCGCCGGTGGTGTGCGTGGGGGTTTCGGGCCTGCTGCTCGTCACCCGGTGACCGTAAGCAGCGGAAGGCACACGCTTCGCGCCCGTTGGGCACATTTAATTCTTACGGGTGAAGGTGTCCCTCGATGGGGGACAGGAGCATTTGCCTCGACGCGAGTCACTGTGCTCTTCCGCCGTGGATGCGGCGGGGATCACGCGATCGCGCGGGCGGGCGCGCGGTGGGCGTGCGGTGGGAATTTCGTCGTCCGTACGGGTGAGCCGTCCGGGGCCGCACGGCTGTCAGTGGCTACCGCTACGGTTTGCCCCATGGCTGCCCGTACGAAAACCGCCAAGGACAAGCCGTCCTACCGCTGCACCGAATGCGGTTGGACGACCGTCAAATGGCTCGGCCGCTGCCCCGAGTGCCAAGCCTGGGGCTCGGTCGAGGAGTACGGCGCGCCCGCGGTCCGTACGACCGCCGCAGGGCGGGTCACGAACGCCGCGCTGCCGATCGGCCAGGTCGACGGCCGGCAGGCCACGGCCCGTAAGACCGGGGTCGACGAGCTGGACCGGGTCCTCGGCGGGGGCCTGGTGCCGGGGGCCGTCGTGCTGCTCGCGGGCGAGCCGGGAGTCGGCAAGTCCACGCTGCTGCTGGACGTCGCGGCGAAGGCGGCGAACGACGAACACCGCACGCTGTACGTGACGGGCGAGGAGTCCGCGAGCCAGGTGCGCCTGCGGGCCGACCGGATCAACGCGCTGAACGACCATCTGTACCTCGCCGCCGAGACCGATCTCTCCGCCGTACTCGGCCATCTCGACGCCGTCAAGCCCTCACTGCTCGTCCTCGACTCCGTGCAGACCGTGGCCTCCCCCGAGATCGACGGGGCGCCGGGCGGGATGGCCCAGGTGCGCGAGGTCGCGGGTGCGCTGATCCGCGCCTCCAAGGAGCGGGCCATGTCGACGCTGCTGGTGGGCCACGTCACCAAGGACGGCGCGATCGCGGGCCCGCGGCTGCTGGAGCACCTCGTCGATGTCGTGCTGCACTTCGAGGGCGACCGGCATGCGCGACTGCGGCTCGTGCGCGGCGTCAAGAACCGCTACGGGACGACGGACGAGGTCGGCTGCTTCGAGCTGCACGACGAGGGGATCACCGGACTCGCCGACCCGAGCGGCCTGTTCCTGACCCGGCGCGACGAGCCCGTGCCGGGCACGTGCCTCACGGTGACGTTGGAGGGCCGCCGCCCACTCGTCGCCGAGGTGCAGGCGCTGACCGTCGACTCGCAGATCCCCTCGCCCCGGCGCACGACCTCCGGCCTGGAGACGTCCCGGGTGTCGATGATGCTCGCGGTCCTGGAGCAGCGGGGCCGCATCAGCGCGCTGGGCAAGCGGGACATCTACAGCGCGACGGTCGGCGGCGTGAAGCTCTCCGAGCCGGCCGCGGACCTCGCGATCGCGCTGGCGCTGGCCTCCGCCGCGAGTGACACCCCGCTGCCGAAGAACCTGGTGGCGATCGGCGAGGTCGGCCTCGCGGGCGAGGTCAGAAGGGTCACGGGCGTCCAGCGCCGGCTCGCGGAGGCCCACCGCCTGGGCTTCACCCACGCCCTCGTCCCGACCGACCCGGGCAAGGTCCCGCCCGGGATGAAGGTCACGGAAGTCGCCGACATGGGGGACGCGCTGAGGGTGCTCCCGCGCGGGCGTCGGGCGGAAGCCCCGCCGGCGGACGAGGTGCGCCGGTAGCGGCCCCGGTCCGGCCCGGGCGGGAGAAGGCGGGCACCTCCCGCACCCCGAAGAGCCTCGGGCAAGGGCCGAGGGCGGAGTCCGGCAAGGCGGAGGAGAGAGACAATGGCCGAGCCTTGGCGGCCGACGACGACGCAGCCGGGCAGCAGCCATCGGCCCGTGACGCCGCCCGGGCCTGACCGGGGTCGCTAGACTTTGCCCTGGTCTCGCCAGTCCGTACGAGCCGGAGGAGTGCAGTGGCAGCCAACGACCGGGGCGCAGCACCCGGAAAGTCCGGCGGAGGCTCCGGGGGATCCGGCAAGGAGTGGCTGATGCGCGCCTCTCTGAGTGCGGTCGCCCCGGGCACCGCCCTGCGGGACGGCCTTGAGCGCATTCTCCGGGGCAGCACCGGCGGTCTGATCGTTCTCGGAATGGACAAAACGGTCGAGTCGATGTGCACGGGCGGCTTTGTGCTGGACGTGGAGTTCACGGCGACGCGGCTGCGTGAGCTGTGCAAGCTCGACGGGGCGCTCATCCTCGACAAGGACATCACCAAGATCTACCGCGCCGGGGTGCAACTGGTCCCCGACGCCTCCATCCCGACGGAGGAGACCGGCACGCGGCACCGGACCGCGGACCGGGTCTCCAAGCAGTGCGGCTTCCCTGTCGTGTCGGTCTCGCAGTCGATGCGGCTGATCGCGCTGTACGTGGACGGGGAGCGGCGCGTCCTGGAGGAGTCCGCGGCGATCCTGTCCCGGGCGAACCAGGCGCTGGCGACGCTGGAGCGGTACAAGCTGCGGCTGGACGAGGTCGCCGGCACCCTCTCCGCGCTGGAGATCGAGGACCTGGTGACGGTCCGCGACGTCACGGCGGTCGCGCAGCGGCTGGAGATGGTGCGCCGGATCGCGACGGAGATCGCGGAGTACGTGGTGGAGCTGGGCACCGACGGGCGGCTGCTCTCGCTCCAGCTCGACGAGTTGATCGCGGGCGTGGAGCCCGAGCGGGAGCTGGTCGTCCGCGACTACGTCCCCGAGCCGACGGCGAAGCGGTCCCGTACGGTCGACGAGGCGCTGGTCGAGCTGAACGACCTCACGCACGCCGAGCTGCTGGAACTGCCCATCGTGGCCCGGGCCTTGGGTTACAGCGGCTCGCCGGAGACCCTCGACTCCGCGGTCTCGCCCCGCGGTTACCGGCTGCTGGCGAAGGTGCCGCGGCTGCCGGGCGCGATCATCGAGCGGCTCGTGGAGCACTTCGGCGGTCTGCAGAAGCTCCTCGCCGCGAGCGTCGACGACCTCCAGGCGGTCGACGGTGTCGGCGAGGCGCGGGCGCGCAGCGTGCGCGAGGGGCTGTCGCGGCTTGCGGAATCGTCCATCCTGGAGCGCTACGTCTGAGGCGCCTGCCTTCCGCGGTCGGGACCGACCGCCGGCCCCCCGGAACCTGTCGTCCGACACACCGGAACCCGTCGTCCGGCCCGCGGGAAGCCGCGAGCCGCGGGGTCGACTAGTCCTTCTCCAGGCGGAACGACGCCGGGGCCACGGTCGCACCCGGGAAGCGCGCCTCCACCAGGTACGTGCCGGCTGCTGCCTGGCCCGCGGGCGGGGTGGCGCACTCGGGGGCGCTGTGGTGGCGGTCCCAGTCGACGGTGTGCGTGATCGTCGAGTTCGGCGGGACGCGCAGCAGGAGGCTACCGCCGCCGCGCGGGCAGTCGCTGGAGGACCAGACCTCGTCGTCGGCGCTGTCACTGACGGTCAGGACCGCGGACTCGGGCCCGAAGTCGGCCTTGCAGGCGACGGCCGATGTGTTCTTCGCGATCAGCTGGAAGCGGGGCTTCTCACCGGGTTCGTAGGAGACCTTGACGCTACGCAGGGCCAACTCCAGTGAACCCGGGGCGCAGTTCGGCAGCGGTGACCCGGCAGGGACCTGGTGACCGGCGCTCGCGGCGCCGCCGTTCGCCGCGCCACTCGCCCCCGGATCGCCGTTCTTGCCGGTGTCGTCGCCGCCCTCGGTGCTGCCGGGGTCGCCGGTGCCGTCGCTCTCGCCGGATGCTCCCGACTCGTCCCGTCCGCCCGGCTGTTCACTTATCGCCGTGCCCGACGGGTCCGTCCCGGGGGTGATCGAGGGCGCGGGCCCGGAGCCGCCCGGCTTGCCGTCGTCGCCGGTGCTCCTCGTACCGCTGTCACCGTAGTTGACCGCCCACACGACCAGCAGCGCGAGCAGCGCCAGCAGGGACAGCGAAACCGCCCTCCGTCGCCAGTAGATGGAGGAGGGAAGCGGCCCGACCGGATTGCGCAGAGATCCCACGTACCGAACTGTACGAGAGATCGGGTACAACTCCCTCCCCACCCGCCGCCGATGACGTCCGAATCCGTCGATCATCATCACGGGCCTGCCTGTTCGACGGTGCGGACCAGGACATATGGCAGGTTTTGCAAGTTTTGCCCGAATACCTTACGGAATAGGCTTGTTGACCCCGACCTTCGTCGGGGGTGGCCGTGGTCGTCGGCGCGGGGTGATCGCACCTTCCTCACGCATACGGTTCCTGGTCATGGACAGCGACATCTCCGGCGACATCTCCGTAGACCTCTACCGCGACATCACCGACTTCGCGCACGCCCCCCACTGGGTGCGGCAACTCGCCGAACTCTGGACGGAGGCCGGGCCCCTGCTCTGAGGGGTGCTGTTCGTCGTCGCGTGGTGGCGGGCGCGCACCGGGGACGCGCGGGCGATGGCGGTGGCCGTCCTCGCGCCGCTCGCGATCGCCACGGCCTGTGTGTGCAGCGAGTCGCTGAAGTCGCTCGTGGACGAGGAGCGGCCGTGCCGCGCGGTCACGGGTGCCGTGGAGTCGCTGGTGCCGTGTCCGGCCGACGGGTGACTGGTCGTTCACCAGCAACCACTCCACGATCGCGGGCACGGCGGCCGTCGCCCTCGTACTCGCCGCGCCCCGGCCGCGCATCGGGTGGCTCACCTTGCCGCTCGCGCTGCTGATGGCGTTCTGGCGGGCCTTCGTCGGCGTCCACCATCCCCACGACGTGGCCGTGGGGACTGGTGCTCGGCGCGGCCGTCGCGGTGGTGTCCGTACGGGCGGGGGCACGTCCGGCCGTGTCGCCGGCCGCGACGATGCGGACGAGCCGGTCGCGGCTCGCGCTCTGCCTCGCGGGCCCTCGTGGCCGGCACGCCGCAGCGGAAGGCGCCGCCACGAGCGGCACCTCGGTCCGGGCCACGGACCACGTCTCCGGCCGATCCCCGGACCACGTCCCGGACCGCGCGTCGGATCCTGCCTCGGACCGCGCGTCGGATCCCGCCTCCCACGGCTACGTCGGCGTGAAGAAGTTCGACGCCGACGGGAACGTCATCGGCGAGCGCCGTTTCCTCGGCCTCTTCTCCTCGGCCGCGTACACCGACAGGCGCCGCTGAGCATGCCAGGATCGGAAGTGCCATGACTGCGACTGACATCCCCTCCCCCGCCGCCGAGGTCACCTCCGATCTCTCCATCGACGACACCGCCGCCGATCCCGCCACCGACGCCGCCGACGATTCCATCGATGTCCTGGCCAACCGCGGCCTCCACGGCCCCGTGCTCTCCTGGTTCGACCAGCACGCCCGAGATCTTCCCTGGCGCCGCCCCGAAGCCGGCGCCTGGGGCGTGATGGTCAGTGAGTTCATGCTCCAGCAGACCCCCGTCAGCCGGGTGCTCCCCGTGTACGAGCAGTGGCTGGCCCGCTGGCCGCGCCCGGCCGATCTCGCTGCCGAAGCGCCCGGCGAGGCCGTACGCGCCTGGGGCCGGCTCGGCTATCCGCGTCGTGCCCTGCGGCTGCACGGAGCCGCGGTGGCGATAACGGAGCGGCACGGCGGCGACGTACCGCGCGAGCACGCACAGCTGCTCGCGCTGCCGGGGATCGGCGAGTACACGGCGGCCGCCGTGGCGTCGTTCGCGTACGGGCAGCGGCACGCGGTCCTCGACACGAACGTCCGCCGGGTGTTCGCACGGGCCGCGACCGGCATCCAGTACCCGCCGAACGCGACCACGGCCGCCGAACGCCGCCTGGCCCGCGCCCTGCTGCCGGACGACGAGGCGACGGCGGCGCGCTGGGCGGCGGCCTCGATGGAGCTCGGCGCGCTGGTGTGCACCGCGCGCAACGAGGGCTGCGGGCGCTGCCCGGTCGCCAGGATCTGCGCGTGGCGGCTGGCAGGGAAGCCGGCCCACGACGGGCCGCCGCGGCGCGGCCAGACGTACGCGGGCACGGACCGTCAGGTCCGCGGCAAGCTGCTCGCGGTGCTGCGCGAGGCGGTCGCGCCGGTGCCGCGGGCGGTTCTGGACCGTGTCTGGGACGAGCCGGTGCAGCGCAACCGCGCCCTGGACGGGCTGGTTGCGGACGGTTTGGTCGAGCCACTGGAGAATGAGCGGTTCCGCTTGCCTCTCGCCTGAGAATCCCCGGCGAACCCCGCGAAGTGCCGTTGTTACACAACCGATGGATGGCCGTGCGCCCTCCGACGGCTGCTTCGCACAGCCCCGTGACAACAGCTCCGTAGGTTCCTGTGGCGTAAGGGAAACCACGGGAACGCACAGCTTGTCACGGGGCTTGTCACGGGGACGGAGGCGGTTGGAATGGCGCACGGCGAGGTGCTCGAATTCGAGGACTACGTACGCACCCGGCAGGAGGCGCTGCTGCGCAGCGCCCGGCGCCTGGTCCCCGACCCGGTCGACGCCCAGGACCTGCTGCAGACGGCGCTGGTGCGGACGTACGGCCGCTGGGACGGCATAGCCGACAAGTCGCTCGCCGACGCCTACCTCCGCCGCGTCATGATCAACACGCGGACCGAGTGGTGGCGGGCCCGCAAGCTCGAAGAGGTCCCGACCGAGCAGCTGCCCGACGCGAGTGTCGAGGACGTCACCGAGCAGCACGCGGACCGGGCCCTGCTCATGGACGTGCTGAAGGTGCTCGCACCCAAGCAGCGCAGCGTCGTCGTGCTGCGGCACTGGGAGCAGATGAGCACCGAGGAGACCGCCGCCGCGCTCGGCATGTCGACAGGTACGGTGAAGAGCACGCTGCACCGGGCGCTCGCCCGGCTCCGCCAGGAGCTGGAGGCACGCGAACTCGAAGGCCGGGGACTGGGGAGCCGAGGGCAGGAAAGCCGGGGAGCGGCGGGCCGGGGCCCGGCAGGCCGTGGGCCGCGAGTCCCCGCGCAGCGTGCGGAACAGCGGGGGGATCGTACGTACGCACGTCGTGAGGAACGGGGGCGGGAGCAGTGCGCGGCCTAGCCGGAGAAGGCATGGGCGCCGAGGACGGCGCCGGTGCCAGAGGCGGCGTCAGCCGATGGGCGGCGAGTGGCACGGCAGTGGCCGGCCTCGCCGCCTTCGGGCTGCTCGCGGCCGGTTGTTCGACCGGTGGGACGGGTACCCGCGACGAGGGTCCGGCGCGGACCGATCCGGTGGCGCAGTCGCCGTCGACGCCCGAGGCCTCGACGACGGCCTCACCGGTGAAGAAGGTCGACGCGGTCCGGCTGATCATGGAGGACCCCAAGGTCAGCGAGCGGGTCAAGGCCGATCTGCAGCCGTGCTCGGCGGACGCGTACCCCGTGGACACGTCGTACGGGAATCTCACGGACAGTCCGGTGCCGGATGTCGTGGTGAATGTGCTGACGTGCGGAGAGGCGGTGGGGATCGGGACGTTCGTCTACCGAGGGGGCGACGACGGCTACAAGAATGTCTTCGCCGCCGAGGAGCCCGCGGTCTACTCGACGATCGACCGGGGCGATCTGGTCGTCACCAAGCAGGTGTACGCGAAAGGCGACCCGGTCTCGTACCCCTCGGGTGAAATCGTGACGACGTACCGCTGGGCCGGAAACAAGTTCACGGAACACGACCGGGTCGAGAACGAGTACAGCCGGGCGGTGGACGGCGATGTGGTGGACGAGCCGGCCCCGACGCCGGGCGACAGCTGAAGGACGGACCGGGCGTGCAGCGCACCGGCCGAGCGGTGGACCCAGCAGCAGACCGGCGACCGACGACCGAGCGAGATCGAGAGAGCAGCGGAGTACAGCAGGATGGCCGAGACACATGTCCTGTTCGTCGAGGACGACGACGTCATTCGTGAGGCCACCCAGCTCGCGCTCGAGCGCGACGGCTTCAACGTGACCGCGATGCCGGACGGGCTGGCCGGCCTCGAGGCCTTCCGCGCGAACCGGCCGGACATCGCGCTGCTCGATGTGATGCTGCCGGGACTGGACGGCGTCAGTCTGTGCCGCCGGATCCGGGACGAGTCGACCGTGCCGGTGATCATGCTGTCGGCGCGCGCCGACTCGATCGACGTGGTGCTGGGCCTGGAGGCCGGCGCCGACGACTACGTCACCAAGCCGTTCGACGGGGCGGTCCTGGTCGCCCGTATCCGTGCGGTGCTGCGCCGCTTCGGGCACGCGAGCGGTGCCGCGGGCGACTCCGGTGAGGCGGGGCAGTCGGGCGAGCGCGGTGTGCTGACCTTCGGTGACCTGGAGGTCGACACGGAGGGCATGGAGGTACGACGCGCCGGGGTGCCGGTCGGCCTGACGCCGACCGAGATGCGGCTGCTGCTGGAGTTCTCGTCCGCACCGGGCACGGTGCTGTCCCGGGACAAGCTGCTGGAGCGGGTCTGGGACTACGGCTGGGGCGGGGACACCCGGGTCGTCGACGTCCACGTGCAGCGGCTGCGTACGAAGATCGGCCAGGACCGGATCGAAACGGTCCGCGGCTTCGGCTACAAGCTCAAGGCCTGAGCCGGCATGAAGCGACTCGCCCTGCGCACCGGCGTCCGGTGGCTGCACGCACCGGGGGCACCCCCCGGAACCCCGGCAGCAATCCCCACACACCGGCCGCACACGGGATCGGAACGGGACGCCGCATGAAGCGACTCGCCCTGCGCACCGGCGTCCGGTGGAAGATCAGCATCGCGATCGCCGCCGTCGGTGCCCTCATCGCGTGCGCGCTGAGTCTGGTCGTGCACAACGCCGCCCGTGTCTCGATGCTCGACAACGCGCGCGATCTGCAGATGAACCGGCTGCTCTTCGCCCAGCGGATATACGAGACCACGAAGCCGAAGACCGAGCCCAAGTTCGGCACCGAGCTCAACGATCCCGCACTGCCGCGCGAGGTGAGGTACCTGCTCGAGGACGGCCGGCAGGCCACCTATGTGCAGGAGCACCACAGCGGCGCCCCCGACATCTGGGCCGCCGTGCCGCTCGGCAACGGGGATGTGCTGTCTCTGCACAGCCGCTTCGCCGATCGCAGCACCGCGATCATGAAAGACCTGGACCGGGCCCTGATCATCGGTTCGGTGTCGGTGGTCTTCGCCGGCTCCGCGCTCGGCGTGCTCATCGGCGGCCAGCTCTCCCGCAGGCTGCGCAAGGCCGCCGCCGCGGCCGGCAAGGTCGCGCAGGGCAACACGGGGGTACGGGTCCGGAAGGCCGTCGGCGGCGTCGTACGCGACGAGACCGACGAGCTGGCACGGGCCGTCGACGCCCTGACCGACGCGCTGAACGAGCGCATCGAGGCGGAGCGCCGCGTCACCGCGGACATCGCCCACGAGCTGCGCACGCCCGTGACCGGGCTGCTCACGGCCGCGGAGCTGCTGCCGCCCGGCCGCCCCACCGAGCTCGTACGGGACCGGGCGCAGGCCATGCGCACGCTGGTCGAGGACGTGCTGGAGGTGGCCCGGCTGGACGGTGCGTCGGAGCGGGCCGAGCTCCAGGAGATCGCGCTCGGCGAGTTCGTCAGCCGCCGCGTCACCGCACTGGACCCGGACGCGGTCGTGCGCGTCGTGCACGAGTCGTGGGTCAGCACGGATCCGCGGCGGCTCGAGCGGATCCTGGGCAATCTGCTGGCCAACGCCGCCAGGCACGGCAGAACGCCGGTCGAGGTCACCATCGAGGGCCGGGTCGTGCGGATACGCGACCACGGCCCCGGCTTCCCGGAGGCACTCCTGCGCGAGGGCCCGAGCCGCTTCCGCACGGGCGCGAGCGACCGCGCAGGACAGGGACACGGTCTCGGCCTCACGATCGCTGCCGGTCAGGCACGGGTCCTCGGCGCCCGGCTGACCTTCCGCAACGCCAGCCCCGAGGGCGCCGCCGACCCGGGTGTCGGCGCGAGCGGCGCGATCGCGGTGCTCTGGCTCCCGGACCACGCCCCGACGAACACCGGCAGCTTCCCGATGCCCCGGCTCCCGTTCTGACTCCTAGCAGGCCCAGTCCTTGTCCAGGTCCAGTCCTCCCTCACGGCGCTGGGTGAACGAGAACCAGTTGCCGGAGTCGTCCCGGAAGATGGCCTCCGTGCCGTAAGGACGCTCCTGCGGTTCCTGCAGGAACTCCACGCCCTTCTCCTTCAGCCTGGCGTAGTCACCGTGGATGTCGTCCGTGGTCAGGACCCCGGCGCCGAGGACGCCCTTCGCGACGAGCCGCTTCATGGCCTCCGCCGACTCGGGGTCCATGGCCGGCGCGCCCGGGACCATGAGCGTCAGCTCGACGTCCGGCTGGTCCTTCGCGCCCACGGTGAGCCAGCGCATACCGCCCTCGCCCATCGTCATGTCCGTACGGACCTCCAGACCGAGCTTCTCGGTGTAGAAGTCCCTGGCCCGGTCCTGGTCGAGGACCCAGACGGTGGAGATGGCGAGTCCCTTGATCATTTCGCGCTCCTGGTCGACGCTCGTCGTGCTTGCCCTGCCACCGTAGGCAGCGGCCCGGTCGACCTGCTTCTTCAGAATTGCGGTCCTAGGAATCGCGGTCCTCGGAATCGCGATCCTCGCCGCCCCGGTACTTGGCATCGCGGTCCCCGGCGCGGTCCCCGGAATCGCGGCTGGGGAAGCCTCCCGCCCAGAGGAGGGCGTAGCACCCGGGTATGAGTGCGGCGCCGCGCCCCACGTGCTTCGTCCGGTACTCGCTCGGGGTCAGGCCGGTCTGCTTCTTGAACCGGGCCGAGAACGTGCCGAGACTGCTGAAGCCGACCAGCGAGCAGATTTCGGTGACCGAGAGATCCGCGGTACGGAGGAGCTCCTCGGCCCGCTCTATGCGTCTGCGCGACAGGTACTGGCCGGGCGTGTCTCCGTAGACCGTCTTGAAGGCGCGGACGAAGTGGAAGCGTGAGTAGCCGGCATGGGCGGCCACCGCGTCCAGGTCGAGCGGCTCGGCCCAGTCGCGGTCCATGGCGTCCTTGGCGAGGCGCAGCTGCCGCAGATGGGCGAGGTGCGCCGTCACCGGGGTGGTGTTCCCTCCGCGCTTCTCCACGGACACGATGCTGGCACGCCCCACTGACAACGGCCCCCGGCGCCTGTGCACCGAGGGCCGCCGTTCAGAAACGTGCTGGTCAGACAGCCTCCACGACCTTGACACCGGCACCGGTCCCGCTGTCCGCTCCCGCTCCGGCATCGCCCGACTTCGTCGGGCCCGCACCCTTCAGCGGCACCTCCTTGACGAAGAAGGCCGCCGCGAATCCGATCACCGCGACCGCTGCGCCGAGCAGGAACGCCGCGTGCGTACCCGAGGACACGGCCATCTGGTACGCCTCGCGCACCTGCTCCGGCAGCTTCGCCAGGCTCGCCGCGTCCAGCTGTGCGGACTGCTGGGTGGCGGCCGAGCCGCCCCGCGCGGCCATCTCGTCCTGCACCCGCCCGGTGAACAGCGCGCCCATGATCGCGACGCCGAAGGAGGAGCCGAGCGTACGGAAGAGGGTGGTGGCGGAGGACGCGACGCCCATGTCCTTGAGCTCGACGCTGTTCTGTGCGACCAGCATCGTGATCTGCATCAGGAAGCCCATGCCGGCGCCGAGGACGGCCATGTAGAGCCCGGATGTGAGCCGCGAGGTACCGGTGTCCATCTGCGCGAGCAGGAAGAGGCCCGCGACCATCAGGCCGCCGCCGATGATCGGGAAGATCTTGTACTTTCCGGTGTCCGTGGTGATGCGGCCCGCGATCAGCGAGACGAGCATCATCGACAGCAGCATCGGCAGGAGCAGCAGTCCGGAGTTGGTGGCGGACGCGCCCTGCACGGACTGCTGGAAGAGGGGCAGGAAGAGCACGGCGCCGAACATCACGAAGCCGACGAAGAATCCGATCACCGACATGAGGGTGAAGTTGCGGCTGCGGAAGATGTGCAGCGGGATGATCGGGTCCGCGGCCTTGGTCTCGACGAAGAGGAAGCCGACGAGCGAGGCGACACCGATCGCGATCAGCTCCATGATCACGGCGGAGCCCCAGGCGTACTCCGTACCGCCCCAGGTCGTGACGAGCACGATCGAGGTGATGCCGACGGTGAGCAGCGCGGCACCCAGGTAGTCGATCCGCACCTTGCCCGCGCTCCGGTCCCGCTTCGGCAGGTGCAGCACGACGGTGAGCATGGCGAGCGCGACCGCGCCGAGCGGCAGGTTGATGTAGAAGCTCCAGCGCCAGCCCCAATGGTCGGTGATGGTGCCGCCGACCAGCGGCCCGCCGATCATCGCGAGGGCCATGACGCCGGCCATCATGCCCTGGTACCTGCCCCGCTCGCGGGGCGGTATGAGGTCACCGATGATGGCCATGACGCCGACCATCAGCCCGCCCGCGCCCAGACCCTGCACCGCGCGGAAACCGATCAGCTGGCCCATGTCCTGGGCCATGCCGCTGAGCGCGGAGCCGATCAGGAAGATCACGATCGCGGTGAGGAAAACGCCCTTGCGGCCGTACATGTCGCCGAGCTTGCCCCAGATGGGGGTGGAGGCGGCGGTGGCCAGGGTGTACGCGGTGACGACCCAGGACAGATGCTCCAGGCCGCCGAGTTCGCCGACGATCGTCGGCATCGCGGTACCGATGATCATGTTGTCGAGCATCGCGAGCAGCATCGCGACCATCAACGCGAGGAGTACGACACGGACGCTGCGCTGACGCGCCCCGCCGGGTTCCTCGGGTATCGCCTTCGTCGCCGCTTCCTGTCCCGCCGCCATCGATCCCACTCCCTGGCCCCCGACCACTTACTTGCCGCCCGGCTAGTTCACTACACTGGGGAAAGTAGACCCGTAACTAGCCGGGCGTCAAGTAAGTAAATCGGTGATACGCGCGCCCCCCAGGAGAGCCCCATGGCCCGAGGCAACACCCGCCAACGCATTCAGGACGTGGCCCTGGAACTCTTCGCCGAGCAGGGCTACGAGAAGACCTCGCTCCGCGAGATCGCCGAGAGGCTGCAGGTCACGAAGGCGGCGCTGTACTACCACTTCAAGACCAAGGAAGACATCGTCATCAGCCTCTTCCAGGACCTGAACCGGCCGGTCGACGAGCTGATCGCCTGGGCCGAGGATCAGCCGCGCACCCTGGAGACCAAGCTGGAGATCCTGCGCCGCTACCAGGAAGCCCTTACCGGGGCCGCACCGCTCTTCCGTTTCATGCAGGAGAACCAGGCCACCGTGCGGGAGCTCAGCATCGGCGTGACCTTCAAGGAGCGCATGGTCACGCTGGTCCAGCTGGTCCAGGAGCCGGACCTCGGCATGACCGACCGGGTCCGCTGCGTCAGCGCGCTGTTCACCATGCACGCGGGCACGTTCTTCATGCAGAACGTCGAAGGCGACCCCGAGGAGAAGCGCGAAGCTGTCCTCGAGGTCGCCATCGATCTGGTGACCCAGGCCCACCAGGGGCCGCAGGTCTAGGCATCGGTCGCCATCGGCGGCAGGCGTCAGATGAAGACGCCGACGCCGCGCAGGAAGGTCGCCGGGTTCAGGGCGGAGCCGTAGTTCGGGGTCGTACGGATCTCGAAGTGCAGGTGCGGGCCGGACGAGTTGCCGGTGTTGCCGGAGAGGGCGATGACCTTGCCTGCGTTCACGCTCTGGCCCACGCCCACGTTGATCTTCGACAGGTGGGCGTACTGCGAGTACTTGCCGTTCGCATGCTTGATCACGATGGCGTTGCCGTACGCGGGGCCGTCGCCGCCGCCGTTCGGACCGGCCTTGACGACGACGCCGCCACCGGCGGCCTTGACCGGGGTGCCGACCGGAACGGCGAAGTCCTGGCCGGAGTGCTTGTGGGACCACATCGCGCCGCCCTGGTTGAAGCTGGCGGTCAGGGTGTAGCGGGAGACCGGCTTGACCCAGGAGCCGGCCTTCTTCGCGGCAGCGGGCTCGACGGCCACGTGGGCCTGCGCGGCAGCCTTCGCCTGCGCCTTGGCCTGCTGGGCGACAGCGACAGCGGGGGAGGCCTTCACCGTATCGGCGGCGGCCACACCGGCACCGGCTCCGACGACCATCACGGCGCCGAGTCCGGCAGCCACGACGGCGCCACGGGTACGGAGCACGGACAGGCGGAGACGGTTGATGTTGCGCTTCGACATGCGGGGAGAACCTCCGGGCTGATCGGGCAAGTACCGACCCGGCGCTTGAGCACCGGGTGCCCCACCTTGGTAACCCGGACCGCCAACTCGCCTCAAACACCCCATCTACGACATCTCGTCGTAGATGGGGCCGTGTGAGCGGGACCCTTGACGAGAGCCGACCACCTGTCCGGCATCGTCCGAAATCTCCTGACGAAGGCTGGTTTAACCCCATGTAGAGGCCGTGCAGGACGGATACCGGCCCCGGATCCCCTGCCTGCCCGCCACCACCGGGCCGAAAGTCCCTCCCGGTGCCCCCGAAAGCCCCCGAGCGGCACCCGGAACCCCCACTAAGAGGCCTAGTAGGCTCGGAACGGCCTGTGCGCCTTGTCACGACCGCGACCCGTCCGATGCGTCGTGGGTCACACCGAAAACGGCGATTTTCCGGGGGAAACGGCCCCTTTCAGGCCGGCCCGGGATCGAGGATCTGGGGGGATCACGCATGGAGCCCGCACTCGTCGGCACGCGGCTTGCCTCGGCGGCCATCGCGCCGCTCCTGAAGCAGCTCCTGGTACGGGAGGGCAGCGGCGCCGCGCTCACGGACAGGCCCGTGCGGCTCTCCGGGCTCGTCTCCTTCCGCGGCGAGAAGCGGACCCTGACGGAGAGGGACGTACGCAAACTGGCGGGCACCCTCGTCAGCCGCTCCCTGACCGAACGCGGCGAGCGCGCCGAGCGCCCGTTCCCGGCAGACGAGACCGAGGCCGTCACCGGCGCCCTCGCGCGCACCCTGCTGACCCTCGGCGACCTGGAGATGGACGACGTCCAGGCCGTACGCCTCGGCCACCGGGAGCTGGCACGACAGCTCCGTGCCGCGGTGGCGGGCGACGTCCACGGGCTGTCCGCGGATGCCTCTCTCTTCGTCGACTCGCTCACCGAGTGGGCCTGCCTGCACATCCTGCAGTTCTTCACCCAGCGCTCGTCCTTCGTCGCCCGCACCCTGATCGAACAGAGCCGGGCCCAGACGGAGATGATCGCCAAGATCGACGAGCTGATCCTGCGCACACCGCGCGCCGATGCCCGCGACGTGGCCTTCGAGCGCCGCTACCTCTCGTACATCGCGAAGAAGCACGGCAGCCTGACGATCTACGGCATCGACCTGCATGACTCGCCGGACGCCTGGCCGCTGGACGTGGCGTATCTGTCCCTGGAGACGCTGGAAGCCCCGCAAGCACACGAAGCGCTGGAAACCCCCGAGGCGACCGCACCGGCGCGGCGCCGGACGGAGCCATGGGCCGAACCCTCCTCGAGCACCCCGGCCGACGAGACCCTCGCCCGCCAGGACAGGGTCCTGCTGCGGGGAGTCGCGGGCTCCGGGAAGACCACGCTCGTCCAGTGGCTCGCCGTCTCCACCACCGGGCAGGACGGCGAGAGGCACGGGCGGACGGCCTACCTCCGCGACCGCATTCCCTTCGTGCTGCCCCTGCGCACCCTCACCCGCCATGGCGAGCGGCTCCCCGCCCCCGACCACTTCCTCGCCGCCGTCGGCTGCCCGCTCACTCCACCCGACGGCTGGGCCGACCGCGTCCTGTCCGCCGGACGCGGGCTGGTCCTCGTCGACGGCATCGACGAGATCCCCGAGGCCGAGCGCGAACGCACCCGCCGCTGGCTGCGCGACCTGCTCGCCACGTACGACGCCGGCAACCGCTGGCTCGTCACCTCGCGCCCCTCCGCCGTACGGGACCACTGGCTCACCCCCGAGGGCTTCACCGAGCTCACCCTCTCCCCCATGCGGCACACCGAGGTGACCGCCTTCGTCCGGCGATGGCACCGGGCCGCGGGCGCGGACGCCGCGTCGTACGAGAAGCCACTGCTCGACGCTCTCCGTACGAAGCGGGACCTCGCCCTCCTCGCCACCAACCCGCTGATGTGCGGCCTCCTCTGCGCCCTGCACCGCGATCGGCGCGGCTTCCTGCCGCGCGGCCGCAAGGCCCTGTACGAGGCCGCGCTGTCGATGCTGCTCGACCGCCGCGACCGGGAACGCGACATGGGCAACCCCTCCGGGGTCGACCTCTCCGAAGCCCCGCAGATCCAGCTGATCCAGCGCCTCGCGTACTGGCTCACTCTCAACGGGCGCACGGAAATGGACCGTTCACGCGCCGAGTCACTCGTCGTAGGCGCGATCCCGGCGGTCCCCGACGCCGCGGCCGCCGGCGAACCCCGAGCGGTCTTCGCCCACCTCCTCCACCGCAGCGGCCTGCTCCGCGAGGCCTCGCCCGGCGCTGTGAGCTTCGTCCACCGCACCTTCCAGGACCACCTCGCCGCCAAGGCCATCGTCGACGAATGGCACATCGGCGTCCTCACCCGGCACGCGGCGGACGACCAGTGGGAGGACGTCATCCGCATGAGCGTGGCCCATGCCCGGCCCCGCGAAAGCGCAGAGATCTTCGCGGAGTTGCTGGCAGCGGCAGACGCGGCCGAGGACCGCTTCATCCAGTTGCGCATCCTGGTGGTCGCGGCGGCGGCGATGGAACAGGCGACGGAGATCTCCCCGGACATCCGCGAGGCACTGCGCCGCCGTACGGCGGAGGTCATCCCTCCCCGGACGATCGAGGAGGCGCGCAAACTGGCCGCAGCGGGCCCGCTCGTTCTCGACCTGCTGCCCGGCCCGGACGCCGTATCCGACGACGAGTCGGCCCGCCTGACCGTCACGACCGCCTCGCACATCGCAGCCGACGCGGCCATCCCGTTCCTGGCCCGGTACGCGGCCCACCCGTCGCTGCGGGTGCGGTCCCAGCTCGCCTGGGCCTGGCACCGCTACGACACCGAGAAGTACGCCACCGAGGTGATCGCGGCCGTCGATCCGCACGGCCTTCAGTACACGATCCGCAACGCCGAGCAGGCCAAGGCCCTGGTCGCTCTCGGCGGCCGACGCGCGATCCACTTCCAGGGCGACCTTCCCGAGGAACTCATCGCCGAGACGGTGCAGGCGTGCTCACCCACGACAGTCCGCATCTCCCTCAACGCGGGGCTGAGCGACCTCGCCTGCCTCCGGGACGCCCACGCGTTGGTGAGGCTCGAACTCGACCGTTGCCGCGCGCTCACGGACCTCTCCCTTTCCGGCCTTCCCTGCCCTCCCTGCCCTCCCTGCCCTCCCTGCCCTCCCTGCCCTCCGGACGACGCGGAGCCCCTCGACCTCGTGATGGACGACGTGCAACTGGCGCTCGCCGACGTCGTGCCACCGGTCAGCGGTCTCCGTCTCGAGCTGCGCGGCCCGGAACCGTCCCTGCGCCTGGTCCCGCACCTTCTGCCGGGCGTGAACTCCGTCGTCGTGGTGCATCTCTTCCGGCGGGACCAGCAGGTGGATCTGTCGCCGCTCCGCGCGCTGGAGCAGCTCCGGAAGGTCCATGTGCTGGGAGACCGCAGCAGCGTCTCGGGCACGGACGGCTTCCCGCCCCACGTCCTCGTGACGTTCGACGAGTCGCGCTAGGCCCAGAGCCGCCGCCCGGCGCGGAAAAAGGGGCTGCCCCGGACCCTCAGGTCCGGGGCAGCCCCTTCGGTCGCTCGGCTCAGCGCCGGCGTCACGCGTCCTTCGACAGGTTCGGACCGCTGCCGCCGCCCGCCGCCGACTCGATCGGCGGGACGTCCGGCAGGGCCGACTTCTCCTCGCCGCGGAAGGTGAACTTCTTCTCCTCACCCTCGCCCTCGGTGTCGACGACCACGATGTGGCCGGGGCGCAGCTCGCCGAAGAGGATCTTCTCCGACAGCAGGTCCTCGATCTCGCGCTGGATCGTCCGACGCAGCGGTCGGGCGCCCAGGACCGGGTCGTAGCCCTTCTTCGCCAGCAGGAGCTTCGCCTCCTGGCTGAGCTCGATGCCCATGTCGCGGTCCTTCAGCCGCTCGTCCACCTTGGCGATCATCAGGTCGACGATCTGGATGATGTCCTCCTGCGACAGCTGGTGGAAGACGACCGTGTCGTCGACGCGGTTGAGGAACTCGGGCCGGAAGTGCTGCTTCAGCTCTTCGTTGACCTTCGCCTTCATCCGGTCATAGGTGCTCTTGGTGTCGCCCTGGGCGGCGAAGCCCAGGTTGAAGCCCTTGGAGATGTCCCGGGTCCCGAGGTTGGTCGTCATGATGATGACGGTGTTCTTGAAGTCCACGACCCGGCCCTGGGAGTCGGTCAGACGACCGTCCTCCAGGATCTGGAGAAGGGAATTGAAGATATCGGGGTGGGCCTTCTCGACCTCGTCGAAGAGGACGACGGAGAACGGCTTCCGGCGCACCTTCTCGGTGAGCTGGCCGCCCTCTTCGTAACCCACGTATCCGGGCGGGGAGCCGAAGAGACGGGAAACCGTGTGCTTCTCGCTGAACTCCGACATGTCGAGGGAGATCAGCGCGTCCTCGTCGCCGAAGAGGAATTCGGCGAGCGTCTTGGAGAGCTCGGTCTTACCGACACCGGACGGGCCGGCGAAGATGAACGAGCCGCCGGGGCGCTTCGGGTCCTTCAGGCCGGCACGGGTGCGCCGGATCGCCTGGGAAAGCGCACGGATGGCGTCCTTCTGGCCGATGACCCGCTTGTGGAGCTCGTCCTCCATGCGGAGCAGACGGGAGGACTCCTCCTCCGTCAGCTTGAAGACCGGGATGCCGGTGGCCGTGGCGAGGACCTCGGCGATCAGATCGCCGTCGACCTCGGCGACGACGTCCATGTCGCCGGCCTTCCACTCCTTCTCCCGCTTGGCCTTCGCCGCCAGCAGCTGCTTCTCCTTGTCGCGGAGAGACGCCGCCTTCTCGAAGTCCTGGGAGTCGATCGCGGACTCCTTGTCCCGGCGGACGGCCGCGATCTTCTCGTCGAACTCGCGGAGGTCCGGCGGCGCGGTCATCCGGCGGATACGCATCCGGGAGCCGGCCTCGTCGATCAGGTCGATCGCCTTGTCCGGGAGGAAGCGGTCCGAGATGTACCGGTCGGCCAGGGTCGCGGCCTGGACCAGGGCCTCGTCCGTGATGGAGACGCGGTGGTGCGCCTCGTAACGGTCGCGCAGACCCTTGAGGATCTCGATGGTGTGCGGCAGCGACGGCTCCGCGACCTGGATGGGCTGGAAGCGGCGCTCGAGGGCCGCGTCCTTCTCCAGGTGCTTGCGGTACTCGTCCAGCGTCGTCGCACCGATGGTCTGCAGCTCACCTCGCGCCAGCATCGGCTTGAGGATCGAGGCGGCGTCGATCGCGCCCTCGGCGGCGCCCGCACCCACCAGGGTGTGGAGCTCGTCGATGAACAGGATGATGTCGCCGCGGGTGCGGATCTCCTTGAGGACCTTCTTCAGGCGCTCCTCGAAGTCACCGCGGTAGCGGGAGCCGGCGACCAGCGCGCCGAGGTCCAGGGTGTAGAGGTGCTTGTCCTTGAGGGTCTCGGGCACCTCGCCCTTGACGATGGCCTGCGCCAGGCCCTCGACGACCGCCGTCTTGCCGACGCCGGGCTCGCCGATGAGCACCGGGTTGTTCTTCGTCCGGCGGGACAGCACCTGCATGACCCGCTCGATCTCCTTCTCGCGCCCGATCACCGGGTCGAGCTTGGACTCACGAGCGGCCTGGGTGAGATTCCGGCCGAACTGGTCGAGGACGAGGGAGGTCGAGGGCGTGCCCTCGGCCGGGCCGCCGGCCGTGGCGGCTTCCTTGCCCTGGTAGCCGGAGAGCAGCTGGATCACCTGCTGCCGCACCCGGTTGAGGTCGGCCCCGAGCTTCACGAGGACCTGGGCGGCGACGCCCTCGCCCTCGCGGATCAGGCCGAGCAGAATGTGCTCCGTGCCGATGTAGTTGTGGCCCAGCTGAAGAGCCTCGCGGAGCGACAGCTCCAGGACCTTCTTGGCACGGGGGGTGAAGGGAATGTGCCCGGACGGAGCCTGCTGGCCCTGGCCGATGATCTCCTCCACCTGCTGGCGGACCGCCTCGAGCGAAATCCCGAGGCTCTCCAGGGCCTTAGCGGCGACACCCTCACCCTCGTGGATAAGGCCCAGGAGGATGTGCTCGGTGCCGATGTAGTTGTGGTTGAGCATCCGGGCTTCTTCCTGAGCCAGGACGACAACCCGCCGCGCGCGGTCGGTGAACCTCTCGAACATCGTTAATCGCTCCTCAGAGCGGTCAGTCAGTAAGGGGTCGATCCCCTCCCTGTCCTTCCGCAGCTTAGTCCCGCAAGCGGGGACCGCTCATTCCAACTGCCGACACCCGTCGCTGCCCTCCTGCCCCGAACGCCGACAACTGCTCTAACTTGATGGTGCGAGACGATGTTCCCGCAGGCCAGGCAGTTACCCGTGCCACCTGTACGCCGATGGCGAACGTGAGACCCCGAAGACTGCGTGTCGCCCGTCCTCACTAGGGATGTCTTACCCGCAAGCACTGACACTCCATGCGGCGAACGCCGGTTCCCTCAGCTATGGGCGAACATCCTTGCGTCGCCGAATACGTCGACATCCCCAGTTTCGGCCACACTGTGCAATCCGCCAGCAACAATGCGTAACCATCAGGTGGGCTCGGAAGTTCCCGGGGCATGGACTCCCATGTCCCGCTCGCCCATCTGTCGCTGCCGGTACCGGCGCCGCTCGACGACGGCGTCGCGCGCTGGTACGAGAACGAGCTCGGGTGGGCCACGGCCGGGGGTCGGCCGGTGCAGCTGCCGACCGGGCTCCGCTTCGATGTACTGGAGCTCCCTGCCGATGCGGGATTCGCCCTGCTCAGGCGGCACGAACGGACCGGCCCGGTCGCGATCACGGGCAGGGTCCCCCGGGCGGGGGGCCGGGCGAGGATGCGGCTGCTGGTGGCCGCGGGCAGCGCCGAGGAGCTGCCGGGGCTGCTCGACTGGCTGGAATGGGGCGGGATCGGTCTCGATCTGACCGCCCTCGGCACGGGTATGCGGATGTCCGCCCCGGCACCGCCCGGCTTTCCCGTCGCGCAGGGGGCCGCCCGGTGGGTGCGGCCCCCGGAACCGGGGCGCGAGGTGGAGCCGTCACTGCCGACGCTCGCCCCCGTCGGGCAGAGTGCCGGACCCGGGGGCGTTGGGGGCACCCCCGACCTCGTACGGCTCGTGGCCACGGCGGCGCATGCATGCCACCGGGCCCGGTTGCTGCGTGCGGCTCAGCCGTTGGCCTTCTCGTAGGCCTCGCGGATCTCGGCGGGAACGCGGCCGCGGTCGTTGACGCTGTAGCCGTTCTCCTTGGCCCACTTGCGGATCTCCGCCGTGTCCTTGCTGCCCGTCGCGGCCGCGCGGCCCTTGCCACGGCCCGTCGCGGCACGGCCACCGGTCCGCCGCCCGCCCTTGGTGTACGGGTCGAGGAGGCTGCGGAGGTTGTCGGCGTTGGCGGTGGTGAGGTCGATCTCGTAGGTCTTGCCGTCCAGCGCGAATGTCACGGTCTCGTCCGCCTCGCCGCCGTCGAGGTCGTCGACAAGAAGGACCTGAACCTTCTGTGCCACCGGATTTCCTTTCATCGAAAATGCAGTACGCGGAAAGGAAACCGCTTTTCCCTGGAAAACACAAACCCTCGGCAGAGGTTCAGAACCTCGAGAACGCGGGAAACATGCGCGATTCGGACATAGAGACCGGTCGTCGTTCCGGCCCGTCTTCCGACCGCTGTTCCCGACGGCCTTCCGATCCACGTTCCGGTCCGCGTTCCGCCCGGTTCGATCACAGGTGCAGAAGCATGCGGCTGTTGCCCAAGGTGTTCGGCTTCACTCGTTCGAGGCCCAGGAACTCGGCGACACCCTCGTCATAGGAACGCAGGAGCTCGCTGTACACATCTCCGTCGACCGGTGTCTCACCGATCTCCACGAAGCCGTGCTCGGTGAAGAAGTCGACTTCGAAGGTGAGGCAGAAAACCCGGCGCACTCCCAGCCAGCGAGCGGTGTGCAACAGCTGCTCCAGCACCTGACGGCCGATGCCGTGACCCTTCACCTGAGGGTCCACTGCCAGAGTGCGCACTTCGGCGAGATCTTCCCACATGACGTGGAGAGCGCCGCAGCCGACCACTCGGGCGTCGGCATCGCGTTCCGCGACCCAGAACTCCTGGATGTCCTCGTAAAGCGTCACCGTCGCTTTGTCGAGCAGGATGCCTTCGCTCACGTAAGGATCGACGAGCCGGCGCACGGCCGGTACATCGCTGGTCCTGGCCCGCCGTACGGTGACGGCATTTGCTGCGGCATTGGGAAGCGGATGCACTGAGGACATGAGCGGACGCTATCGCCCCGCTCCACCCGCCTCGTCGTCGCCCTCACCGCGCTGTTCGGGAGGCGCTTGCCCGGAGGCCTCACGGGGCTCTTCCCTCGCGCCTTCCGCAGCCCCTTCCTGGATCTGGGGCTGAACGATGCGCATCGCGTCCTGGAGCGCCTCGCGTTGCTCCTGCGACATCATGCCGAAGAAGGCGACAAGGGCCGCCGCGGGGTTGTCACTCTTCGACCATGCTTCGTTCATCAGTGCGGCCGAGTACGCGGGCCTGGTGGAGACCGCGGTATATCGATAGGCGCGCCCTTCGACTTCCCTGCGCACCCAGCCCTTCTGATGGAGATTGTCCATTACCGTCATGACGGTCGTGTAGGCGATGGACCGTTCCTGCTGCAGATCTTCCAGGACTTCCCGCACGGTCACCGGGCGGTTCCATTGCCAGATCCGTGTCATGACGGCGTCTTCGAGCTCTCCCAATTGGCGGGGCACATCGCCACCATAGTGGGAGATGTCTGAATGGATGGCTATTGACGTAGTTCTGGTACGAAAAAGGACGTACGGCCGTGGGCGGCCGTACGTCCATGAGGAGGGTCGGGACCTCCAGGGCCGGGCAGCCCCGGATTCAGGCCCCGGTCGGGCGGTCCGCCGGGGTGGACGGCCCGGCGGCCTCCGTGCGGGCGATCGCCGCGTCCACGGCGTCGTCCTCCTTGGCCTTGTTGGGTCCGCCCTGGCTCTTGACGATCGTCACGACGAGACCGATGAAGAAGGCGGCCATCACGACGGGGGGCAGGAGCGCGGATACGTAGTCCATGTCCTCCAGAGTAGCTATCCGGCAGCCCGCTCCTCCGGCGGGGGCGTGGGCTTGCGGCGCGGGGGGAAGACCTCGCCGGGCGTGGGGATCGGACGGTCCGGTCGCGGCGCGGGAGAGGGGGCGGGGGACGGCTTCGGGGCGGCAGGGCGGGGCTCCGGTTTGTCGCCTGCGGCGGCCAGCCCACCGGGGAGGGCCGTCAGTCGCGCCCGGGAGGCGGGCGCGGCCGGCGCGGCGGAGGTCGTGGTGCGGCGGGCGAGGCGGGCGCGCACCGACTGTTCCGCGAGGCCCTGGCAGCGCTCCAGCAGCTCGGCCGCGACGGGCGTGCGGTGCTGGAGGCCGCGCAGGGCCGCGAGATCCTCGGGGCGGGGGTCGTAGCCGGCGGCCAGGGCGTCCTGGAGGAGCTCCAGATAGCCGCCGGACGAGCCGGGGAGTGCGGCACGGTAGCGGACGAGGTCGGCGAGCAGGAACGCGCGCAGCCGCTCCGCCTCGCTCACGGCCTCGTCCACGGACTCGGCGAGCCGCAGACAGTCCTGGACGACGTTCTCGCGGGGCTGGGCGGGATTGAGGGCGACGGCGAGGGCGCGTCGGAGCACACGCAGCTCGTCCGCGCTGAACGCCATGCCGCCACGGGATCCGTATGGCGTGGGCATGCGCCGACAGTACGCGCTAATCGGACAAAATTCGTTTACCCCGGATACGTGGCGCGGCGCCGCTTCGCGTGACGGCGCGTGCCCGGCCCGTACGGCGCGGACGCGGCGCTCGCCGGCCGACCCGTGCGGCGCCCGCGGCGAGCGGGCGGTCACATACGGGAGACGTTCCGCTCGTACACGAGCCGCAGGCCGATCAACGTCAGCCACGGCTCGTGCTCGTCGATCGCGGAGGACTCGGCCAGCACGACCGGCGCCAGTCCGCCGGTGGCGATCACGGTGACGTCCTCCGGATCGTCGGCCAGCTCGCGCTTCATGCGCTCCACGACACCGTCCACCTGGCCCGCGAAGCCGTACACGATGCCCGACTGCATCGCCTCCACGGTGTTCTTGCCGATCACGCTGCGCGGGCGCGCCAGCTCGATCTTGCGGAGCTGGGCGCCCCTGACGCCGAGGGCATCGACCGAGATCTCGATGCCGGGGGCGATGACGCCGCCCGCGTACTCCCCGCGCGCGCTCACCGCGTCGAAGGTCGTGGCCGTGCCGAAGTCGACGACGATCGCCGGTCCGCCGTAGAGCTCGACGGCGGCGACCGCGTTGATGATGCGGTCGGCGCCGACCTCCTTGGGGTTGTCCGTGAGGACCGGCACACCCGTCTTGACGCCGGGCTCGACCAGGACGGCGGGGACGTCGCCGTAGTAGCGGCGGGTCACCTCGCGCAGCTCGTGCAGCACGGAGGGGACGGTGGCGCAGATGGAGATGCCCTCGATGCCGTCGCCGAGCTCCACGCCGAGCAGCGGATGCATGCCCATCAGGCCGTTGAGGAGCACCGCGAGTTCGTCGGCGGTGCGGCGCGGGTCGGTGGAGACGCGCCAGTGCTCCACGATGTCCTCGCCGTCGAACAGGCCGAGGACGGTATGGGTGTTGCCGACATCGATGGTGAGCAGCATCAGTCCCGGGCCTCTCGCAGGTCGAGGCCGATGTCGAGAATCGCGGACGAGTGGGTGAGGGCGCCGACGGCGAGGTAGTCGACGCCGGTCTCGGCGTACGCCCGGGCGTTGGCCAGCGTGAGCCGGCCGGAGGACTCGAGGACCGCGCGGTTCTTGACGAGGGCGACCGCCTCTTCGGTCTCGGTCGGGGTGAAGTTGTCGAGCAGGATCAGGTCGGCACCGGCGTCCAGGACCTCACGGACCTGGTGGAGGGTGTCGACCTCGACCTCGATGGGGAGGTCCGGGGTGCCGAGCTCGACGAGCTTCTCCCGTACGGCCTTGAAGGCCTGGGCGACGCCACCCGCGGCGACGACGTGGTTGTCCTTGACGAGGGCCGCGTCGGACAGCGACATGCGGTGGTTGACGCCGCCGCCGCAGCGCACGGCGTACTTCTCCAGGGCGCGCAGGCCCGGGGTCGTCTTGCGGGTGTCGCGCACGCGGGCGTTGGTGCCGCCAAGGAGGTCGGCCCAGGCACGGGTGGCGGTGGCGATGCCGGAGAGGCGGCAGAGGATGTTGAGGGCACTGCGCTCGCCGGTGAGGAGGTCCCGGGTGCGGGCGGTGACGGAGAGCAGCTTCTGGCCCGCCTCTACGCGGTCACCGTCCTCGACGTGCCGCTCGACCTCGAACGCGTCGGTGCAGACGATCGAGAGGACCGCCTCGGCGACGCGCAGGCCCGCGACGACGCCGGCATCCCGGGCGGTGAAGTCGCCGGTGGCGACGGCGTCCTCGGGGACGGTGGCGACGGTCGTGATGTCCACGCCGCCGTCGAGGTCCTCCTCGATCGCGAGGTGCGCGATGTCCTCGACCTGGACGGGGTCGAGGCCCGCCTCGGCGAGGAGCTCGGCGAGGGCGGGGTCCAGACCGCACTCGTACACCCCCTCGGCGCAGCCGCAGTCCTCGCCGCAGCCGCCCGCCGTGTCGTCGGACGCGGAGGCGGGTGCGCTGATCTGGATCAGAGGTACGTCCACGGGCTCCGGACGTTCTTCGGGCGTGCTCACTGTTGCGGCTCCCTGGGGGCAAGGGGGGTGACGGGGGGAAAGGACTCGGTGCCGGTGCGGCGCACGACGAGATGTCGGTCAGGAGTGAGCCGTACGACAATATGGCGCCGCCACTCCGCGTCGTCGCGGTCGGGGTGGTCCTCGCGCCAGTGGCACCCGCGGGTCTCCGCGCGCTCGCGAGCGGCGGCGACGAGGACGCGCGAGACGAGCAGGAGGTTGGTGGCCTCCCAGGCCTCCACGCCGGGCTCGGCGGACTTGTCGAACTCCTCGGCACCGTTCACCGCGGACAGGTGCAGCGCCTCCAGCGCCTCGGCGGCGCCGTCGAGGCTCGCGGCGGACCGGAGCACGCCGGCGCCGTGGGTCATGATCTGCTGGATCTCGTGCCGCGCCTCGGGGAGGAGCAGTGGCACGGGGGGCTGCGCGGGCGTCGGGTCCGGCGCGGACGCGGCAGGCCCGGCGGGCGACGGATCGGTCGCGACCGCCGTGGCGATGCGTTCCGCGAAGACCAGGCCCTCCAGCAGCGAGTTGGAGGCCAGGCGGTTGGCGCCGTGGACGCCCGTGCAGGCGACCTCACCGCAGGCGTAGAGCCCGGGGACGGTGGTGCGGCCGTGGAGGTCGGTGCGGATGCCGCCGGAGGCGTAGTGGGCCGCGGGGGCGACCGGGATCGGCTCGGTCACCGGGTCGATGCCATGGGCGCGGCAGGCCGCCAGGATCGTCGGGAAGCGGGTCTCCCACATCTCGGCGCCGAAGTGGCGGGCGTCGAGGAACATGTGGTCCGCACCCTGCTCCTGCATGCGGCGCATGATGCCCTTGGCGACGATGTCGCGGGGGGCGAGCTCGGCGAGCTCGTGCTGCCCGACCATGAAGCGGATGCCGGAGGCGTCGACGAGATGGGCGCCCTCGCCCCGGACCGCCTCGGAGACCAGGGGCTGCTGGCCCTCGGATTCCCGGCCCAGGAAGAGGACCGTCGGGTGGAACTGGACGAATTCGAGGTCGCTCACCTCGGCACCGGCCCGGAGCGCGAGTGCGACCCCGTCGCCGGTGGACACCGACGGGTTGGTCGTGGCCGAGAAGGCCTGCCCCATGCCGCCGGTCGCCAGGACCACGGCGGGTGCGTGGACCGCGCCGACGCCGTCGTGCTGGCCCTCGCCCATGACGTGCAGGGTGATTCCTGACGCACGGCCGTCCTCGTCCGTCAGCAGGTCGATGACCAGCGCGTGCTCGATGATGCGTATCGCCCGCTCGCGTATCGCCGTGACCAGCGCCCGCGAGATCTCGGCGCCCGTGGCATCGCCGCCCGCGTGCGCGATCCGGCGCCGGTGGTGGCCGCCCTCGCGGGTGAGCGCGATGTCCCCGCCCGCGTCCAGGTCGAACTGCGCGCCCGTCCCTATCAGCCGCCGCACCGCGTCGGGGCCCTCGGTGACCAGGGTCCGTACGGCCTCCTCGTCGCACAGCCCGGCCCCCGCGACCAACGTGTCCGCCAAGTGCTGCTCGGGGGTGTCGCCGTCGCCGAGCGCGGCCGCGATACCGCCCTGGGCCCAGCGGGTGGAGCCGTCGTCGAGGAGGGCCTTGGTGACCACGACCGTACGCAGCCCCGCGGCCGTGCAGCGCAGTGCCGCCGTCAGGCCCGCGACCCCGGAGCCGACCACGACGACATCGGCGTCGATGGCCCAGCCGGGAGCGGGGGCGTTCAGCCGTACGCCGGGGCCGGGCGCGGGGCAGGCGCCGGGGCCGTCGTCGGTGCGGAGGGCGGCGCCGGTTCCGGTGCCGGAGTCTTGGCCACTTCCGGTCGCGGTCATGCGGGCGCTCCGAAGGTCAGGGGAATGTTGTCGATCAGCCGCGTCGATCCGATCCGCGCGGCGACGGCCAGGACGGCCTCGCCCTCGTACGCGTCCGGGACCTCGGTGAAGTCGGCAGGGTCGACCAGCGCCAGGTAGTCCAGGTCCAGCGGCGGCACCGCCTTGGCCACCTCCTCCAGCACGGCACGTGCGGCCGCCCGTACGGCATCGGCCCCACCGCCCGGCTGGGCCGCGGCCACCGCGTGCGCATCGGCGGCCGCACGGGCCTCGCCGAGCGCGGAGAGCGCGGCGGCACGGGCCGTCGGCGCCGGGGCGGACTCGGCGCGGGCGCGCAGCGCCTGCTGGGCGGCGAGCCGGTCGTGGGCGGCGAAGAGGGCCCGGGAGAGCGCGAGCGCGGTCCTCCGCTCGTCGGGCGCCAGGTAGCGGTTGCGGCTGGAGAGCGCGAGGCCGTCCGACTCGCGCACGGTCGGGACGCCGACGATCTCCACCGGGAAGTTCAGATCGCGGACCATCCGCCGGATCAGGGCCAGCTGCTGGGCGTCCTTCTGGCCGAAGAGCGCGACGTCGGGCCGGGTGAGGTGGAGGAGCTTGGCGACCACCGTGAGCATGCCGTCGAAGTGGCCGGGGCGGAACGTGCCCTCGAGGAGCTCGCCCATCGGACCCGCGGAGATCCTGACCTGCGGTTCGCCACCGGGGTAGACCTCGTCCACGGACGGGGCGAACACGAGGTCCGCGCCCGCCTCCTGCGCGGTCTTCACATCGGCGTCCAGGGTGCGCGGGTAGCGGTCGAGGTCCTCGCCCGCGCCGAACTGCAGCGGGTTGACGAAGACGGTGACGACGACGGTGCCCTTGCGGCCGACGTGCTCACGGGCCGTGCGGACGAGGGTGGCGTGGCCCTCGTGCAGCGCGCCCATGGTCATGACGACGGCAACAGGACCGCCCGGCGAGCGGTCGAGGCGGTCGTTCAGCTCGTCGCGCGTGTGGATCAGCCCGGCGTCACGGCTCATCGGTTGTCTCCCTCGGCCAGTACCCCCAGCAGGTCCTCGGCCAGCTCCGGCTTGAGCAGTCCGTGCGCCAGCGCGCGGTCCGCGGTCGTACGGGCCATCGCCAGATAACCGGCGACGGTGCCCGGCGCGTGCTTGCGCAGCTCCGCGACGTGCGCCGCCACCGTGCCGGCGTCGCCGCGCGCGACCGGGCCCGTGAGCGCGGCGTCGCCCGAACGCAGGGCGTTGTCGAGCGCCGCGCCGAGGAGCGGGCCGAGCATGCGGTCGGGCGACGAGACGCCCGCGGCGCGCAGCAGCTCCATGGACTGGGCCACCAGGGTGACGAGGTGGTTCGCACCGATGGCGAGGGCCGCGTGGTAGAGCGGTCGGGCCTCCTCCTCGATCCACTCGGGCTCGCCGCCCATCTCGATGACCAGCGCCTCGGCCGCGAGCCGCAGCTCGGCGGGGGCGGTGACCCCGAAGGAGCAGCCGGCCAGCCGCTGCACGTCGACGCTCGTCCCCGTGAAGGTCATGGCGGGGTGCAGCGCGAGCGGGAGGGCGCCGGCCCGGCGGGCGGGGTCGAGCACGGTCGTGCCGTACCGCCCGGACGTGTGCACGAGGAGCTGGCCGGGGCGCACTGCTCCGGTCTCGGCGAGGCCTTCGACCAGGCCGGGCAGGGCGTCGTCGGGAACCGTGAGCAGCACCAGCTCGGCGCGGGCGAGGACCTCGGCGGGTGCGACCAACGGCACGTCGGGCAGCAGGACGGCGGCGCGGCGACGGGAGGCGTCGGACACGCCGGAGACCGCGATCGGGCGATGGCCCGCCAGCTGGAGCGACGCGGCGAGGGCCGGGCCGACGCGGCCTGCACCCACGACACCCACGGTGAGGCGGGCCGGGCGGTCCCTGGGGTCGAGTGGCTCGGATGCGGGCGGGGTGGATGAGGGTGGTGGTGCGTTCACGCGGCGATGGCCTTCCGTTCCAGTCCGCGGGGGGTACCGGACGATTCTTCGTCATGCTACGCCAGCGTTTCGACGAGGCTTCGGGTTGTCCACAGCCTGTGGAGGCGCACGGGGTTGGCGCGCGCCGGTGCCGGGGTCCGGCGGCGCTGGGACGCGCTGGACGCGGTCGACAGGGTGCGCCCTAGGAACAGCGAGGGCTCCCCCGGTGGAAAAGGCGGGTCGTGGCCGTGCGGAGGGGATGGAGGGGGCGTCCTGCGAGGACCTTGGTGAAGCGGTGGTGGTCGCGGAGGGACCGGAGCGTCCGCCAGTCTTCGCGGCCCGGAGGCGGCGGCACAGGGGTGCCGTGCCGGGCGGCGCGGTAGGTGTCCAGGAGGTGCTGCTGGATGGCGTCCATGCCTTCAGGCTCCGTCCGCACCGCTGCTCTCGCGCGTCGATTGACCGGCACCGTCAAACGGCGCGACGGACCGCCCCGTCTACCCCGCACCATAGGAACCGTGAGCGTCACCATCGACATCGCGGGCCTGCCTCCCGAGCGCGTCCTCTTCGAGATCTCGCCCCTCGCCGAGCTGGGCGTCGCCCTGCACGCACTGGCCGAGCCCGGGCACCACCCGGGGCTGCACGGCTGGGCGACAGCCACCGCGGCCGGGCTGAAGCCCGATCTCGCCGACCGGCTGCACGAGGCGGACTTCCTGTGGACGTCGACCTTCTCGGACGTGTTCATGCCGTTCTCCGGCATACGCGGCGACGGCCGCACGGGCGCCACCCTCGCCGAGGAGCTGGACATGATGGACCGGCTCGACGACGAGCGGTTCGTCGCCTGCACCATGGAGTTCACCTGCTCCAGTTGGTACGCCGTGGGCGGCCCCGTGAACCGCGACCGTGCGCTGGAGCTCGCCGCCACCCGCGGCCCCAAGCAGCTGGACTTCGCCCGGCGGCTGCTGGACGACCCCGCCTCCGTACGAACCTGGCTGCGGCGCCTCTTCGAGGACTGTGAACAGGCCTTCTTCGCCGACACCTGGAACCGCGTCCGCACCCAGCTCGCCGCCGACGCCCGCCACAAGACCGAGATCCTGCGCCACAAGGGCCTCGCGGAGGCGCTGCGTGCCGTGTCCCCCGCGCTCTCGCTCGACGAGGCGACGGGCCGTATCGAGGCCGACAAGCTGACGGTGGGCCACACGACCGCCCTCGACCCCGCCGTCGGCGCCGGGGTCACCTTCCTGCCGTCCAGCTTCGGCTGGCCGCATCTGATGGTGCTGCACGCGCCCGGCTGGCGGCCGGTCGTGCAGTATCCCGTCGCCGCTCCCGAGCTCCCCGGCCTCGCCTCGGTGCAGCTGCTCAAACTCCGGATGGAGGCACTCGCCCACCCCATGCGCATGCGGCTGTGCCGCAACCTCGCCCGTGCCCCGTACACGACGGGCGAGCTGGCCGACGCGCACGGCATCACCCCGCCGGAGGTCTCGCGCCATCTGTCGGTCCTGAAGAAGGCCGGTCTGATCACGACCCGGCGGCACGGCCGGTACGTGCTGCACCAGCTGGACGTCTCGGTCGTGGCCCGGCTCGGCAGCGACTTCCTGGAGACCGTCCTGCGCTGAACCGGAGGCCGGTCGAAGCGGAGGGCCGGTGAGGGCAGGGTCGGTCGAAGCGGAAGGCCGGACGTAGCGGAAGGCCGGTCGAAGCGGATGCGGGACAACGGCCGGCCCTCGCCCCGGGCGGCCTGTGCCGCAGCGGCGTGTACGTGTTCGATCGCGGAGTGGGCGGGACCGCTCAGACCGCCCCGCCGCCCGCCCGCACCAGGCCCGTCTCGTACGCGAGCACGACCACCTGCACACGGTCGCGCAGGTTCAGCTTGGTGAGGATGCGGCCGACGTGGGTCTTGACCGTGGCCTCGGACAGAACGAGCCGTGCGGCGATCTCACCGTTCGACAGGCCCTGTGCGACCAGCAGCATGACCTCGCGCTCGCGGTCGGTGAGCCGCGCCAGCTCCTTGTGCTGAGGCGGCCCGCCCGGTGACGGCAGCATCGGCGAGAACCGGTCCAGGAGGCGGCGGGTCGTGGACGGCGCGACGACCGCGTCGCCGCTGTGCACGGAGCGGATGGCGCCGAGCAGCTCGCCCGGCGGCACGTCCTTCAGCATGAAGCCGCTGGCGCCCGCCTTGAGCCCGGAGAAGGCGTACTCGTCGAGGTCGAAAGTGGTCAGGATGATCACCTTCGGTGCGTCCGGCTCCGCGCAGATGCGGCGCGTCGCCTCCACGCCGTCGAGCTTCGGCATGCGTACGTCCATCAGCACCACGTCCACGGCCGTCGAGCGAAGGATCTCGATCGCCTCGGCCCCGTCGCCCGCCTCGGCCACGACGTCCATGTCCGGCTGCGCGGCGAGCACCATGCGGAATCCCGTGCGCAGCAGCACCTGGTCGTCGACGAGCATCACGCGGATCGTCATGTGCAGGGTCCCTTGTCTCGTGGGCGTCTCGTGGGCGTCTCATGGGCGTCTTCCGGCGTCACATGGACGTCTTCGGGCGCCTCGTGGGCTTCTCGTGGGCTTCTAGTGGGCGGGCTTGAGCGGGAGCAGTGCGCTGATCCGGAACCCGCCGCCCGGCCGTGGCCCCGCGTCGAGCGTGCCGCCGACCATACCGACGCGCTCCCGCATGCCGATGAGGCCGTGGCCCCTGCCGTCCGCGCCGCCGTCCTCGTACATCTCGTGCGAAGCTCCCCGGCCGTCGTCCTCGACCAGCAGCCCGAGCCCGTCGTCGAAGTACACGAGCCGCACGCTCGCCCCGGCGTCCGGGCCGCCGTGCTTGCGGGTGTTGGTGAGGGCCTCCTGCACGATGCGGTACGCCGTCAGCTCCACTCCGCTCGGAAGCGGCCGCGGGGTGCCCTCGATCTTGAAGTCGACGGCGAGGCCGGCATGGCGCACCTGCTCGACCAGGTCCTCGATCTGCCGGACGTCCGGCTGCGGCACGTACTCCCCGCTCTCCGGGGCGTCGCCGGTGCGCAGCACGCCCAGCAGCCGGCGCATCTCGGCGAGTGCCTGGCGGCCGGTGCTGGAGATGGTCTCCAGGGCCTGCCGCGCCTGGTCGGGCGCGGCGTCCAGGACGTACGCGGCGCCGTCGGCCTGGACCACCATCACCGAGACGTTGTGCGCGACGACGTCGTGGAGCTCGCGGGCGATCCGGGCGCGCTCGCCGGCGACGGCGACCTTCGCCTGCGCCTCGCGCTCCTTCTCCAGCCTGGAGGCGCGCTCCTCCAGCTGGGCGAAGTACGCGCGACGGGTGCGCAGCGAGTCACCGAGCACCCAGGCGAGCGCGAACGGGACGCTCATGACGACCGTGAAGAAGATCCTTCCGCCGATGCCGGTGTTCTCGACGGGCCAGCGCATCTGGGAGAACGTGGCCGCGGACAGTCCGCCGACGAGCGCCAGGTGGGAGGCCCAGCGAGGGCCGTCGTGCGCGGCGACCGTGTAGATGATCACGAGTATCGCGAAGTCCGCCGCATTGACGTGGATGTCGAGCGCGAGCTGGGCGACGCCGAGAGCGGCCACGAGCAGCAGCATCTTCTCGGGTGCGCGGCGGCGCAGCGCGACGGTGAGGCAGAGGAGCAGGACGATGACGGCGGCCGCGATCCTGGGCTCGTTCCCCACGTTCCCCTGGACCACCCACAGCATGGAGAACCCGAAGAGGAGGACGGCCCAGAAGCTGTCGACGCCTGTCGGGTGTCTGCGGATGAAGTCGTAGAGACGCTGCACGTAACCCAGCGTAGGGAAAGCGGAAAGGTGCACGGGTCAACCGGAGGGCCGATCCGGTCGGCGGACGCCTACTCCGCAAGGTGGAGACTGGCACGCGTGACGAACGAGCCGACAAATCAGGCGACGGACGATCCGGCCGCGGGCTGGCTCCCCTGGCGACAGGCGACCGAGCGGGCGCTGTACGGCCCCGACGGGTTCTACCGGCGACCGGAGGGGCCGGCCGGTCACTTCCGTACGTCGGTCCACGCGTCGCCGCTCTACGCCTCCGCGGTCGCCCGGCTCCTGGCCGAGACCGCGGAGTCCTTGCCGGGCGCCTCCGGGATCATGCTGGTCGACATGGGCGCCGGGCGGGGGGAGCTGCTGACGGCCGTGCTGGCGGCGCTCCCCGGCGGGCGGCTGCCGGACGGTCGTCCCGTACGGGCCTGCGCCGTCGAGCGCGCAGGGCGCCCGGAGGAGCTGGACCCGCGCATCGACTGGGTCGAGCGGCCGCCGACGGGGGTGACCGGGCTGCTGTTCGCGAACGAGTGGCTGGACAACGTACCGGTGGACGTCGCGGAGGTGGACGAGGCGGGAGTCGCCCGGTACGTCCTGGTGCACCGCCCGGACGGCGAGGAACGCCTCGGGGAGCCGGTGACCGGGGCGGACGCGGAATGGCTGGACCGCTGGTGGCCGCTGATGGAGCCCGGAGCTCGGGCGGAGATCGGGCGGCCGCGCGACGAGGCGTGGGCGGCGGCGGTCGCGACGCTCGACGCGGGGCTTGCGGTCGCCGTCGACTATGCGCACCGCGCGGGGGCGCGGCCGCCCTTCGGAACGCTGACGGGCTTCCGCGCGGGACGGGAGGTTCCTCCGATCCCGGACGGCAGCTGCGACATCACCGCGCACGTGGCACTGGACGCGTGCGCGGGTGCCACGTCGGCCGGGACCGGCACGGGCTTCGAACTCGTGCCCCAGCGCGAAGCCCTGCACCGACTCGGCGTCACGGGCGATCGCCCGCCCCTGGCCATGGCGTCGTCCGATCCCGTGGCGTACCTGCGCGCCCTGTCGTCGGCCGGCGAGGCAGCCGAACTGACCGCGCGCGGCGGCCTCGGCGACTTCACCTGGCTGCTGCAGCGGGTACCGGCGGATCCGCCCCCACCTCTCCCCTTCCGGTAGCCGGGGCGCCGGCCCCGGACCCCGCGCCTTCGGGCTCCGCCCCGGACCACTGCCCCCGCGATCTGTCCCGGACGCCCTGTCGGGCGCGGGCGAGGCGTCCCTCCAAGCCCGTCGGCGCAGGAGGCCCGACGGCGCCACACGGACCGCGGGCCCGCTCGGGGTCCGGGGCCGGCGCCCCGGACCCCGCGCAGCGGCCTCGGAGCCGATCCGGGCCGGTCGAGGGTGTCCGCACCCTGGGCGGGGCCCCACCATGTCCGCGCCGCGAGGGATACTGTCGCCCATGACGGAGACGACGATCGGCATCGGCGGCGCAGCCGAGAGCACCGACATGGTGCTGAACATCGGCCCGCAGCATCCCTCCACCCACGGCGTGCTCCGCCTCCGTATCGTCCTCGACGGAGAGCGCATCCTGCACGCCGAGCCGGTGATCGGCTACATGCACCGGGGCGCGGAAAAACTCTTCGAGGCGCGCGACTACCGGCAGATCGTGATGCTGGCCAACCGCCACGACTGGCTGTCCGCCTTCTCCAACGAACTCGGCGTCGTCATGGCCGTCGAGCGCATGCTCGGCATGGAGGTCCCGGAGCGGGCGATCTGGACGCGGACGCTCCTCGCCGAGCTGAACCGGGTCCTCAACCACCTGATGTTCCTCGGCTCGTACCCCCTCGAACTGGGCGGAATCACCCCGGTCTTCCATGCCTTCCATGAGCGCGAGGAGCTCCAGGCCGTGATGGAGGAGGTCTCCGGCGGCCGGATGCACTACATGTTCAACCGGGTCGGCGGCCTCAAGGAGGACCTGCCCGCCGGCTGGACCGGCCGGGCCCGGGAGGCGGTCGCCGACGTCCGCTCCCGCATGGACGTGTACGACCGGCTCGTCCTCGGCAACGAGATCTTCCGCGGGCGTACACGCGGCGTCGGCGTCCTTACCCCGCAGGCCGTGCACGCGTACGGCGTCTCCGGCCCGATCGCCCGCGCCTCGGGAGTCGACTTCGACCTGCGACGCGACGAGCCGTACCTGGCCTACGGCGAGCTCCAGGACACCCTCAGGGTCGTCACCCGTACCGAGGGCGACTGTCTGGCCCGCTTCGAGTGCCTGCTGGAGCAGACCCACAACGCGCTCGACCTCGCGGACGCCTGCCTGGACCGGCTCGTCGAGCTGGCGCCCGGGCCGATCAACCAGCGCCTGCCGAAGGTCCTGAAGGCCCCCGAGGGCCACACCTACGCCTGGACCGAGAACCCGCTCGGCATCAACGGCTACTACCTGGTCTCCAAGGGCGAGAAGACCCCGTACCGGCTCAAGCTCCGCTCGGCGTCCTTCAACAACATCCAGGCGCTGACCGAGCTGCTGCCGGGCACGCTGGTCGCCGACATGGTGGCGATCCTGGGGTCGCTGTTCTTCGTGGTCGGCGACATCGACAAGTAGCCCGGCGGGCACGGCCGGGAGCCCGGACGCCGCACGGTTCCCGACATACCGGGAGCCCGGACGCGTCTTGTCGTGCAGACTCGTCCGGGCTCCCGGGTGCGTCAGGAGATCGCGCTGCGCAGCTCCGCCACGTCCAGCTGCTCGGTCTCGTCGTGCGCCGTCAGGTCGATGACCTTGCCCACCGCGCGGTCCGCCGTCTTCCCCCGGGGCTTCGTCTCGGGGCTCCCTCCGGCGGCGGCCAGCGCCTCTTCGCCCACCACGTCCGCGAGGTCCTCGTTCTGGACCGCCGAGAGCTGGGCGGCGGCCTCTGTCGCACCCGCGCCGGCGCCCGTGCCGAAGAAGTCGAAGCCGCCCAGGGGGCGCGGGGCCTGGCGTGCGGTGTACGGAACGATCGCCGCGGCAACCGGCACCGGAATCCTCGCGGGAACGGCGGACGACGGGCGGGTGTGCTGCTCTCCCCCGGCGGCCGCCGCGTGCTTCCCCTGCGGCTCGTCCGCCTCCCGCGCCCGCTCGGCGAGATCGCGCCGACGGGCCTCCTCGACGGTGTGCCTGGCCTGCTGGGCCGCCGCGTTGCGCGACAGTTCCTCCAGGGCCTTGGCGGCGCGCAGATACGCGGACGGCGTCGGCGTGGAACCGGCGGGGAGAAGCTCCTTGGGCGCGGCGGCCTCGATCGCGAGCTGCCGGCGGCCTTCGAGCGCGCTGGCCCGCTCCGTCTCGGCGGTCGCGTACCGCCGCAGCAGCGCGGCGTGCTCGTTGCGCAGTCCGGCGAGTTCGACCCGCTTGGACCGGAGCTTCGCGTCCAGTTTGAGGCGCAGCTCGCGGGATTCGTCGAGGTCGGCCTCCAGCTCGGCTATGCGCTCCTCGGTTTTCCAGGCGTCGCTGGCGCGCAGACGGGTGAGGTCGGCGACGCGACGGCCCGCGCTCCGGTCCCAGCTGCGCATGAGCACCGCGCCGGTGACCGCGGCTGCCGCCGCTGCCGCGACGAAGGTGCGCAGCACGACGGGATCCGCGAAAAGCCAGGCGCCGGCGGCACAGAGAACCGAAGCTCCCGCGACCGCGGAGGGCGGGAGGAGCCGGTGCAGAGGTGGGGAATGGCGGTGGCGTCCACGTGGCATGGCCTGAAATTTACCGTGCGTAGGCGACGAATGGGGGGTCGGCCCGGCAATCTCTTGGCGACTTTGCCGCACCGGGCCGACTTCCTTTACCCGCCGCTTACTTGAGCGGCCCCCTCGGCTACTTCTTGATCAGGCCCTTGGACTCCAGATACTCCCTGGCGGCGTCCTCCGGCTTCGCGCGCTCCGCGTCCACCTTCCGGTTCAGCTCCACGAGATCCTGCGTCGTCAGCGTCTCGGTGAGCTTGCCGAGCACGTCGGCTATCTCCTGCGCTCCGGCGTCCTTGGCGTTGACCACCGGCAGTACGTTGTCCGCGTTCTGGAGCTTCTTGTCGTCCTCCAGAAGCACGAGACCGAAACTCTCCAGCGTGGCGTCGGTGGTGGTGGTGAGCACCAGATGATCCTCACCGTCCTTGACCGCCTGCTTCGCCTGCGGAGTACCGACGCCCTTCGGATCGATGCCCGCCACATCGATCCCGTAGGTCTTCTTCAGACCGGGCGCGCAGAACGGCCGTACTTCACACTCGTCCCCGGCCGCGATCCTGACCTTGATCTTCGACTTGCCAAGATCGGAAAGAGTCTTGAGCTTGTTCTTCTCGGCGAATTCCATGCTCACCGCGAACGCGTTCTGGTCGACCGCCCCGCCCGCGGGCAACACCTTCAGCCCGCGCGGCTCCGCGAGCTTCTGCAGCCCCGCGACGGTGGCCGCGACATCGCTGGACGCCACCGGCTTCTCCTCCGGGGCCTTCGGGCCGTTCGCCTTCGCGTTGAGGAATTCCGCGATGGTCGCCGCGTATTCCGGTACGACGTCGATCTCGCCCTTCTCCAGCGACGGTTCGTACAGCTCCCGGTTCTTCACGGTGGTGACAGAGGTGCTGTACCCGGCGTCGCCCAGCGCCTGCGCGTAGAGCTCGGCGAGCACCTTCGACTCGGTGAACGCCGCGGCGCCGACGACCAACGTGCCCTTCTTGCCGCCGCCCGCGTCACCGCCGGAGCCGCCGCTACCGCCCTTCTCCTGCTCCAGGCTGTCGCCGCCGCACGCGGCCAGCGAGCCGACGAGGGCAACGAAGCCCAGCACCGCACCCGCGATACGCGAGGTCCTGCTCATGAGGTTCACCATCCAAGGGAGTGAGTCGTCACACGGATTTCCGCAGGGGGCGCAGGGGACTGCAGACGCGGTCCACCAGCACCAGCACGGCCTCCACCAGGAGGGCGAGCACGGCCACGAGCAGAGCGCCCGCAACCACTTGAGGCGTGTTGTACGTGTTGAAGCCGGCCGTGATGATGCGGCCGAGGCCGCCCTGACCGACCATCGCCGCGATCGTCGCCGTCGCGACGACCTGGACGGCGGCGGACCGCAGCCCGGTCATCAGCATCGGGTACGCGAGGGGCAGCTCGACCCGGGCGAAGAGCTGCCGGCCCGACATCCCCATGCCGCGAGCGGCTTCCACGACCGAACGGTCCACTTCCCGCATGCCCACATAGGCGTTGGTGAGCAGTGGCGGTATCGCGAACAGCACCAGCGCGATGACGGTCGGGACATATCCGGCAGTGCGCAGCGGCGACACCATGAACAGGGCGAGCACCGCGAAGACCGGGATGGCCCGCCCCGCGTTGGAGACATTGACGGCGAGGGCACCGCCGCGTCCGACGTGGCCCAGATACAGGGCGACCGGCAGGGCGACCGCGCAGGCCAGTGCGAGGGCGACCCCGCTGACGTACAGATGCTCCCCGAGGCGGTGCCAGGCGCCGCTCTCCCCAGCCCAGTTGGACGCCGTGGCCAGCCACGACCAGGCGTCGGCCAGTATCCCCATCAGTGGGCCTCCCGCGTCCGGCCGGTGCCTATTCGGGTCCAGGGCGTCAGCAGCCGCTGGACGCCGAGCAGCAGCAGATCGGCGACGACGGCCAGCAGCACACAGAGCACCGACGCGGTCAGCACCTGGGCCTTGAAGAAGCTGGGCAGCGCGTCCTCGATGAGATTGCCGAGACCGCCGCGACCGACGATCGAGCCGACGGTGGTGAGCGCGACCGTCGACACCGTGGCGATCCGCAGGCCCGCCATCAGCGCCGGGAGGGCCAGCGGAAGCTCGACCTCCCACAGCAGCCTGCCCGGCCCGTACCCCATCCCCCGCGCCGCCTCACGCGCCTCCTGCGGCACGGCCTCCAGGCCGGCCAGGATGTTCCGCACGAGGATCGTCAGCGAATACAGCACCAGGCCCGTGATCACCAGGGCGGCGGAAAGCCCGAAGAACGGCAGCAGCAGCGAGAACATCGCCAGCGACGGAACCGTGTAGAGCACGGTCGTGAGACCGAGGACCGGACCCGTCAGGCGCGGACTGCGCCGGGCGAGCAGCGCCAGCGGAAAGGCTACGGCCAGCCCGATCAGCACCGACACCACCGTGATCCAGACATGCTGGACTGTGGCGTCGATCAACTCCTGGCTGCGGGAGCGGAGGTATTCACCGCAGATCCAGTCGTTCGTGACCAGGCAGTTCTGCCCGCTCATGTGCCCCACCCCCCGTCGCCCGTCGCCCACCGCCCGCCGTCGAACCATCGAATGTCCGACCGAAACCGACCCTAACCCCCGCCACTGACAATCGCCGAGGAGCTTCGCGTTCCGGCAACACGCCCTTCACACATGACCGGTCCCCACCCGCCACAATGGGACGCATGATCCGATTCGAGCACGTCACCAAGCGCTACCCGGACGGCACCACGGCCGTCGACGACCTCACCTTCGAGGTCGCCGAAGGCGAACTGGTGACGCTCGTCGGACCCTCCGGCTGCGGCAAGACGACCACGATGAAAATGGTCAACCGGCTCATCGAGCCCACCAGCGGCCGGATATTCCTCGATGGTCAGGACATATCCACCGCGGACCCCGTCGAGCTGCGCCGCCACATCGGCTACGTCATCCAGCAGGTCGGGCTGTTCCCCCACAAGACCGTGCTGGAGAACACCGCCACCGTGCCCCATCTGCTGGGCTGGAAACGCGCCAAGGCCCGGGAGCGCGCCGCCGAGCTCCTCGATCTCGTCGGCCTGGACCCCCGGACGTACGGCGACCGCTATCCCGAGCAGCTCTCCGGCGGCCAGCGCCAGCGCGTCGGCGTGGCCAGGGCGCTGGCGGCCGACCCGCCGGTCCTGCTGATGGACGAGCCCTTCGGCGCGGTCGACCCGGTCGTCCGCGACCACCTCCAGAGCGAGTTCCTCAGACTCCAGGCGGCGGTCCGCAAGACGGTCCTCTTCGTCACGCACGACATCGAGGAGGCCGTGCGGCTCGGCGACCGCATCGCCGTCTACGGACAGGGCAGGATCGAGCAGTTCGACGCCCCGGCGACCGTGCTGGGCGCGCCCGCCACGCCGTACGTCGCGGACTTCGTCGGCGCGGACCGCGGGCTGAAGCGGCTGTCCGTCACCCCCATCGAGGAGGGCGACCTCGAACAGCCCCCGGTCGTCCATCTCCACGACCCGCTGCCCCGCGAGCTCGGGGCACGCTGGGCCGTCGTCCTCGACGGCGAGGACAAGCTGCACGGCTGGATCTCTGCCGATCAGGCCGCGGTCGGCAAGGGAGCCGTCCGGGACCACGCCCGCCGGATGGAGGCCTGGCTGCCCGTCGGCGCCTCGCTCAAGCACGCGTTCGCCACGATGCTGCAGCACGACGCGGGGTGGATCGCGGTCATCGACCGGGAGGAGACGGGACGTTTCCTCGGCGTGCTGACCCCGGCCCGGCTCCACGAGGCGCTGCGCCGCTCCATCGACGCGGACGCGCAGGACATCCCCCGTACCGAAGTGGAACTGCAGACGGTGGGCGCCGTGGAGAAGGTCACACCGCGCTGAGGCGGCCGCTCATCCACACCAGCGCCGGAGGGATCTCCCGTTTCCAGGTGGTGAAGTTGTGCCCGCCGCTGTCCAGCGTGATGGACGAGACCCGGGCGGGCGCCCTCACCTTCTTGACGAAGTCGAGCGTCCCCTTCAGGTTCCCCTCGCCCTGCCGGGACGTGGTGACGAGGAAGGACGACTTCCCCTGCGGCAGGTGGTCCAGGCTCCACAGCAGATTCGCCCGGTCCCGCTCCTTCCTGTTCCCGTGGAAGAGATCACCCGTCGTCATGTCCTCCGCGGCCTTGTAGTACGCCGACAGACCCGCGCCCGCCGCGAACCGCTCCGGGTGGTGCAGCGCGATCTTCAGCGCGCAGTAGCCCCCGGTCGAGTTCCCCATGAAGCCCCAGTTGCGGGGCTCGGTGCCGACCCGGTACGTCTCCGACACGGCGGCCGGCAGGTCCTTCGCGAAGAACGTCTCGGTCTGCGGTCCGCCCGGAATGTCGACGCACTCGGTGTCGCGCGGCGGTGCGACCGTGGGCCGCAGCATCACCAGGATCATCGGCTGCATCTTCTTGCCCTTGGCCTGCTGGTACGCCGTTCTCGGGTACTTGAGGCCCTTGAGCAGATTCTCCGCGGTGCCCGGGTAACCCGTCAGGACGACCGCCGCGGGAAAGGTCTTCTTCGCGTACGCCGGCTGGAAGTACTCGGGCGGCAGATAGACGTACGCCGGGCTGTCGATGCCCGACTTCTCGCCCTCGATCACGACCTTCTGGATCTGCCCGCCCACCGCGGGCCGCCAACCGCCCGGCACGTCCAGCTGCTGCTTGCCGGTCACCTTGATGTGCTCGCTGCTCAGCGAGTGGTCGACGACCACGCCCATCTCCTGCTCCCTGCCGAGCAGATCGGCCCAGGAGCCGTAGAACAGAAAGGACTTGTTGGCCGCGAGACCGGCCGAGGCGAAGAGCGCCAGCTGCGTCGCGAGCAGCAGCCCCACCCTGCCGAGCACGGCGCGCCAACTGCGGCGGGACAGCCGTGGCCACAGCCAGATCGTCGTGGCGAAGAGAGCCACGGCGGCCAGCACGGCCAGCGCCAGAACGGTGTTGCTGGTGAGACCCATGGGGCGATCGAGCTTCTTCCGTGAGACGGGAACGAACGGCGTGAACGTGAGATTTTCCTGAGAGGCGATGAACCCGCTCCCCGGAAGTGCCGTCCTAGAGGGCGCAAATTGTCCGAGCCGCCTGTTCTGCGGCAACGGACTCCACGATCTCTCTCGGAGCCACGGGAAGCGATGTCTGTCACGGTAGATGGGGATAAGTCGGGGCTGGTTCCGGTTCGGGTACGCCGGATCCTCAGGGGCCCCCGCGCCGAATCCGTACCCGCGCTGGTCGGCACGGCCTGCACCTTCATCGGCCTGATCGACATCGCCGCAGGCGTGTTCCCGCGCTTCCGGCACAGCCGGATGCACGCCTTCGCCGAGGTGCTCCCCGGCGCCCTCGGCCCGTTCGCCGCCGCGCTCTCGCTCAGCGCCGGCGTCCTGCTGCTGCTCCTCGCCCACGGCCTCAAGCGGAACAAGCGGCGCGCCTGGCGGGCCGCCGTCGTCCTGCTGCCGGCGGGCGCGGTCGCCCAGTTCCTGTACCGCCACTCCGTCATCGGCGTGCTGCTGTCGCTGGCCCTGCTCGCGCTGCTGCTGCGCCACCGCGGCCAGTTCGCGGCGCTGCCCGACCCGAGCAGCCGCTGGTGGGCACTCGCCAACTTCGTCCTGATGGGCGCCGGTTCCCTCGGCCTCGGCCTGGTGATCGTCAGCGCCCACCCGTACAAGGTCGTCGGCAGCCCCAGTCTCACCGACCGCCTCGAACACGTCCTGCTCGGCCTCTTCGGCCTCGAGGGCCCCGTCGACTACCGGAGCGGCGTCGACTGGACCGTCGGCTACTCGTTGGGCGCGCTCGGCCTGCTCACCGCCGTCACCACCATCTACCTCGCGTTCCGCCCCGAGCAGCCCGCCGCCCGGCTCACCGAGGACGACGAGGCCCGGCTGCGCGAACTCCTCGCCAAGCACGGCGGCCGCGACTCCCTCGGCCACTTCGCGCTCCGCCGCGACAAGGGCGTCGTCTTCTCCCCGAGCGGCAAGGCCGCCGTCTGCTATCGCGTCGTCTCCGGAGTGATGCTCGCCAGCGGCGACCCGATCGGCGACGTCGAGGCCTGGCCAGGCGCCATCGAGCGCTTCATGGACGAGGCCAAGGCCCACTCCTGGACCCCCGCCGTGATGGGCTGCTCCGAGACCGGCGGCGAGGTGTGGACCCGTGAGACGGGCCTGGACGCCCTCGAACTCGGCGACGAGGCGGTGGTGGACGTCGCGGATTTCTCGCTCAGCGGGCGCGCGATGCGGAACGTGCGCCAGATGGTGAAGCGCATCGAGCGGAACGGTTACGAGACCCGCGTCCGCCGCGTCCGTGACCTGTCCGACGGCGAACTGGAGCGGATACGACGCGCCGCCGGGGACTGGCGCGGTACGGACACCGAGCGCGGCTTCTCCATGGCCCTCGGCAGGATCGGCGACCCCTCGGACGGCGACAGCGTCATCGCCACCGCCCACAGGACAGAAGGGGCCGCGCGATGGGGGTCCCCCGAGGCCGCCGGCCCTGGGAGAGCCTCAGGCAGGGCGGCGGCGGGAGACGGGTGGGCGGACGACGCCGGTGCGGCATCCCCGTACGGCGACCTGAGGGCTGTCCTCCACTTCGTCCCGTGGGGCACCGACGGCATGTCCCTGGACCTCATGCGGCGCGACCGCTCCGCCGACCCCGGCATGAACGAGCTCCTGATCGTCGCCGCCCTGCAGGCGTCCCCGAAGCTCGGCATCGAGCGGGTCTCGCTGAACTTCGCGATGTTCCGCTCCGCGCTCGCACGCGGCGAGAAGCTGGGCGCCGGACCGGTGCTGCGCACCTGGCGCGGGCTGCTGGTCTTTCTGTCCCGCTGGTTCCAGATCGAGTCGCTGTACAAGTTCAACGCCAAGTTCCGGCCCCGCTGGGAACCCCGCTTCGTGGTGTTCCGCAACACGCGCGACCTGCCGCGGATCGGCTTCGCCGCGATGCAGGCGGAGGGCTTTGTGACCATCGCCCTGCCCCGCCCCTTCCGCCGCCGGCGGACCCGCACCGCACGCCCCTGCGCCCACATCCGCCCGGCCACCACGGCAGAGCGCGAGGTCCGCGCCGCGTAGGAGAGCGCCAGCGGCATGGGAGAGCGGTGCACGGGCCTAGGCTGGACGCATGAGTACCTTGCGCGGACGGGGCACGGCCACGGGCCTGCCGGAGTGGGACCGCTGTGCGGTCATGGGAGTCGTCAACGTGACACCTGACTCCTTCTCCGACGGAGGGCGCTGGTTCGACACCACGGCCGCGGTCAAGCACGGCCTCGAACTCGTCGCCGAGGGCGCCGACCTCATCGACGTCGGCGGCGAGTCCACCCGGCCCGGCGCCACCCGGGTCGACGAGGACGAGGAACTGCGCCGCGTGCTCCCCGTCGTACGGGGCCTGGCGGGCGAAGGCGTCACGGTCTCCGTCGACACCATGCGTGCCTCGGTCGCCGCCCAGGCGGTCGCGGCCGGCGCGGTGCTGGTCAACGACGTCTCCGGCGGCCTCGCCGACCCGCAGATGATCCCGGCCGTCGCCGCCGCCGAGGTGCCGTTCGTCGTCATGCACTGGCGCGGCTTCAGCGAGGACATGAACAGCCGTGCGGTGTACGGGGACGTCGTCGCCGAGGTCGTCGCCGAGCTGCGCGAGCGCATGGACGCGGTCGTCACCGGCGGTATCGCCGCCGAACGGATCGTGATCGACCCGGGCCTCGGCTTCGCCAAGCACGCCGAGCACGACCTCGCCCTGGTGGCCCACCTCGCCGACCTGCGCGCCCTGGGCCGCCCGCTGCTGGTCGCGGCCTCCCGCAAGCGGTTCCTCGGCCGTGTGCTGGCCGAGGGCGCCGCCACCCCGCCCCCGGCCCGCGAACGCGACGCGGCCACCGCCGCGGTCTCCGCGATCGCCGCGCACGAGGGCGCCTGGGCGGTCCGGGTCCATGAGGTAAGGGCCACGGCGGACGCCGTACGCGTCGCCAGGGCCGTCGAGGGAGCCAGAGCCGTCGGGGGAGCCGCGTCCGCCGAGGGAGCCCGGTGACTTCCCGCACGGACGTCGAAGGGGTCGAGGCGGCCAACACCGCCTTCTACGAGGCGATGGAGCGCGGCGACTTCGAGGAGATCTCCACACTCTGGCTGAACGGCGCCGGCGGCGACGACATCTCGTGCGTCCACCCGGGCTGGCCGGTGCTCTCCGGGCGCGGCGAGGTACTGCGCTCGTACGCGCTGATCATGGCGAACACCGAGTACATCCAGTTCTTCCTCACCGACGTGCGGGTGAGCGTGGCCGGCGACACGGCCGTCGTCACCTGCACCGAGAACATCCTGAGCGGCGGTCCCGCGGAGGAGGCCGGCGAGCTCGGGCCGCTCGTCGGGCAGCTCGTGGTGGCCACGAATGTGTTCCGGCGCACACCGGACGGGTGGAGGATCTGGTCACATCACGGTTCACCTGTTCTGGCCGAATCCGACGAGGAAGAGGACGACGAGCCCGGCCCCTGAGCGGGTAAGTGCCCTGGTGGAAGGTTGTTTTCCGGCGGACGGGGTAGGCGCGGCGCTATCAGTCGCCGGCAGATCTGTCCATAGCCCCCATGGGCGGGCGCTGTCGGTGTCCGCAGGTAGATTCGATTCCGTGCACCGCTGCCGCCCGCACGCGGGAGCGTGCGCGCAAGACCTACGACAGCAGGAGTGATTCGCGTGGATCGTGTCGCGCTGCGCGGCCTCAAGGCCCGCGGGCACCATGGCGTCTTCCCCCGGGAACGCGAGGAGGGCCAGACCTTCATCGTGGACCTGGTCCTCGGCATCGACACCCGCCCCGCGGCGGCCGACGACGACCTGGCGAAGACCGTGCACTACGGGGTGGTGGCGGAGGAGGTCGTGGACGTCGTCCAGGGCGAGCCCGTGGATCTGATCGAGACGCTCGCGGAGCGGATCGCCCAGCAGTGTCTCAAGCACCAGGGAGTCCAGGAGGTAGAGGTCGTCGTGCACAAGCCGGACGCCCCGATCACCGTCCCGTTCGACGATGTGACCGTCACGATCAACCGGAGCCGAGCATGAGCGACCCCACCGTGCAGCCCGTGCCCGCCGCCGTGGTCGAGCAGGTCGACGCCGCGGACACCACCCTGTCGAACCCCAAGCGGGCCGTCATCGCCCTCGGCGCGAACCTCGGCAACCGGCTGGACACGCTCCAGGGCGCCATCGACGCTCTGGAGGACACACCCGGCGTACGGGTGAAGGCCGTCTCACCCGTCTACGAGACGGAGCCCTGGGGCGTCGAGCCGGGCTCCCAGCCCTCGTACTTCAACGCGGTGGTCGTGGTGAAGACCACGCTGCCGCCCAGCTCCCTGCTGGAGCGCGGCCAGGCGATCGAGGAGGCGTACGACCGGGTGCGCGAGGAGCGCTGGGGTCCGCGGACGATCGACGTGGACATCGTGGCGTATGCGGACGTGGTCTCCGACGATCCCGTCCTCACCCTGCCGCACCCGCGGGCGCACGAGCGCGCGTTCGTGCTGGCTCCCTGGTACGACGTCGAACCGGAGGCCAAGCTGCCGGGTCGCGGGCCCGTCGCGGAGCTGCTGGCGACCGTGGGCCGGGAGGGCATCGTGACGCGCGCGGACCTGGAACTCCGTCTGCCCGATTAGTCGTTACGCTCTTCAGGGTCGCCAACACGAAGGACACGCGGTGAAGCAACTACGGCTCGGGGTACTGGCCGGGCTCTTCGTGGTGGCCGGGGTGCTGTCGTGGGGCGCCGCGCGGCTGTGGGACTCGTTCGGCACGCTGCCGAGCGTGCCGATCGCCGCGCCGATCGTCCTCGCGGCGATCGCCGCGGTGCTGACGGCGACCGCGCTGTCGCTCCGGTCCCGCCTGCGCGCCCAGCGAGAGCGCCGGCCCGGCGCGAAGGGCGTCGAACCGCTGATGGCGGCACGTGCCGTCGTCTTCGGCCAGGCGAGCGCCCTGGTCGCGGCCCTCGTGAGCGGCATGTACGGCGGCGTGGGCGTCTTTCTGCTCGGCTCCCTCGACATCCCGGCCCGCCGTGACCAGGCGATCTACTCGGCGTTCTCCGTCCTGGCGGGCTTCGCAGTGATCGCCGCGGCGTTCTTCCTGGAGCGGGTCTGCAAGCTCCCGGAGGACGAGGACAACGGCAAGGGCCAGGTCCCGGCGGCGTGACCGGCCCGATCCGGGCTCACCACTGCTCACGGACCAGGCACCCGTTCACGAGGAACGTCGGGTACGAGTCCAGCCGGTAGCCGTGGAGAGCGAACGTCCGGGACGGCAGGCTTTCGGACCTCCAGGAGCCGATGCGCGTCGCCGCCCCGTGTACTGCCCCATGGCGTCAGCGGGATGCGACAAGACCACTCCGCACTGAACCCCGGGACATCACGCCGAAGACGGCCGGACGGTCCTGTGACCGGCTCCAGCCGGGCAGGGCGGCCCGGTCGCAGCTGTCAGGCAGGTCGCGTACCGCGAGGCGAACCTTCGTCGTTCACGACGAGGAAGACGTCGTACTTGTCGGCGCCGTCCGCACAGGGTGAGCGCGGCAAAGGCCACTCCTGACGAAACGGTCGCCGATGTGGCCGTCGTCGCGCCGATGAAGTAGCCGAACTCGTCGCTCGGTACGCCCAGGCGCGCTCGGCGCAGCTTGCACGCATGGGGCCACGCGGCAACGGTCCCGGCCGTGTCCCTGGCGTGTACCCGGTCGTAGGGCTTACCCACCAGCTGCCCCGGCGCCGCAATGAATGTGGCGCGGTGCGTGACCGCCTCGACCACTTCACGTACCTGACGGCTGTCACCCCGGTGACAGCCGTCCGAGCCATGCACTTCCCGTCGACCGGCGACCGGGGGCCCTGCCCGATCGCGATCCCCCCTGATCAGCGGTCAACTCCGTTGATCGGGACCGCACCTGGCACCACTGGCAATCGGTTATCGCGCCAGTATCAGGCTCATCGCCTCGGCGCGCGTCGAGGCCTCCCGCAGCTGACCACGCACCGCCGAGGTCGTGGTCTTGGCGCCGGGCTTACGGATGCCGCGCACCGACATGCACATGTGCTCGGCCTCGATCACGACGATCGCCCCCCGGGCCTCGAGGATCCGCATGAGCGAGTCGGCGATCTGCGTCGTGAGCCGTTCCTGCACCTGTGGGCGGCGCGCGAAGACCTCGACGAGGCGTGCCAGTTTCGACAGCCCTGTGATCTTGCCTGTTGTGGCCGGGATGTACCCGACGTGCGCGACACCGTGGAACGGCAAGAGATGGTGTTCGCACAGACTTACGATCTCGATGTCCTTCACCAGGACCATCTCGTCGTGGCCCAGGTCGAACGTCGTCGTCAGGACGTCCTCGGGCTTCTGCGTCAGGCCCACCAGGAGCTCCTTGTACGCCCGGGCCACCCGCCCCGGCGTCTCGCGCAGCCCCTCACGGTCCGGGTCCTCGCCGACCGCGATGAGGAGTTCACGCACGGCGCTCTCGGCACGCTTCTCGTCGAACTCGCCGATCGTGCCCTCGCCGTCCAGCGTCACCGGGTCGGTCATGTCTGCCTCGTTCCTGTCCTCTGGCATGGCGCGAAAACGCCGCGCCTCCCAGGCTAAAACCTGGGAGGCACGGCGTTAATTCCGGGTTTCGGGCCGGTGGGCCCGAGAACCGCCTGGTCAGGCGTCCGGGCGCTCCTCCTGGACCGCCTCGGCCGGGGCCTTGGTGACATCGGTCACCGTGGTGCTCGAAGCGCTCACCGCGCTCGCCGCCGCGCCGTTGGTCAGTGCCAGCTCCTTCGGGGAGAGCACGGGCGGGCGGGTGGACGGCGTACGCCGTGAGGAGCCGGTCCACGCCGGGCGGGCCGGGCGCTTCACGATCTGCGCGAAGATCTCGGCGATCTCCTCCTTGCCGAGGGTCTCCTTCTCCAGCAGCGCGAGGACCAGGTTGTCGAGAACGTCGCGGTTCTCGACGAGGATCTCCCAGGCCTCGTTGTGCGCGGTCTCGATGAGCTTCTTGACCTCTTCGTCGACCAGCGCCGCGACCTCTTCCGAGTAGTCGCGCTGGTGCGCCATCTCGCGACCGAGGAAGGGCTCGGTGTTGTCGCCGCCGAACTTGATGGCGCCGAGCCGCTCGGTCATGCCGTACTGCGTGACCATGGCGCGGGCCGTGGCCGTGGCCTTCTCGATGTCGTTCGCCGCGCCCGTGGTCGGGTCGTGGAAGACGAGCTCCTCGGCCGCGCGCCCGCCCAGCATGTATGCCAGCTGGTCGAGCATCTCGTTGCGCGTGGTCGAGTACTTGTCCTCGTCCGGGAGCACCATCGTGTAGCCGAGGGCCCGGCCGCGGGACAGGATCGTGATCTTGTGGACCGGGTCGGAGTTCGGGGAGGCCGCCGCGACCAGGGCGTGGCCGCCCTCGTGGTACGCGGTGATCTTCTTCTCCTTGTCGGACATGATCCGGGTCCGCTTCTGCGGGCCCGCCACGACGCGGTCGATCGCCTCGTCCAGCATGTGGTTGTCGATCAGCTTCAGGTCGCTGCGAGCCGTCAGCAGGGCGGCCTCGTTCAGCACGTTCGACAGATCGGCACCGGTGAAGCCGGGGGTGCGGCGGGCGACGGCCGAGAGGTCGACGTCCGGGGCGACCGGCTTGCCCTTCTGGTGGACCTTGAGGATCTCCAGACGGCCCTGCATGTCCGGGCGGTCGACGGCGATCTGCCGGTCGAAGCGGCCGGGGCGCAGCAGTGCCGGGTCGAGGATGTCCGGCCGGTTCGTGGCGGCGATCAGGATGACGCCGCCCTTCACGTCGAAGCCGTCCATCTCGACGAGGAGCTGGTTCAGGGTCTGCTCGCGCTCGTCGTGGCCTCCGCCGAGACCGGCGCCGCGGTGGCGGCCCACCGCGTCGATCTCGTCGACGAAGACGATCGCCGGGGCGTTCGCCTTGGCCTGCTCGAAGAGGTCACGGACTCGGGAGGCACCGACACCGACGAACATCTCGACGAAGTCGGAGCCGGAGATCGAGTAGAACGGGACACCTGCCTCGCCCGCGACGGCGCGTGCGAGCAGCGTCTTGCCCGTGCCGGGCGGGCCGTACAGCAGTACGCCCTTCGGGATCTTGGCGCCGACGGCCTGGAACTTCGCCGGCTCCTGCAGGAACTCCTTGATCTCGTGGAGCTCCTCGACGGCCTCGTCGGATCCGGCCACGTCGGCAAAGGTGGTCTTCGGGGTGTCCTTGGTGATGAGCTTGGCCTTGGACTTGCCGAAGTTCATGACCCGGGAGCCGCCGCCCTGCATCTGGTTCATCAGGAACAGGAAGACGACCACGATGAGCACGAAGGGCAGCAGCGAGAGCAGCACCGAGAGGAACGGGCTCTGCCGCTCCGGGGAGACGGTGTAGCCCTTCTCGATCTCGCCGGCCTCGTACTTCTTCTGCAGGGTGTTGGCGAGCTCGACGCCCTGGTTGCCGATGTAGCTGGCCTGGACCTTGTCGCTGCCGTCGACCTTCTGGCCGTCCTTCAGCTCGACCTTGATGATCTGCTCGTCGCCGGTGGTCAGTTTGGCCTGCTCGACCTGGTTCTTGGAGATCGCCTGGACAACCTCGGCGGTGTCCACCGTCTTGTAGCCGCCCGACGAGCCGACGACCTGCATCAGCACGACCACGGCGAGGACGGCCAGCACGATCCACATGACCGGCCCACGGAAGTATCGCTTCACGTCCATCCATACGGAGCGGTGTCGCTCCGTCCCTCCTGCCCGTAGGTAAATGCTGCTATGAGACTGCTGCTGTGAGACTTAACTGAAAAGACTGTTCTTCGGACGGTACCCCAGCATTGTCACCCGGGACCGCCTTCCCATGCTCCAACGGCGGGAAGGCAGCCAGGGTTCCCCGGGGCGCGTCCGCGTCTCAGCCTCCGTACACGTGGGGCGCGAGAGTGCCCACGAACGGCAGATTGCGGTACTTCTCGGCGTAGTCCAGGCCGTAGCCGACGACGAACTCGTTCGGGATGTCGAAGCCGATCCACTTGACGTCGATCGCGACCTTGGCGGCGTCCGGCTTCCGCAGCAGCGTGCAGACCTCCAGGGAGGCCGGCTCACGGGAACCGAGGTTCGACAGCAGCCACGACAGCGTGAGTCCGGAGTCGATGATGTCCTCGACGATCAGGACGTGCTTGCCCTTGATGTCGGTGTCCAGGTCCTTGAGGATGCGGACCACTCCGGACGACTGGGTGCCCGCGCCGTACGACGACACGGCCATCCAGTCCATCGTGACGGGTGTGGACAGCGCACGCGCCAGGTCCGCCATCACCATCACGGCGCCCTTGAGGACTCCGACGATGAGCAGGTCCTTGCCCGCGTACTCTGCGTCGATCTTCGCGGCCAGCTCGGCCAGCTTCGCGTCGATCTCTTCCTTGGTGATGAGGACCGATTTGAGATCGGCGCCCATGTCCTTCTCGTTCACCCGCGTCGCTTTCTGTCTCGGCGTCCCGGCGCTCGGCCCGCTGCCGGTTCAGCCTTGCCGAATGACCAGTCTGCCACCCTGACGGCGGGCCTCGACGCGGCCGGGCAGATTGATGGCCCCCTGGCCGCGCCAGCCGGTGATCAGCCGCTCGACCTCCTCGATATGCCGCGCGAAGAGCGAACCCGCAGGTGAACCGGCTGCGACCAGGGCCCGGCGGAGCACCCTGCGACGGACGGCCGGGGGCAGTCCGTAGAGCTTCGCGCAGTCGAGAAGGCCGGTTTCGTCACGTACGGACGAGTCCGCGTCGGCGGCCCAGGCGTCCAGGGCGTCGGCATCGTCGCGGGAGAGCTGGGCGGTGCGGGCCAGAGCCTCGACGACGCCCTTGCCGAGCGCCTTCTCGAGGGCGGGCAGCCCTTCGTGGCGCAGCCGCGAGCGGGTGTACGCGGGGTCGGCGTTCATCGGATCGTCCCAGACGGGCAGATGCTGCACGAGGCAGGCCTTGCGGGCGGTCTGCCGGTCCAGGTGGAGGAAGGGACGGCGGTAGCGGCCGGAGGGGGACACGGCGGCCATGCCGGAGAGCGAGCGGGTCCCGGAGCCGCGGGCGAGGCCGAGCAGAACCGTCTCCGCCTGGTCGTCGCGGGTGTGGCCGAGCAGGACGGCGTCCGCGCCGAGCCGTTCGGCGGCCTCGTCCAGGGCGGCGTAGCGGGCGTCGCGGGCGGCGGCCTCGGGGCCGCCGTCGCGGCCGACGGTCACGGCGATCGCCTCGACGGGGTCGAGGCGCAGGTCGGTGAGGCGGGCGGCCACCTCCGCGGCGCGCAGGCTCGAGCCGGCCTGCAGCCCGTGGTCGACGGTGATTCCGCCGGCGCGCACGGACAGCTTGGGGGCCTCGAAGGCGAGGGCGGAGGCGAGCGCCATCGAGTCGGCCCCGCCGGAGCAGGCGACGAGGACGAGCGGTGATCGGTCGGGGCCCTGCCCCTCCGTGTGGCGCCGGTCCGCGGAGCGCCCGCCCGCGTGGCGCGCGGTGCTTGTGGTGACGCCGACTGCGGTGCGTGGGATCTCGGTCAGTTCGTTGAGTACGTCGTGGAGTACGCGGCGGACCGCCAGGCGTATCGCCGCGACCGCAGGATGGGGACCCATGTCCGGTGCCCTTCGTGAAGTTGGGGGTGCCTCGTCGGAGTCATGACGGGGGGATCAGTCACTCAGAGTGCATCGATGGTGACAGAACCGGGGCGTTCCCCGAGCATTGCACGCCTACCCATCGCCCACGGTCCCTCGGATGGGTGATTAGGGAGGCGTCCTCCTGCCGTCGGCCGCATGCCGCTCCTCAGTCTGCCTTACGGTGCACCCTCGCGATCCAGTCCGCCGGTTTGGCGATCTCCGCCTTGGTGGGCAGGGTGTTGGGCGAGGTCCAGACCCGGTTGAAACCGTCCATTCCGACGTCCTCGACGACGGCCCGGACGAAGCGCTCGCCGTCCCGGTACTGGCGCAGCTTCGCGTCGAGGCCGAGCAGCTTGCGCAGGGCCATGTCGAGGCGCGAGGCACCACGGGCGCGGCGTTGCTGGAACTTCTCCCTGATCTCGCCGACGGACGGCACGACCTGCGGGCCCACGCCGTCCATCACGAAGTCGGCGTGGCCTTCGAGCAGGGACATCACGGCGGTCAGCCGGCCGAGGATCTCCCGCTGCTCGGGTGTCTGCACGATCTCCACGAGGGAGCGGCCCTCGTTCTCCTCGCCCTCGGGCCGGCCTCCGGCGAGCGACTGGGCGGCTTCGCGCAGCCGCTCCAGCACGGTCATGGGGTCGACGTCGGTCTCGGCAAGGAACGCCTGGATCTCGCCCTCCAGGTGGTCGCGCAGCCAGGGCACCGCGGTGAACTGGGTGCGGTGCGTCTCCTCGTGGAGGCAGACCCAGAGCCGGAAGTCGTGCGGGGCGACGTCCAGCTCGCGCTCGACGTGGACGATGTTCGGCGCGACGAGGAGGAGGCGGCCGTTGGAGCCCGGGGCACCGGGCAGTTCGCGGGTGGAGGGGGCGAAGGTCTCGTACTGGCCGAGGACCCGGGACGCCAGGAACGAGAGCAGCATCCCCAGTTCGACACCCGTCACCTTGCCGCCGACGACGCCGAACATCGCGCCGCCGGGAGTCGCGGAGCGGCGCTCATGCATCTTGTCCAGCAGCGGTTTCAGCAGTTCGCGGAAGCCTGCGACGTTGGCCTTCACCCAGCCGGCCCGGTCCACGACGAGGACCGGGGTGTCCTCGGGCTCATGCCCTTCGGGGATCATCCGGGTGAAGGCCCGGACGTGCTCTTCGGACGACTTGGCGTGCCGGCGCAGCTCGGCGACGACGGCGCGTGCCTCGTCCCGGCTGACGTCGGGGCCCGGCCGTACGAGGCGGGTCGCGGTCGCGACCGCGAGGTTCCAGTCGACCATCTCGGCACCACCGATGCTCGTCATGCGTCAACCGTACGTTGTCGACGCCATGGTGCGAGCGGGTTGCGCCCCACCGGGCGGCGGTTCCGGGGCCAGGAGCCTGGAGTCTGCGGGGGGTCCTCCCCACCCCGGCCCCTTCCCGAACCGGGTCACGCCCTCAGGCCCCGGGGCACGCCCGATGCCGGTCCGGCCGGCCCCGGGTGTCCGTCCCCGATCGCCGGACGGGCTGGATCCGGAGCCCGGCAGGCGATCGGGGCGCGGGGGTTCGAGGGCGGGGCGGAGCCGGACTCCGTCACCCGTCACCCGATGAGGGCCGCCGCCATGCGGTCCAGGGCCGGTCGGCCGGCGCCGTAGGCGGGGGTGCTGCCGGCCATGAAGGCGAAGGCGAGCAGCCGGCCGTCGCGGGCGACGACCGTGCCGGCCAGGGTGTCCACGCCGGTGAGGCTGCCGGTCTTGGCGCGGACCAGACCTGCGGTGCGGGCCTCGGAGCGGCCGCTGAGGGTGCCGGTGAAGCCGGCGACCGGGAGGCCGGTGAGGACGGGGCGGAGCTCCGGGTGCGCGGGGTCGGCGGCGCGGGCGAGCAGTGCGGTGAGGAGACCGGCGGAGACCTTGTCCGCGCGGTTCAGCCCGCTGCCGTCGGCCAACCGGGCGTGGGCCACGGGCAGTTTGAGCTGCTTCAGCCGTTCGGTGACGGCGATCTGCGCGCCGGCGAAGCTCGCGGGGCGGCGGCCCGCGATCGCGGTCTGGCGGGCGAGGGCCTCCGCGAGATCGTTGTCGCTGTTGGTGAGCGTCCTTTCGACCAGGGCGGACATCGGCGCGGAGAGGGTCTTGGCGACGGGGACGGCCTTGGCCGGGGCCTTGCCCGGGTTCGGGCCCGCCTCGGTGTTGATGCCGCGCACGCCGAGCAACCCGACGAAGGCGGAGGCGGTGTCGCGCGCGGGGTCACCGCCGCGCGGCGCGGGCCCGCTGGTGGAGTTGTCGAGCCGTCCCTCGTTGAGCATCAGGGGGCTGACCGGGGCGATGTTGTTGTTGGGACCGATCGGGTGGCGGGCGGGCCCCGAGTAGAGCGAGGTGTCGTACGACAGCCGGATCGTGCTGACGCCGTGTTCGCGCAGCGCGCGCGCGGTGGAGTCCGCCAGGGTGCGCAGCCGGGGCATGTCGAGGGTGGGGTCGCCGCCGCCGACCAGGGTGATCCCGCGGTAGTCGGGGGCGGCGACGACCGTGGTGGGGATGCGGTGCGCGGGTCCGGTGGCGGAGAGCGCGGCGACCGCCGTGGCGATCTTGATGGTGGACGCGGGGGTCATGAGGGTGCCCTCGCTCTTCCCGTACACCTGCTTGCCCGTGGCGACGTCGACGACCGACGCGGTGAGCACGGGGCCGAGTCCCGGGGTGCGGAGCAGCGGCGTGAGGGCCTTGGCGACGGGCCCGGGGGCCGGCGGGGCGGCCGGGGCCACGGGCGCGGAGAGCACTCCGGGGGCGCTCGGCGCGGGCGCGGGCCCGGGCGGCGCGGCAGGTGCGGTCGCGGGGGGCTGGTGATGTGCGCCACCTGTGCGGGCCAGGGCAGCGGCCCGGTCACGCTCGGCCTTACGCTGACCGGAGTCCCAGGGACCGGCCGCGGCCACCGCCCCGGCCGCGACGGCGAGGCCTACCACGGCCGCGCCTGCCGTGAGCTGCCACGTTCTGCGGTCGGGTACCACTGACCAGCCCCTTTCGCGATCACACACCTGCGTAGGGGACACTTAATCACTGCGCCCTGCCGCGAGCATGGCACCCGGCGGGTCCGCCGGGCACAGCGTCACCTACATATGTGTTGATCATGGAGGAGTGCCACCCGTGGAGTTCGACGTCACCATCGAGATCCCGAAGGGGTCGCGGAACAAGTACGAGGTGGACCACGAGACCGGCCGGATCCGTCTGGACCGTCGCCTCTTCACCTCGACCAGCTACCCGGCCGACTACGGCTTCGTCGAGAACACCCTCGGCGAGGACGGCGACCCGCTGGACGCCCTGGTCATCCTTGACGAGCCGACGTTCCCCGGCTGCCTGATCAAGTGCCGCGCCATCGGCATGTTCCGCATGACGGACGAGGCCGGCGGCGACGACAAGCTGCTGTGCGTCCCGGCCTCCGACCCGCGTGTGGAGCACCTGCGGGACATCCACCACGTGTCCGAGTTCGACCGCCTCGAGATCCAGCACTTCTTCGAGGTCTACAAGGACCTGGAGCCCGGCAAGTCCGTCGAGGGCGCGAACTGGGTCGGCCGCGCCGAGGCCGAGGCCGAGATCGAGGCCTCCTACAAGCGTCTCGAGGCGCAGGGCGGCGCGCACTGACGCGCACCCGATGAGCTGGCCGGGCGGTGCACCCCAGACGGGGTGCACCGCCCGTCGCATACTGGGCGCAGCACAGTGCCTCGGCCTGGGCGCAGCACAGTGCCTCGGCCTGGGCGCAGCACAGTGCCCAGTCGCGGAAGAGGAATCGGGAGAGCGGTCGTGGCGGAGCCGGAGAGGCCGGCGGAGGACCGGAAGCCGCAGTCGGACGAGGCCCACAGCGCCTTCACCCCGCCGGGGGGTGTGGAGCAGCCGGGACCGCCCGAGGAGGACCATCCGTCCTCCGAGTTCGCCGTTCCCAGGGGCCTGTCGGCCGAGCCCGCGGCCGAGCGCGAGGGCTCGGCGTTCGCCCGGCCGTCGACGTACCGGGCGAAGGAGTCCCCGCCGGCCTACACGCCGGCCTACGGCTCCCCGGTGATCCAGCTGTCCAAGGACGCCCCGTGGCAGGACCGGATGCGCGCGATGCTGCGGATTCCGGTGAGCGAGCGGCCGATGCCGGAGCCGGTGCAGCCGCCGGGCGAGACGGGGCCCGCCGTGCCGCGCGTGCTCGACCTGACGCTGCGCATCGGCGAGCTGCTGCTCGCTGGCGGTGAGGGCGCCGAGGACGTCGAGGCGGCGATGCTCGCCATCACCAGTTCGCACGGGCTCGACCACTGCGAGCCGACCGTCACCTTCACGCTGCTGTCGATCACGTACCAGCCGTCGCTCGTCGAAGATCCTGTGACGGCGAACCGTACGGTGCGGCGCCGGGGCACCGACTACACCCGGCTGACCGCCGTCTACCAGCTCGTCGCCGACATCAGCGCCGAGGACCACGACGTCAAGCTGGACGAGGCGTACCGGCGCCTGGCGGAGATCCGCCGCAACCGGCACCCGTACCCCGGCTGGGTGCTGACCTCGGCGGCGGGCGTGCTGGCCGGGGCGGCATCGGTGCTGGTGGGCGGCGGGCCGCTGGTGTTCCTGGCGGCCGCGGTCGGGGCGATGCTGGGCGACCGGCTGGCGTGGCTGTGCGCGGGGCGCGGGCTGCCGGAGTTCTACCAGTTCATGGTGGCGGCGATGCCGCCCGCGGCGATCGGGGTCGCGCTCAGCGCGCTCCACGCGGATCTGCGGCCGTCCGCCGTCATCACCGGCGGACTGTTCGCGCTGATCCCGGGGCGGGCACTGGTGGCGGCCGTGCAGGACGGTCTCACCGGCTTCTACATCACGGCGTCGGCGCGGCTGCTGGAGGTCGCCTACTTCTTCGTGGCGATCGTGGTCGGCGTGCTCACCGTGCTGTACGTGGGCGTGCAGTTCGAGGCGAACCTCAGTCCGGAGGGGTCGCTGAGCATCGTCGAACGGCCCGTGGTGCAGATCCTGGCGTCGATGGTCCTGTGCCTGACCTTCGCGATCCTGCTGCAACAGGATCGCTCCACCGTCCTGATCGCGGCGGCGAACGGCGGGGTCGCATGGGTGATCTACGCGGCGATCGCCGTGACGGCGGGAGGCTCGGCCGTCCTGGCAACGGCCGTGGCGGCGGGGCTGGTCGGTCTCTTCGGGCAGTTGCTGGCGCGCTATCAGCAGACCTCGTCACTGCCGTACGTGACGGCGGCGATCGGTCCACTGCTGCCCGGTAGCGCCATGTACTTCGGGGTCCTGCACATCGCGCAGAACAACATGGACCTGGGCTTCGCCTCGCTGGCGAGGGCGGTGGCCCTGGCGCTGGCGATCGCGATGGGGGTGAACCTGGGCGGCGAGCTGGCCCGGTTGTTCCTGCGCAGCCCGGCGGCGGCAGGCAGGCGCCGCGCGGCCAAGCGGACGCGTGGCTTCTAGCGGCTCAGGGCCCTGCGGCGGCGAGTGGGCCGAGGGGGCGCGCGGCCCGCGGCCGGAGGCCGCTGTCGAACACGGCGAAAGGGAAGCCGCGACCATGTGCGGCTACCGCCGCGCGAGGAACCGAGCAGGATCGGCCGTCGACGCACGCCGAAGCGACCAGGGCCCGGTTCTCCCCCGCCGGAGGCAAAGGAAGAACCGGGCCCTCAGCAGCAGGGCCTCAACGCTTGGCGTGGCGGCCGCGCGAGGCGTTCTGCGCCGCCCGGGCAGCGGCCTCCGGGTCGGCCGCGGCCGCCTTCTTGCCCTTGGACCGGGCGCGAAGGAACTCGATCACGATCGGGAGGACCGAGATGAGCACGATGGCGATGAGAATCGCCTCGACGTTCTTGTGGACGAAATCGACCTTGCCGAGGGCGGCGCCGAGCAGCGTGACGCCCGCGCCCCAGAGAGTGCCGCCGATGATGTTGTAGGTGACGAACGAGCGGTAGTTCATCCGGCTGACACCGGCGATGATCGGCGTGAACGTCCGCACGATGGGCACAAAGCGGGCCAGGACCAGGGACTTCGGGCCGTACTTCTCGAAGAACTCGTGGGCCTTCTCCACGTTCTCCTGCTTGAAGAGCCTGGAGTCCGGGCGCTTGAAGAGGGCGGGGCCGACCTTGCGGCCGAAGAGATAGCCGACCTGGTCGCCGATGATCGCGGCCAGCACCACGAGCGTGCAGACCACCCACAGGGGCTGCTTGATGACATCGGTCGTCACCAGCAGACCCGTCGTGAACAGCAGCGAGTCGCCGGGCAGGAAGAATCCGATGAGCAGTCCGGACTCGGCGAAGACGATGACGAGGACGCCGATCAGACCGAACGTGGCGATCAGATAGTCCGGGTCCAGCCAGCTCGGTCCGAGCGCAAGGGTGTTCACGAGGTCCGGGCTCCTGTGGTGTTGAAGGTCGATCGGCTGCGTGCACGTGTGCCGTACGGCGGGTCGGTCGGCGTGTCGGCAACCCAAAGCTATCAACGCATCCGGGTGACCACGGGTTCCACCGGCCCTCTCCGGATGCGGGGTGAACTGACGGCAACGAAGCTGTGCCCCATGGGCATCGATGACTACGGCGGCGGACAGGGCAAGCACCCCGATGTGCTGGTCGTCACGACGAACGACGTGCCGGGCCACGACGTGCAGCACGTGATCGGGGAGGTCTTCGGGCTCACGGTCCGCTCGCGGCACCTGGGCAGTCAGATCGGCGCGGGGCTCAAGTCGATGATCGGCGGCGAGCTGAAGGGCCTGACGAAGACCCTCGTGGAGACGCGCAACCAGGCGATGGAGCGCCTGGTCGAGCAGGCACGGGCGCGTGGCGCGAACGCGGTGCTCATGTTCCGCTTCGACGTCACCGAGGCGGCCGACGTGGGCACGGAGGTCTGCGCCTACGGCACCGCCGTGGTGATCGCCCCGCGGGCGTGATGCGCGTCCGTACCGGGTCGGGCGCCGGTGGGCGTACCGAGGAGCCCGGGTGCGCGGTGAGTTCACCGATTGTGCACCATTCGTGCCGTTATCGTGAGCCGCGTGACGACGACCGACCATCCCCCGGCGGCAACCCCGGCGCGGGCGCTGCTGCCGCTGGTCCTCCCCGCGCTGGTCGTCGGCGCCGCGTCGAGCCTGCTTCTGCTCGCCGTGACCGAAGTCTCGGACCAGCTCAAGAACGTGCTGTGGGAGGTCCTGCCCGATGCCATCGGCATCGGCCGGTACTCGGCACCCTGGGTGATCGCCGTGCTCACGGCGACGGGCCTCGCGGTCGGGCTCGTGGTGTGGAAGGTGTACGGGCACGCCGGGCCCGATCCGGCCACGACGGGGCTCGTCGACCCGCCGCTGCCCGCCTCGGTTGTGCCGAGCCTGCTGCTGGCTGCCATGCTCGCGCTGGCGGGCGGCGTCAGCCTGGGCCCCGAGAACCCCATCACCGCCGCGAACATCGCGCTCGCGGCCTGGCTGGGCAGCAAGGCGATGCGCGGCTCGGACGCGGAGCTGTGGGCGGCGCTGGCGGCAGCGGGAACGGTCGGGGCGCTGTTCGGCACGCCCGTGGCGGCCGCGCTGATCCTCACCGAGTCCCTCGCCGCACGCCCGGCACCCGGCGCGCTGTGGGACAAGCTGTTCGCCCCGCTCATCGCGGGCGGGGCCGGTGCACTGACCACCGTACTGATCGCGCATCCGACGTTCGATCTCTCGCTGCCGGCGCTGTCGGGGTCGCGCTGGGGCGATGTGCCGGCGGCACTGGCGGTCTCGTCGCTGGGCGCGCTGGTGGGGATGGCGGCCGTCCATGCGTTCCCGTACCTCCATGCCGCCTTCCGGCGGCTCGGGCACCCCGTACTGACACTCACCGTCGGCGGGCTGGTGCTGGGGCTGCTCGGGGCCCTGGGTGGCGAGCTCACGCTGTTCAAGGGCCTGGAGGAGGTGAAGGTGCTGGCGGCGGACCCGTCGGGCTGGTCGTCCGGGCAGTTCGCGCTGATGACGATCGTGAAGCTGGCCGCCCTCACGGTCGCGGCGACGTGCGGGTTCCGTGGCGGGCGGATCTTTCCCAGCATCTTCGTGGGGGTCGCCCTGGGTCTTGGCGTGAGCGCGCTCGTGCCCGAGGTGCATCCGACGCTCGGGGTGGTCTGCGCAGTGCTCGGGGTGCTGCTGGCGGTGACCCGGCAGGGCTGGCTGAGCCTGTTCGCCGCGGCGATCCTGGCCGCCGACCCACACGTCTTCCCGCTGCTGTGCATCGCCCTGCTGCCGGCCTGGCTGCTGGTGACCGGGCGGCCCCAGATGCAACTCCACGACGACGGCACACCCCTGCGCTGAAAGGCGATCGGACATGGCACTGCACAAGGGCGGTACCCATCGCGAGGAGAGCGAGGAGCGCCGCAGGCTCTCGCTCAACCCGTTCTACGGGGAGGCGGATCCGACCGGTTCGATGACCTCGGCGCCGCCCAAGCACCAGCTGCCGGACGGGCCGATGGCGCCCTCGACGGCCTATCAGCTGGTCCACGACGAGTTGATGCTGGACGGCAACTCGCGGCTGAACCTGGCCACGTTCGTCACGACGTGGATGGAGCCGGAGGCCGGCGTGCTGATGGCGGAGTGCCGCGACAAGAACATGATCGACAAGGACGAGTACCCGCGGACGGCCGAACTGGAGCGGCGCTGCGTGGCCATGCTCGCCGACCTCTGGCACGCGCCGGACCCGCCGTCGACGGTGGGCTGCTCGACGACGGGGTCGAGCGAGGCCTGCATGCTCGCCGGGATGGCACTGAAGCGTCGGTGGGCGAAGCGGAACGCGGACCGGTACCCCGGTACCGGAGCCCGGCCGAATCTCGTCATGGGCGTCAATGTGCAGGTCTGCTGGGACAAGTTCTGCAACTTCTGGGAGGTGGAGCCGCGGCTGGTCCCGATGGAGGGCGACCGCTTCCACCTCGACCCGCAGGCGGCGGCCGACCTCTGCGACGAGAACACGATCGGCGTGATCGCGATCCTGGGGTCCACCTTCGACGGGTCGTACGAACCCGTCGCCGAGGTCTGCGCGGCGCTGGACGGGCTGAAGGAGCGCACCGGCCTGGACATCCCGGTCCATGTGGACGGGGCGTCCGGAGCGATGGTGGCGCCCTTCGTGGACGAGGACCTGGTCTGGGACTTCCAGCTGCCGAGGGTGTCGTCGATCAACACCTCGGGGCACAAGTACGGGCTGGTCTACCCGGGGGTGGGGTGGGCGCTGTGGCGCTCGCCGGAGGACCTCCCCGAGGAGCTGGTCTTCCGGGTCAACTACCTCGGCGGCGACATGCCGACGTTCGCGCTCAACTTCTCGCGGCCCGGCGCCCAGGTGGTGGCGCAGTACTACACCTTCCTCAGGCTCGGCCGCGCGGGCTACCGGGCAGTGCAGCAGACCACCCGGGACGTGGCGCGGAGTCTGGCCGAGAAGATCGACGCACTGGGCGACTTCCAACTGCTCACCCGAGGTGACCAGTTGCCGGTCTTCGCCGTCACGACGGCCCCGGGCGTCAAGAACTTCGACGTCTTCGACGTGTCCCGGCGACTGAGGGAGAACGGCTGGCTGGTTCCCGCCTACACCTTCCCGCCCAACCGCGAGGACCTTTCGGTCCTGCGATTCGTCTGCCGCAACGGCTTCTCGGCGGACCTCGCGGCGCTGCTGGTGGAGGATCTGAAGCGTGTCATGCCGGATCTGCGGGTGCAGACCGCACCCCAGAGCAAGGACAAGGCGGTTGCCACCGGCTTCCACCACTGAGGCGCAGGCGCAGGCACGGGCACGGGCCCAAGAACGGCACGGTCACAGGCACAGGCACAGAGCAGGGGAACGGCACGCGCCACGCACCCGCTCCTCCCCTCTGTGCCGGGTCCGTGGGGACACGGGCGGCGTGGCCCGCCGCGTGCCGGCTGCCTGCCCGGAGCGGCGCGTCACGGCCGGCCGATGGAGGTGCTGTCGCGGGGGACGACGGGCGCCGGTGTCAGGCCCATGGGGGATGCTTGCGTGTCCTGCAGGCTTCCGCCCGGCTCGGCTCTGCCGGTGCGCTTCCGGCGGCGATCGTTGCACCAGGCGGTCGCGCACGCTCCGAGGTACAGCAGGCTGATGGGTACGGCGAGCAGCAGCATGCTGAGCGGGTCCGTGCTGGGAGTGGCGAGCGCTGCGAAGGCGGCGATGCCCATGAGCATGCCGCGCCACCAGCCGATCATCCGGCGCGCGGTGATCACGCCGCCGAGGTTGAGCAGCACGAGGAAGACCGGGAGTTCGAAGGAGAGACCGAAGACGAGGACCATGCGGGTGGCCAGGTCGAGGAAGTCGTCGACGGGCAGGAGGTTGGTGGTCTCGTCCGGGGTGAAGGAGATCAGCACGCGTGCCGTGGTGGGCAGGATCCAGTACGCCACCGCGGCGCCTGACAGGAACAGGGGGATACCGGCCCCGAGGAAGACCAGTGTGTACTTCCTCTCGTGGCGGTGCAGCCCTGGCGCGACGAAAACCCACAACTGATACAGCCACACCGGGCTCGCGGCGACGACTCCCGCGGTGATCGACACTTTCAGCGCGAGGGAGAAGGGTGAGAGAAGACCGTTGAGGGAGATCACGCCGCAGCGCTCCGCATCGGTCCCGCCGCCCAGTCCGCCCGGGGCACAGCCAGGCAGGGGATCGATGAGGAATCCGATCAGTTGCTTGTAGAAGAGGGCTGCGACGACCGTGACGAGCAGGATCGCTCCGACCGCCTTGATCAGGCGGTTTCGCAGCTCGCGGAGGTGCTCTCCCAGGGGCATCCGTGCAGCGTCGTGCGATGTAGGGGTGGGCATGGGCAGTCACGGTCCCTTCATGTGCGGCCCGCACAGGTGTCTGTCAGTGGTTCCGGCTCTTCAACGCCGGTGAGGGACGTCTGCCTCAGCCGCTTCCGGGGCCGCGTGTCGGCCGTCGGCCACGGACTGCAGGGCAGGGGTGGCGGCGGACCCGTCGGTGTGCGCTTCGCCCGCCTCGTCCTTGCGCATGGCTTTGGTCTCGCTCTTGAGAATCCGCAGCGACTGCCCGAAGGAACGGGCCATATCGGGAAGGCGCTTGGCGCCGAAGAGGAGCAGGACGACGACGAGGATGAGGATGATCTCGGGGGCTCCGAGCCTGCCGAACATGGGCGTTTCCTTTCTGAGGGACGAAGGCGCAGGAGCGGCGCTCCTGTGCCGTTGGCCCGGCTGCCGGCGGATGCGGGAGCCTTGCCCTGGGTGCTGATCGGTGCCTTGACGGACGGGTCGGCGACGACCGCAGCAGCTGGTGGGTGGGGCGGCGGCAGGGCGCCGTTATGGCCCCTCCGGTTCCCGGCGCCGGTGGTTGCTCAACGCCGGTGGTCGGCGGTTGTGGCGGTCGGGCCCGGTCCGGCGGACTTCCCGGAGTCCTTCGAGGCCTTTGTCGCGGCGCTGCCGAGCGGTTCTTCGAAGTCGAAGCCGGCAGCCGGCTCGGTCAGGGCCAGGCTCTCGTCACTCAGCAGCTTCTTGGTCACGAGTGCCTTCGGATTGAGGTCCTCGAGGTTCAGGTCCTTGAGCTCAGGGGGGAGTTCGTCGCGAATGCTCGCCTGAGCACTCTGCGAAAGCTCGCGGACCTTGCGCAGCGTACGAGCGGTGTCGGACACCAGCTTGGGCAGCTTGTCGGGCCCGACCAGAACGACGGCCAGCACGATCAGCGTCACAACTTCGAGCGGGCCGATGTCGGAGAACATCTACGACTCCCGTCTGGGATGGTGAAGGGTCCGTCGTTCCCGGGCAGGCGCCGCAGCGCCTCGAGCCGGTTGTACGGACACGGCGGCCGCCCGAATGCGGAGCGGCCTCGCGACGGCGTGGGGGCTGTCCCGGCCTACCGCCCGGATGCGCCCGCGCCATCACGTGGCGTTCGCCTGGTCCTGTCCGCCGGGACACCGGCGGACAGGACCGACACGGCCGGCAGCTCCGCGTCAAGAGCGGCGGGACGTCCGGGCAGTTCCCACTAGCGAAGCGAGCGGGACGCGGCGGCAGTGCGGTACGGGGCCAGGAACTCGGTCAGCGCCGCCAGCATCTCCTTGGGTGCCTGCTCGGCGACCCAGTGGCCGGAGCCGGGAATGACCACGCCCCGCACGTCGCCGGCGAGTTTCTGCATCTCGCCCGCGACCGCTGGACCCCAGCTCTCCGATCCGCCGATCGCCAGGACGGGCATCGCCAGCTTCCTCTTCGCGCGCTCGCCGTTCTGCGTGACGGTGGCGTCCCACGCGCGGTAGAAGCCGAAGCTGCCGCGCAGGGCCTCGGGGTCGGAGAACAGCCGGAAGTAGTAGTCGCGCGCGTAGTCGGGCAGCCTCTCCCCGCCCTGGATGTCGAACTCGTAGCCGAAGAAGAGCTCTTCCCGTCCCCTGACGAGCTTCTCGGTCAGCTCGTGGTCGACCCGGTTGAAGGGGATGTGCCAGAGCCTGTTGTTGAGCGGCGCCGGCTCGAACAGGAGCGGTGAGGCCTCCTTGCGCGGAGGCCCGGGGACCTCGGCGAGGGCCAGGTACTCGACCCGGTCCGGGTGATCCGCGGCCAGCGCGTAGCTGATGATCATCCCGGTGTCGTGGCCGGCCACCGCGAACCGGTCGTAGCCGAGCGCGTCCATCAGCGCGACCAGGTCGTCGGCGAGGGTGCCGGTGTCGTACCCGCCCTTGGGCTTCTCGGTGAGCCCGATACCGCGCTGGTCGACTGCGATGACCGTGAAGTCCCGGGCCAGTGCGGGCATCACCATGCGCCACGCGTACCAGTTCTCCGGCCAGCCGTGTACCAGCAGCAGCGGCGGTCCGTCGCCTCCGATGACCGCGTGCTGGCGCAGTCCGCCCGCCTGGATGAACCGGCTGGTGAACGTCTTCCCGAACCCTGCGGGGAGTCGCGGAGCCGTGGAGACCGAGCCGAAGCCCTTCGGCCTGCGGATGGCGGAGGCCTCGGTGGCGGCGGTGGTGGCGGTGGCAGACGGCGCGAGTCCCCCGACCAGCGAGATGCCGGTGGCGGCTGCGGCAGAAGCAGCCGCGCCGCCGACGAAGGCGCGTCGCGAGAACCCGCGCCGGGCGCGGTGCGACGACGGCTCTCGTCCGGGGCCGTCCTGGGCCGGCGGCTCCGTGGGAGGCATGTTCATGAGAATTTCCTTTGGCAATGTTTCTCGAGCGTCACGGCGTGGGCGGGACCTCGATATCGAGGAGCGCGCGCGATTGAGGAGCGTGTGCGCGCGGTGCCGGGATCCGGCCGCCGGCCACGCCGGGGCTGCGTTCGAGGGCTGAACGGACGGGCCGCCACCAGGCTGGTCGCGGCCCGTCGCACCTGTGAGTGACTGACGCGGTGTCAGCGGCCCGGGAACCGCTGCTTGATCTCCTGCAGCACCCAGCCGTTGCCGTCGGGGTCACTGAAGGTGGCGAAGGAGCCGTAGGAGGCGCGGTCGGGGTGCAGGCCGGCAAGCCGCCCCTGTCCCTCGACCTGGTGGGTGACCTCTCCGGCCTCGTGGCCGTGGTACAGGAGTCCTCCGGCGTCGTGGAACACCTCGCTCACCTCGATGCCGCGACCGACGAGCTCCGCGCGGGCCTCCTCGATGTCGAAGACGGCGAGGTACAGGCCCTGTGCCGAGCCCGGCGCCGCAGAGGTCATCCCGGTGCCGAACATGATCGAGCACTCGGAGCCGGGCGGCGTGAGGTGCACCGCGCGCCAGTCCTCACTGACGGCCTTGTCGACATCCAGACGGAATCCCATCGCCTCGTAGAAGGCCTTGGCCCGATCGACATCGGAGACGGGCAGCACGGTGACTTCGAGCTTCATGTACATGTGGGGCTCTTTCTTTCTTTACGTCGGTGAATCTCGCACCCGCGAGTCACCGGTTCCATGGGTGCCCGGGGTCGGCACCGGGGCGCTTGTTCCCGGGTCCACTCCGCGAGCGGGTGCGGCCCGGTCGTCGACGCGACCCTTCAGCCGCGCCCCCGGAGCGGCTCGCATGTCCCTCTCCGTCCGAGCGCCGAGACCGGCGAAGCGGCGGCTTGTCGGCTACCACCGCGCCGAAGGTGCCTGCGCGGCACGTGCGGGACGGGAGAAGGGCTCGGGCGGGCCGCGCCGAGGCTCTTCAGCATGGCGGGGTACGTTCGCCATAGTTAGGACCGTAAGCCGTTAGCACATAACATGCAACTTCTCGAGGGGAGGCGAACGTCACTACCTGGCCTGCGCGGGCCGTCGGGCTCGGCCGAGCAGTTCGACGGCAAACCCAGCGCGGGCCGTTTCGCCTGCGCCTTCGGGAGACGGACGACGGCCGGCAGGCCGGACAGCAACGGGTGACGGCGCTCTTCGCTCATTTCCTGACGCCCGCACAACGGCACGGTCACTTCGTCGTCGAGCGAGAGTGCCCTGATGGAGGTGACGGTGCGGGGGTCGCCCCCGGGCGCTTCGGCCGGGAGGCGGCACCAAGTCGGCGTGCGGTCAGGTCGCGGTGCCGGCGCGGCACCGAGTACCGGTCTCACCGGCAGTCACAGCGGCACGTCCGAGGACGGACGGCGCGGCAGCGCGGCGAAGAGAGCGCCGACCCGAGCAATCGCGGGCGACATCCACGGCACCCGGCACGCCCTCCCCCCACCAGGGCGGATCAGGTTCTGGCGGGCTTGGCGTCGCGGTGGACCACAGCGGCGCTGAGCGCCTCCTCGAGCGCCTGGCAGATCTGCCGGCCTCAGCACACCAGTTGCGCCGCGGCGGGCAGGCCGCGCTCGAGGACCCGGTTCAGCAGTGTCCCCTCGACCAGCTCGATCACCAGGTACGCGAGGGGCCGGCCGCCTGCGCCTCGCCGACGTGTGTTGGGTGACGACGTGCTCGTGGCACAGAGCGACCGCGGCCCGCACCTCCCCGTACAGGCGCGTGGCCGGCGTCTCCTCGCCCGGCCGGGCGAGGGCCTTGACCGTGACGGGGCGGTTCGAGCCGCTCGTCGACGCCGCGCCGGACTTCGCCCGTCCCGCCGGCGCCGAGAAGCCGGCCGACAGCCGCCCGCCAGACGGTGCGCGCGGTGGTGTTCGACTACAGGGCGGTCGTGGGCACGCCGACGCGCGCGTACGACGGGATCACCGAGGTGTTGCACTGACTGGAGGAACGGGATGTGGTCCGGGTACTGCTGACCCACGACCTGATGGACGCCGCAACCGTCACCGCCGCGTCCGGACCTTCCCGGCCCGCCCTGAAGGCGTTGGGCACGGCGTGGTCCCCGCCTGCGCACGCAGGGCGGGCGGACTGCCGAACGGTGCAGGCGGACACCGCATCCCCAGGGGCGGCAAGCTCCCCCTCACGCCTCACGGCGCTGTCGGGTCGGCTCAGTGAGTGGCACCCAGTTCCTTCTTTCTCTGCCGGTAGGCCCGCATGGACGCACGCGAGCCGCATTTCGTGCCGCAGAAGCCGGCAGAGCTGTTCCTCGTCCGGTCGAAGAAGCCGAAGTGACACGGCTCGTGCCGGCACGCCCGCACCCTGTCCCACACGCCTGCCTGGGCGAGTTCGGTGACGTTCGCCAATACGGTGCCGAACAGCCCGGGGACGCCGGTCTGTGCGGTCTCCAAGGACGCCCCCGAGGCCGTGACGACCGTCATCAGCGGATACCGGGACGCGATAAGGCGCAGGTACTCCTCCGCCTGAGCGAGTACCTCGGGTGTGGTGTCCTTGTCGCCGGAGTGAGTGAGCAGCACACTGATCAAGGCTTCGCGCAGCTCGCGCGCGGCGGCCGCGTCGGCCTCCGTGACGCGGGCGGTCTGCGAGGCCATGGCGTTTTCCAGCAGCCATGCGTGCAGGTCCTGGGCGCTTCCGAAGCGCTCCTTCAGCCGGTGGGGTCCGGCGGGGTGCGTGTTGACGAATTGCAGGACGACATCAGCCTCCGGCGGCTGGGCCAGCGGGCTGCGCTCGGTCGTTATCGGGGGCATCGTCGACCTCCTTGCTCGAAGGAAGGTTAAGCCATCCCGGGTTATGTGCGAAACCATTACGGTGGCAATTTTCTTCCCGTGAGGTGCGGTGTCCCTCCCAGGGCGCGGAGCGGAGCCCGGACGGAGGCCCGGCAGGGCGCGTGTGACTGTGCCGGCGCGTCGCTGATGCCGTGGCCGCGGGCGGCGTCCCAGGACCCGCCCGGCAAACGAAGCGCCGGCTAGGTGGCCGAAACCGTGCACGAAGTCATCGTGGAGCCGACCGATGGCCAAAC
>NZ_JBEOXF010000031.1:0-90132 GCF_040296405.1 Streptomyces sp. NPDC002133 | reverse complement strand
GGCACGGTCGTCTCCGTCGATGCGACGGCCGGGCAGCCGGTCACCGCCGGTCAGCAACTGCTCGTGCTGGAAGCGATGAAGATGGAGCACGTCGTACGCGCAGGGAAGTCCGGAACCGTACACCGTCGTCACGCGGCGTCTCGCGGGGCGCAGGCCCGGACGCTGACGGCAGGGGCCGGCTCGCTGTCTGCAGACAGGGGCAGGTGTTCGGCGAAGCCGGTACGCACGAGCTTCGACAGGACCTTCGCGTCCTGTTCGTCGGCCCTGCTACGGCTCAGGGCGCAGCGGTACCGCAGCAAGTCCTGTTGTTGCAGGTCAGGGCCATTTCTCGGGCCTGCGGTCACGTCTTGAAGGGGCATCATTCGTTGCCGTGTCGAACCACTGGTCGGTGACAGGACCCGGTCTGGTGAAATGGCGAGGTCTGTGGGGTCTGCCTCGCCTCACGGCGGTGTACAGCCCGGCGGATCCCAGATGCGGTTGTGGTTCTCGTCGTAGTGGTAACCCGTGCAGGTCTCGAGTGGTGCCGCGCGTGACGACTCCGCCGTGGCCTTCGTTGTCCGAGGCACCGCCTCGGCGCTCGCGACGCCCACCGTTCCGGCGAGCAGCGCAGCCGTGCATGAGGCGCCGACGAGGTACCGGATGCGCTTCCGGGTGCCTATCGCCATAATCATCTCCTTTTGGGGCGAAATATCACCTATGCCCCAGCGTGGGAGCTCGCCGTGGCGGTGTCAAACGGCCATCGAGGAGGTTCCCTCCTGAAGTCCCGGGTGGGAGGTGAACCGGCTGCCGGGCCCACCCCTGCCGGCAGTGACCGCAGGGCACCAAGCCAACGCCTGTGGCCCGCCGCAGCAGGAGTCCTCGGACCTGAATGGACGAACGCCGAGTCCCGGCGACTCGAAACCGCGCGGACCCCCACGTGCCGCGCGATCGAAGGAGGCAGCACGACGACACAAATGCCGAGGTGAGAAGGACCCTCAGACCCGCTGTGCGAATGGGGGCACCAGCACCGGTGCCGCTGTGAGGCGAGACCGCCCCGGGCCGGCCGGCGAGGCGCGGTGCTGTGCTGTGCCGGTCGGCCTCCGGGCTGCGTTCGGCCCGCGAACTGTCAGCCGGATTCGGCCTTCGCGGCGAACTCCCATCTGCCGTGTGGCACGCGGTAGACGACGTGGCCGGGCTCGGACCGCACGAACTCCGCCCCGCGCGGCGCGGCCGTGTCCCGCCGGGCCGCCGGCACATGTACCTCGGCCTCCGCGCCCACTGGCACCTCGACCGCGAGACGCAGACTTCCGCCGCCGGAGCGTGCCCAGTCGACCGAAGCCCTGCCCCTCACTGTCCGGATCGACGTACGTGCCCAGTCCACTCCCGAACGGGCGTCGGGGCGCACGGTGAAGGTGCGGTAGCCCGCATCACCGGGACGCAGGCCGGCGACGTTCTCGTGGAGCCACTGCGCGACCGTGCCGTGGAAGTAGTGATCGCGCGAGCGTGAGTCGAGCTGCCACATCTCCCACATGGTGTCGGCGCCCTGATCGAACCAGTATCCCCAGCTCGGGTAGGTCCGCTGCGTGGCGATGGCGTGGGCGACATCCGGGTGCCCCTCGGCGGTCAGTGCCCGCAGCAGCACGCTGGTGCCCAGCGCTCCGGTGTTGAGGTGGTTGCCACGGGCGACGATGTCCTCGACGAGGCTCTTGGCGACGCCCACGCGGGCGGATGTGGGAACGAGGCCGAAGACGAGGGGTATCGCGTTGCTGGTCTGCCGGTATCCAGGGTCTCTGCTGGTGCGGTAGTGAGCGGCTGCCGGGTCGAGGAAGGCCGTGTTGAAGGCGGACTTGAGGTGCTCCGCTGCGCCGCGGTAGCGGTCCGCGGTCGCCTTCTCCCCAAGGACTTCGCCCATCTCCGCGGTGTGGACGAGGGCCCGGTGCAGATAGGCGGTGGCGGTCAGCCGGGTGTCCTCGGGGGGAAGGCCCTCATAGCCGGGCGGCAGGAAGTCACCCAGCGCAGTGACGGCGAGACCGTCGCGCAGTCGGGAGAGCTCCCAGTCGAGATAGCGGGTGAGCGTCGGCCAATGGATCCGGGCGAGATGCTCGTCGCCGTACACCCGGTACATCTCCCGGATCACGAAGGGGTAGACGGTCGTCCACTCCGGCGATGGTCCCAGTTCGTTGTAGCCCCAGCCGCCGCTGGGGACGATGACCGGAAGATGGCCGTCGGCGAGCTGGCTGTCCGCGAGGTCGCCGAGCCACTTGGACAAGAAGCGGTGGACCCCGAACGCATACGCCATGACGGGTGCCCCGAGCTGGGCGTCGCCGGTCCAGCCGTTCTTCTCGTACATCGGCGTGTCGGTCGGGATGCCGTGGAGGTTGTTGAGGATCGTACGCCGCATCGCCTTGTCGAGTCGTTCGTAGAACGGCTCCGAGCAGCGGAAGTCGCTCACCTCCTCAACCCTCGTGTGCACGACTCTGCCGAGGACCTGATCGGGAGTGGGGCGCTGCGGCAGCCCGCTGACCTGGACGTAACGAAAGCCCTTGTAGGAGAACTTGGGCTCCCAGACCTCTTCGCCGCTTCCGGCGCACACGTACTCGTCCGTCTGGAAACGCCCTGGGACGTGGTCCGTCTGGGCATGCACGCTGCCGTCGTCCTTGAGTTTCTCGCCGTGCACCAGCCGGATCGTCGTCCCGGCATCGGCGGCGACCGTAAGCCGGGTCCAGCCCGCCAGGGTGCGGCCCATGTCGACGACATACACGCCGGGGCGCAGCTCGCTGATGGCGGTGGGACGGATGGTCTCGGTCACCTCGATGGGGTCGTGCGGCTGGGCACGCACACTGCCCTTCGGGGCACTCTGCACCGCGGCGGCACTCCAGTCGCCGTCGTCGAAGCCGGGTCGGGTCCAGCCGCGTGCCGCGCGCCGTGCGTCGTAGGTCTCGCCCGCGTAGAGGGAGTTGGTGAGAGTCGGGCCCTCGGCGATGCGCCAGTCGGGGCCCGAGGCGACGGTGGTGCGGGTGCCATCGGGGTGGTCGATCTCCAACTGGGCGAGGAGCCGGGGCTCCCCGTGCCAGGGAGGGGTGTGCCAGTTCCACACGTTCGCAGTGGTCATGCCGAAGAAGCCCCGGCCCAGGGTGACGCCGATGGCTTTGACTCCACGGTTGATCCGGCCCGTGACGTCATGGACTGCGTAAAGGACAGTCTCGTCATAATCGGTGAAGCCGGGGTCGAGAACCTGGCGGCCAACCCGTCGGCCGTTGATCTCCGCGTCGTAGTAGGCGAGTCCGCTGATGTACAGCCGGGCGCGCGCGATCGGCTTGCGTACGGTGAACTCCCGGCGCAGCAGCGGCGCGGGCAGCTCCGGCGTGCCGATGCTGACGCCCCGGCCCCACGGCCCCTCGCCGTACGGTGCGAGAACGGTGGCCGGGGCCCAGGCGCTGTCGTCGTGGTCGGGCCGCTGCCAGCCTTCCTGCTCGGTCTCGCCGGCCCGCCATCCCTCGCCGGTGACGAGCTGGTGGCGGCCTGAACTCGTCTCCACGTCGAGCCGGAGCAACAGACCGGCCGGATTGACGCCGCTGCCCCGGTTGGTGGCGACGACAGCCACGACGACCCGCGGGCCCGCCGCACGCACCGGCTCGGTGACATCGGCCGTGTGAGCGGTGCGCCAGCTGTCCGTGCGCTCCGGCTGGTGCAGTACCTGATGCCCGTCGAGATGGAGCGTGAAGTCGTCGTCGGCGGTGACGGTCACTCTCGCCCGGGTGACGGCAGCGCCGACAGGCAGCTCGAGTGCGGCCCGGAACCAGCGCGGGCCGACCGGCGTGCTCCAAACGGGCGGGCCCGGCGCCCAGATCCATGAGGTGCCCTCGACGCCGGGCGGCGCCGGTGGTGCGTCGGCGCCGATCCAGCGGGCCTGCCAGCCATCGGCGGGCAACGCGGTCTCCCACCAGCGCACCGCACTCCACGTTGAGGCACGCCCATGCCCGTCCCAGACACGGACCTGCCAGTGGTAGCGGGTACGGTCGCGCAGCCCAGGGCCCGAGTAGGGGACCCCCACCGTACGGTCGGATTCGACACGGCCGGAGTCCCAGAGCGGCCGACGGCTCAGGTTGCCGCGGTCGGCGGCAACGCGGACCTGGTACGCGCTCTGCCGCGCCCCATGGCCGTCGGCGGCGAGTTCCCAGCTCAGACGGGGAGAGGCCGAGTCCGTGCCGAGGAGACTCTCCGCGTACTCGACCGTTGTCCGCTCGATGCGCAGCCGCCCGGCTCGCGGTCCGGGCTGATGGGGAGGTTTCGCAGCTGCCTGGTCCACGGTGGTGTAAGCCGACGTCGCTCCCACTGCCGCGGTTGTCACGGCGGCGCGCAAGAAGACACGACGGTTCCAGCTTCGGCTCATGACGCATCGCTCTCTGTGTGGTGGAGCATGACGAGGGAAGAGGAGAAGGGGATCAACGAGCCTGGGTCAGCCCGCCCGGTGGGCGGGACTCGCCGGGGAGGAGCCCCTGACGGCCCGCTCGGATCTCATCGGGCCGGTGGAAGACGACCGGCGCGCCGTCGAGCAGCACCGTGCCGGAATCTGGACGGCGCACCCCGGTGACGATCTTGATGAGAGTCGAATTGCCCGGCCTGTTCTCACCGGCGGGCGCGTGGAGTTCGTGAACTTCGGGGGGCTCGGGAAGTTCGTGGGGGACACGACACCCGGCAGGGTCCGTGCGGGTTCGAAGGACGTGGAGACGCCTTTCAGTGCCGGTATCGGGACGGAGCCCGGATCGGGCTGGTACATGGGAGCTCCTCACCATGAGCGGGCCAGCATCCCGTGATGCCATGAAAGGTTTCAAGTGAACGCTGCATCGGAAGCTAGAGGTGGAGGCCACGTCAAGTCAATGGGGCTGCACGGTTGAGTTCGCAGCCTGATGGGGGCGTAACTCCTCGCTGTGGCAAGCTGCTTGACTTCTTGACGTTTCCTGGAGGACTCTCTGGGTTGCCTGTGGTGAAACGATTCATGGTCAGGCTGGACAACCGGTTCGCGCGATCCGAACCACGGTTCGAGGACGGCAACGACCACCCGGCCAGGACGACAACCGCGCTCGTCGGGACCGGCATACCGCGGGTCTCGTGGCCGTGGGACGAACGGCTCGGCGAAGGGCGGACACTGTCGGCGCGCATGGTGCTCGAGCCCCCACGACAGCACCGACGTACCGGCCTGGGACACCGCCCCCTCGCAGTCGCAGTTCTCGAACTGGGGGAGAAGGCTCAGATGGTGGTCGAGCCCTCTGGAGCCGGCGCCGGGTCGCAGGGAACCGGCCACCGGCCCGCCCGGAGGGCTCGACCACAACGAGGCGGGGTCAGGCCGCGCTCGCGGTGGGCCTGACGATGATCTCGCTGACGTCGACGCCCGACGGTTGGCCGACCGCGTAGGCAATGGCCTCAGCGACCGAGGAGGCGGGGATGGACACCTCGCGGTAGGTGCGCATCTCCTCGCGGCCCACCGGGTCGGAAATGGAATCTGCGAGTTCGGATTCCGTGACGCCCGGCGAGATGGTGGTGACGCGGATGTCGCCGCCGACCTCCTGGCGCAGTCCCTCGGAGATGGCCCAGGCGGCGTACTTCGTGGCGCAGTACACGGCCGCCGTCGGGGAGACGGCGTGGGCGCCGATCGAGGCGACGTTGACGAACTGCCCGTGGCGCTGAGCCTGCATGAGCGGCAGGGCCGCGGCAATACCGTGCAGAAGACCACGAATATTGACGTCGATCATGCGATTCCACTCTTCGACCTTGAGAGCCTCGAGCTTCGACAGGGGCATCACGCCGGCGTTGTTGATCATTACGTCGACGCGGCCGTGCGCGCTGTGTGCGGCATCGGCGAAGGCCCGCACGTCCTCGGCCTCGGTGACATCGAGGACGTGGTACTCGGCGCTGCCGCCGGCTGCCTGGATGTCATGGACCAGGGCTTTGAGCCGGTCCGTGCGGCGAGCGCCCAGCACGACGTGATGGCCGCGAGCGGCCAGGAGCCTGGCGGTCGCTTCGCCGATCCCGCTGCTGGCGCCGGTGATGAGGATGACTTTTCGGTCGGTGGAGAGAGTCATGTCGGTGTTGCTCCGGGGCTGGGAAAACGAGGGGAGAGGCGGCTGCCGGTGCGGTGAGACGGATCCGACCGCACAGGCATCCGTCATGGGGTTTCACGCTGGTTGGACAGAGGCCGCGCTATGCCGACCGGGCGGGCTGTTCGCCTTCGCGGTAGAGCACCAGGTGCTCGTGGTGGAGCACGCCGTCGCGGACGTCCCCAGTGGCGGTGAAGCCGGTGTCGTCGACGTAGTCGATGTGATTGCCGTTGACTGTGTATCCGCCCGTGTAGGCGCTCTTTCGGTCGCCTCGGGCTTCGTCGTAGCGTCCGTTCGGCAGCAGCTCCTGCCGGATGAAGCCGTCTGCGGTCACCCACATCCCGATGTACGGGTGAGCGGCGGGGAAAGTGTTGTTCGTGGCCATGTCTCCACGGTCTGCCCTTCCGAGCGAGGTAGCCAGGCCGCAGTCCACCCAGGGTGATGCGTCCTGGGAGTCGGACACCTACCTGCCGCTTCGGGCGATCTTCGCAGTGCCGTCCTCCTCCCGCTCACGGGGGAGTGCGCCCTCGGCCAAGTGCCGGGCCCCGGGGTGGGGTTGGGTGCCGGCGGTCCCATCGCCGGTGGGGCTGCCCTGGCAAGCGGCAGCCCCACCGGCTCCGATGACTCAGATGGCCTGAGCGGTGGGCAGGATGGTGATCTCGGTGAGATTGACGTGGCGGGGGACGGAGGCCATGAAGGCGATGGTCTCGGCGATGTCGGCGGACTGCAGGCAGTCGATGTCGTGGATGAGGTCGGCCATCAGCCTGGAGGCGTCGGGGTCGGTGACGTGGTCGGGAAGCTCGGTGTCGACCATGCCCGGTTCGATGGTGGCGACGCGGACCATCTTGGGACCGAGTTCGACGCGGAGGAGCCGTGTGAGGTGGCTGATGTAGGCCTTGGTGCCGGAGTAGATCGAGAACTTCTCCAGGATGCGGGTGGCCGCGATGGAGGAGGTGTTGATCAGGTCGGCGGGCTTGCCCTGCTCGGCGGAGGCTGTCAGGTGCGGGAGGAAGGCGGCGATGACGTTCATGAGGCCGGTGATGTTGAGGTCGATCTGCCGCTGCCACTCATCGACCTTGAGTTCCTCGATGCCTGAGACGAGTTGGACGCCGGCGTTGTTGAACACGAGGTCGGCCTTGCCGAAACGGTCGGCGACCTGATCGGCGGCCGACTGGACGGCGGCGCGGTCGGTGACGTCGACCGCCAGGGCGAGCGCGGTGCCGCCGGAGGCCTCGATGTTCTTGACGACACCGTCCAGCTTGTCCTTGCGACGGGCGAGCACGATCACGGTGGCGCCAAGTTCGGCGAGGCGTTCGGCGGCGGCCGCGCCCATGCCACTGGACGCGCCGGAGACGACGGCGACACGGCCCGCCAGAGGGGAGCCGGAGAGGAGAGCAGACATGACAGGTTTCCTTCGAGTGTGTGGTGGAAGTGGCGAAGCGGAACCCGCGGAGGCGGATCCGCATCAGGCCGGGGGGTGCCCGGCCGGGCCGGCGAGGGGGAGTGGCTGACCCAGCCGGGCTGTCGTGCGGCTCCGCGCACATGGGCGAGGGCGCACACCCCAGCGATCAGTTGATTCAGGCGGCGTCGTCGTGTGCGGTGGCCGCGGACTTCTCGCGCCAGGGGGCGATGTCGGCCTGCACCTGCTGGTACTTGACCTCGATGCGCTCGAGGGTGTCGCGGCCGAGGTAGAGGTGGGTGGGGAGCTTGTCGCCGGAGGTGACCTCGACGATGAGGGCGGCGCCCTTGACGGGGTCGCCGAGCTGGGCGTGGTTGGCCTGGTCGATCCAGTCCAGCGTCACGTGGGCGGGGGTGTCGTCGTAGTCGGCGATACGGTTCGCGGCCTGGGACAGCGAGCTGGCGTCGAGGAAGTCGGTGCGGAACACGCCGGGTTCGACGACCATCGACTGGATGCCGAACGGTGCCATCTCGACGGACAGGGCCTCGCTGATGCCGGCGACCGCGAACTTCGAGGCGGAGTACATGCTTACGCCGGGCTCGCCCTCGAAGCCGGAGCGGGAGCCGATGTGCACGAGCTTGCCGGAGCCCTGCTTGCGCATGACGGGCAGGACGGCGCGGGTGACGTTGATCAGGCCGAAGACATTGAGGTCGAAGAGCGAGCGGGCCTCGGCGTCGGTGATCTCCTCCAGTGCGCCCAGCAGGCCGCGGCCGGCGTTGTTCACCAGGACGTCGATACCGCCGAACCGGTCCACGGCCGCCTCGACGGCGTGCGGGATGCTGTCGTTGTCGGTCACATCCAGCGCGACCGCGAACACCTTGTCGGAATTCTTCAGATCGGTCGGCACCCGCTCCGGGTTCCGCACTGCGACCACGACATTGTTGCCTTCCTCCAGCGCGGCGCGGGCAATTTGCGCACCGATACCTCGAGAAGCTCCGGTAACGAACCACGTAGCCATGAGTAGGCCTCTTTCTGTGTTTCTCGTTTATGTCATCGGGGTTTTCCTCCGACGCATTCGATTCTGTAGAGGAGCGCGTGAGGCAGGAAGGCCGAGAGTTTCCTGGGAGAAATACCCCCAGGCTGCGGATCGCCCTTTCGCCGGTGTCGCCGGCCCTTGTGGCTGCGTGCAACCGCGCCGCGGCAGGGGCGGCATCGGGAGAGCCACCAGTCGCTGCGGCGCGAGTCATCGACCGGTCCCGGCCTGCGTATCCCCGACCACGTCGGTCGAGCCCATGCAGGGCGAGACGGGGCCAAGAGCTGTCCCGGCGAATGATCTTCGACGCGGGCGGACACCCGTCGGGTACCCGCTTGTCCGGCGAGGTGAGGTTGTTCAGGCGGGCGATGCCGAGCATGGGGTGGTGGACGCCGTCGCCTTCGAGACGGCGGCATCCCCGGCGCCGCAAAGGCGGTGCAATGCCGGTCCAAGGCACCGGTACCGGGGGAACAGCACAGCATTCGGCCAGGGCATCGGAGCTGGTCAGCGACATACTGCGGACTCCGGCCGAAAACACCGGCCGCAGGTAAAGTGGAACCAGCCTGGAAGCCACTTGCGCGCAAGCGTCTGCGTGCCAGGAACGCGGCGGTACTGGATGGCCGGCATGGGTGCTCCCTCGAGAACTCGCTCCACAGCAGCAGACACCCCTTTGGGACTGTCGACCGCCGTGATCGTGGTCGACGGCGCAGGGGTGGTACGGGGATGGAGCGAGGGGGCCGCGAAGCTTCTCGGCCACTCGACCCCAGAGGCGCTCGGCAAGCCGCTGTCGGACCTCTTCCTGCCGGTGGCAGGCGCGGCGCATCGGGCGAGCGCCCCTGGCCTTGCCACCCGGCTCGGATCACAGCAGGGCTGGAACGGCCTGCAGGCCGTACGCCATCGGGACGGCCACCGCCTTGACCTGGAGATCAAGATCCTGCCCGTCCAGGCCTCCGGCGAACGCTCCATGTGTCTGATCCTCGCCGCCGACATGGCTCGGACATGGTGGTCGAGCGCCAGCCGCTCGCTGCTGGAAGGGATTACCCTCACCGCGCCGGTGGGCATGGCCATGTTCGACACCGAGCTGCGGGTCGTCTGGGTGAACGACGCCATGGAGCATCTGTCCGGGGTCCTCCGCGAGCAGTTTCTCGGGCGGCGCCTGGGAGAGGTCCTGCCGGACCTGGATGTGGAACACACCGAAGCGGAGATACGCCAGGTTCTGGAGACCGGCCGCCCCTCGATGGGCCGTGAATACTTCGGCCACGTCCTGTCGGAGCCGGATCAAGTCGCCTACTCCACCTCGTGTTTCCGTCTGGAGAGCGAGGACGGGGAATTGCTTGGCGCCTGCTTCATCGTCCTCGACACCACGGACCACTACCGCGCCCGGCAGAAGCTGACACTGCTGAACGAGGCCCGCAAGCGCATGGGCAGCACGCTGGACATCCCGCACACGGCACAAGAGCTTGCCGACGCGGCGGTGCCCGGGCTCGCCGACCATGTCACCGTCGACCTCCTCGACTCCGTGCTCCGCGGCGAAGAGCCCCCACCCGGGCCCGCGGACGCCACCACCACGGCCAGCCTCTGCTGCGCCGGACACCGCGCCCTCCGGGAAGACGCCCCGCCGCCCACCCCGCTGGGTGAACCCTGCGGCTACCCCGCGTCATCGCCCATCGCGCGCGCTCTGATCGGCGGCGCCGCCGCACTGATCCCGGTACTGGACCCCGCCGACCCTCACTGGACCGCCGACGACCCGGCCCGCAGCGCGCATCTGCGCGACCTCGGCGTCCACTCGTTGATGATCGTGCCCATCTGCGCACACGGCACCACCCTGGGAGCGGCCACCATCTGCCGCCGACAGCCCAGGGGGCCCTTCCAGCCCGACGACCTGGTCCTCGCGGAAGAACTGGTCGGGCACGCCGCGGTCTGTATCGACAACGCCCGCCGCTACACCCACGAGCACGCTGCCGCACTGGCCCTCCAGTGCAGCCTCCTCCCCCGGAAACTGCCCGAACAGAACGCGGTCGAGGCCGCGTACCGCTACCTGCCCGCCGACACGGAAGCCGGGGTGGGCGGCGACTGGTACGACGTCATCCCGCTCTCCGGAGCCCGCGTCGCCCTGGTCGTCGGCGACGTCGTGGGCAGCGGCATCCACGCCGCCGCCACCATGGGACGCCTTCGCGCCGCCGTCCAGACCCTCGCAGGCATCGACCTCGCCCCCGACGAAGTACTCGCCCACCTGGACGACATGGCCGGCCGGATCGCCGAGGAGACCGGCGACGAATCCGGCGTGACCGGGGCGACCTGCCTCTACGCGGTCTACGACCCGGTCAGCCGCCACTGCACCCTGGCCCGCGCGGGCCACCCCCCACCCGCAATCGTGACTCCCTACGGCACCGCCCAGCTCGTGGACCTCCCCAGCGGCCCGCCCCTCGGCCTCGGCGGTCTGCCCTTCCAGTCCACCCGGATAACGGTTCCCGAGGACAGCGTTCTCGTCCTCTACACCGACGGCCTCATCCACAGCCACTCCCTCGACGCCGACGAGGGCGTCCAGCGTCTACTGGACTCCCTCGTCGACCCACGGACCCCGCTGGAGGACCTCTGCGACGCCGCGGTCGGAAACCTCTGGGCCGACCGGGCGGGACCGGGAGACGACGCGGCACTGCTCGTGGCCCGCACCCACGCCCTGGGCGAGGACCACGTCGCCTCATGGGACATCACCAAAGATCCCGCCGCCGTCGCACCGGCCCGCGCCAAGGCGGCCGGGCAGCTCACTGCATGGGGGCTCGAAGACCTCGCCTTCACCACGGAACTGGTAATCAGCGAGCTCGTCACCAACGCCATCCGCTACGCCTCGGACCCCATCCGGCTACGCATGATCCGCGACCGCGCACTCATCTGCGAGGTCTCCGACGGCAGCAGCACCTCCCCCCACCTGCGCCACGCCCGGACGACCGACGAGGGCGGCCGTGGCCTCTTCCTGATCGCGCGGTTCGCTCAGCGCTGGGGCACCCGCTACGCCGGGAACGGCAAGACCATCTGGTCCGAACAACCCCTCCAGCCCACCGGACTCGAGTGCGACTCCAGCCTCGACGCCTTCGCGGACCTCGACGCCTTCGGAGACCTCACCGCCCACGACCTCGAGGGCACGAGTCCCAACGGTCGGTTCGACAAACCCGCAGAACCCGGGACAATGTGATGGGATTCAGCCACGCCGCGATACGGTGCTACGCAGTCCGCAACGGGCCCGCACCGAACCCGGCACAGTTTCCGGTCCGAAGTCCTCGAGGTCGCCGCATGATGCCGATCCGATCGAGCAGTCGTGGCTGACGCAGCCTCACGCGCAGCGCAACGGGTCACACGCGTGCGGGACGACGCGGCCGGACGCTACGCGCTGGCGCGAGAGTTCTACCAGCTCGCCATGGGCCCCCGCCACCAGTACGGCACAGCCGAGCTGAGCTTCATGCGCTGGTCACTCGCCCGTGGCGTACTCGCGCCGGAAACCGCCGACCCGCCGGGCAGCCCCTGGTGGCGTGCTGTCAATGAACGGCTGCTGCGGGACAAGGCCGAGGCTCGCCTGCTGGCCACCGAGGCCACAGGCACAGCCAGCGCCCGCAGTGTCGAGCTCTGGGCCGACTTCATCCGTACACCCGATCCCGGCCGCTGGTACCGCGCGCACAACGCCAGCATCGTCGCCGGCTACCTGCAGCACGAGGATCTGGCCGCCACCGAGCTGCAGGTCGAGCGATTCATGATGAACGTCGCACTGCTCCGCGTCCTGTTCACCCACGCCATGCTCGTGCAACCGCGACTCGCGCTCGGCCGGCTGGCCGCCCTCGGTCCCCTGTTGGCGGACCCCCGCCACCGGGCCGTCCAGATGTTCCTCGACCTGGGCCGGTCCTTCCCGCCCGCATACCCGGTCACCGCGCCCGTCGAGGACACCATCCTCGACGAACACGCCCTCGCCCGCATGCTCGACTACGGCGTGATCGCCCCACGGCTGCCCGCACTCTACGAGTTCTCGGCCGCGTCACTCGACCAACCGCGGCTGACAGACCTCCTGGACGACGGGATCCCGGCCTACGCATGGCCGCACTCCGACCGGCCGATCTGGTACATCGGCAACACCGGACCGCACCTGCGTGCCATCGCCCGCGCCACTGGCGTACACCTGCTCTGGGAGCGGTCACCCTCCGGCCGCCGCGGCCCGCACAGGTGACGGCGCAGCGCCGAAGAACGATCCATCACGTCGGCACGAATTTCCTGGAGACCCAGGCGAACCCGCGCGCCACGGCCGGACATTCGGGCATGCGGGAGCTGTCTCGGACAGCGGCGGTTCATGGCAGCCGCCACTGCCACAAGGTCCGGGGAGTCCGTCGTTCGTGCGGCCATCGTTCGTGGGGCCCGACGTTCGTGGGGCCTGATCGGCAGAACGCTCGCGTACCGCGTCGCGGACGCCGACGAGCACGGTTCCGCCTTCCCGTACTGATCGCGTGCGGGCCGCACTCCGGCCTTCCCCAGCACTGCGACGTTGTCAGCGTGCTGGGCGACGGCGTGAGGCCGGCACCCTTGGTTCACCGAACTCCGCTCACCTTTCCCGGGGATCGGCCCAGAGCCGAAGCGGCCTTGTTCTACCGCGCGGCGTCCGGCTGGGGTCGTAGGCTACGGCTCTGCAAGGGAGCGGAGTTCCTGGGAGAAGCGCACCCCCCTTTCGGCCCGCCACAGGACGCCGTGCCGCTCTAGTCTCGACGGCATGGATACGGACAAGCACCCCGCCGCCGAGAACGCGCTGGGAGGTTTCCTCCGCGCACGGCGCGCCCAGCTGCGCCCCGAGGATGCCGGACTTCCCACGTCCGGCCGCCGCAGGGTGCCCGGTCTGCGTCGCGAGGAAGTCGCCACCCTCGCCGGGGTGAGCACCGACTACTACATGCGTCTGGAACAGGGTCGTGAACGGCATCCCTCGCAGCAGGTACTGGAAGCCGTGGCCAAGGCCCTGCGGCTGGATGACGAAGCCGTGGCCCATCTGTTCCGGGTGGCCACCCCGACCACGCGCCGCACGCGTCGCGCGCCCCGCGTCGAAAGGGTCGGCCCACACCTGCGGCGGCTCCTGGACACCTGGAGTGACACGCCCGCCTTCGTGCTGGGCCATGCCATGGACATCCTGGCCCGCAACCAGCTCGCAGCCGCCCTGTACGCCGGCTTCACGTCCTGCGACAACCTGCTCAGCATGACGTTCCTGGACCCGGCCGCGCACCACTTCTACCGCGACTGGGACCGCGCCGCCGAGTCATGCGTGGCGGCTCTGCGACGGGCGGCGGGAATCGACCCCGACGACCCGCGGCTGATCGAACTCGTCGGCGAACTGTCGATGAAGAGCGCCGACTTCCGCGCGCTGTGGGCCCGACACGATGTGCGGGGCAAGACCCGCGAGGCCAAGCTCTTTCACCACGCCGACGTCGGCGACCTGGAACTGCACTACGAGGCATTCACCATCAACAGCGCCCCTGGCCAGCAAGTCATCGTCTACCAGGCTGAAGCCGGCAGTCCGTCCGCCGACGCTCTGGCGTTGCTCGGGTCCCTGACCGCGGCGCCCACGCTCCAACGTGGCCCGGTCGTCGGCACAGATTGAGGAAGAGGCCGCAGAAGCGCGCGTGAGTCGGTCCCCGCAAGGTCCGTGAAGCCGATGAGGTTCGTGCGTTTCCCGACAGGGGCGCACGTCCGCCGGTGACCATCCCGGGCATCCAGCAAGCCTGGACGTGTGAATGCCTGACCCGCGGGCGGCATCAGCGCTCCGCACTCCACCCACGTTGTCGACAACGGGGCGGGACGGCGGGAGGAGCATGCGGCGGAGGCGGTGCGGCTCGGAGGCGAGGACGCCTACCGGGTGCGGCTGGTGAATGCGCCGCTGGGAGTGGTGCAGACCGAGGCGGGCCGTGGTCGCCCATCGGCAGGGTGCGGCTCGACCGACGTCCATGGCTCATCGGCGAGTTGCCTGCGCGTCGCAACCTCCTTCCTACCGGATCCACCCGGAGGGCGGATCCGGGGCGGCACGATTGATCACGACCTCACACACGCCCTGGCCGGGCGGGACGGGTCCGATCATGCCGCCTCGGGTGGGCTCGGCTCAGCGGCAGATCGCGAGGCGGGGGCGGGCCGCCTTGGCACATCGCATGGCGCCACGTGGCGCCGCTTGATGCCATCCGGTGTCGCCCGGCGCCATTCCACGCGTCCAGAAGCTCGTGAGCCCGCATGGCGCCACCATCGCCGAGGTCGCGCCCTCCGTGTTTCTGCAGGTCAGGGCAGCCATCCTTGAGCCCGTCCCCCAGAAGGCGCCATCTGGACTTGCGTATGCCGCCATGGTGGTGCCATGATGGCGTCATGGACCTCACCCCGTATGTCGACACCCTCCGCCGTGAACTCGCGGTGGCCGCCGAAGCCGGCGGCGACCAAGCCCGCGAGCTGGCCGAGAGGCTCACCGCGCCCCTGGAGTCGGCAACCCGGCTGACCATGCTCAGTGTGCTCTCCGCCGCGATGGACGAGATCACCCGCGATCTCGCCCCCGGCTCGGTCGACGTACGGCTGCGAGGGCTCGACCCCGACTTCGTGGTGACACTGCCGCCGACCGACGGCGGCGCCCGCGCGGAGCCGGCCGCGCCCGTCGAACCACTCGCGGCGCAGGCGCCCGCCGACGGAGACGAGGGCGGCACCGCCCGCGTCAATCTGCGTCTGCCGGCCCACCTCAAGGCCCGTGCCGAGGAGGCCGCGAGCCGGGAGGGCCTGTCGGTCAACGCGTGGCTGGTGCGGGTCGTGTCGGCCGCGGTCGACGGCGGCACCCGGCCGCGTACGACGGAGAAGACCCAGACCATCGGACAGAGCTTCACGGGCTGGGTGCGCTAGCCGCGCCCCCGCCCGCACCACTTCACCCACACGTCCCACCAGCGGGGACGTCCTGAAGACCCAAGAGGACGGGACAGCCATGCCTTCTTTCGACACTCCCGAACCGATCTCGGTCACCGCCTACGTGTACGCCGGTTCCATCCGGTTCACGGCGGGCGACCGCCTCGACTCCGTCGTCGAGGTGCAGCCCCGCGACCCGAAGAAGGACCTGGACGTGCGGTCGGCCGACCAGACCGAGGTCACGTACGCGAGCGGCGTCCTGACCGTCAGCACGCCCAAGGCCAATCTGCTCGGGCGCGGCGGCACCGTCGACGTGACGGTGGAACTGCCCACGGGCTCGCGCATCGACATGACCGGCGCCGGCACCAATGTGCTCGGCGAGGGCCGGCTCGGCGAGGTCCGTGTGAAGACCTCGGCCGGCGACGTCCGCCTCGACACCACCGGCCCGCTGAAGCTGACCGCCTCGCACGGCTCGATCACCGTGGACCGGGTCGAGGGCATGGCCGAGATCACCAGCAGCACCGGCAACGTGCGCGTCGGCACCGTCGACGGCCCCGCCGTCCTGAAGAACTCGCACGGCACCACCACCGTCGGCGCCGTGACCGGCGAGCTGCGGGTGAACGGCGCCAACGGCGGCATCGACATCGCGCGCGCCGAGGCGTCGGTCACCGGCACCACGACCAACGGCTACCTTCGCGTCGCCGAAGTCGCCCGCGGCAACATCCAGTTGGAGACCTCCAACGGCCCCATCGAGGTCGGCATTCGTGAGGGCACCGCCGCCTGGCTCGACGTGAGCTCCAACCGCGGGCAGGTACGCAACACGCTCGCCGCTTCCGAGGCCCCGGAGCAGACCGAGGACACCGTCAAGGTCCGCGCACGGACCAACTGGGGCAACATCGACGTCCTCCGCGCCAAAGCCTGAGCGTCCTCACCCCCCGCACCAGCCTCATCTCTTCCGATCCCCAGTCACTACAGCCTTCGAAAAGGAGGGCCCCGTGCCTTCGTCTGTCATGCCCACATCCAGGCGGGACGACGGTCACCCGTCGCCGGCCGCCGTCTCCACCGTCGGTCTGCGCAAGTCGTACGGTGACAAGACCGTCCTCGACGGCATCGATCTGCACATCCCGGCCGGGTCCGTGTTCGCGCTGCTCGGGCCGAACGGCGCCGGCAAGACCACTGCCGTGAAGATCCTGTCCACGCTCATCGCCGCCGACGGCGGGCAGGCCCAGGTCGCGGGCCATGACGTCGCCACGTCACCGGACGGGGTGCGTGCCGCGATCGGCGTCACCGGGCAGTTCTCCGCTGTGGACGGGCTGATCACCGGTGAGGAGAACATGCTCCTCATGGCGGACCTGCACCACCTCTCCAAGCGCGAGGGACGGCAGGTCACCGCCGAGCTGTTGGAGCGGTTCGACCTGGTCGAGGCTGCGAAGAAGCCGGCCTCCACCTACTCCGGCGGCATGAAGCGCCGCCTCGACATCGCCATGACTCTGGTCGGCAACCCCCGGATCATCTTCCTCGACGAGCCGACCACCGGCCTCGACCCGCGCTCCCGGCACAACATGTGGGGCATCATCCGCGAGCTGGTCTCCGACGGGGTGACGGTCTTCCTCACCACGCAGTACCTGGAGGAGGCCGACGAGCTCGCCGACCGTATCGCGGTGCTGAACGACGGCAAGATCGCCGCCGAGGGGAGCGCCGACGAGCTGAAGCGGCTCATCCCCGGCGGACACGTGCGACTCCGCTTCTCCGACCCGGCCGCGTACCAGTCGGCCGCCGTCGCCCTGCGCGAGGCCACCCGGGACGGTGACGCACTGGCGCTGCAGATCCCCAGCGACGGCAGCCAGCGCGAGCTGCGCTCCATCCTCGACTGGCTGGACGCGGCCGGCATCGAGGCGGACGAGCTGACCGTGCACACCCCCGACCTCGACGACGTGTTCTTCGCCCTGACCGGCGCCAGCGTGCCCACCCAGCCCAACCAGTCCCAGGAGACAGTCCGATGAGCTCCCTCTCCCTCGCCGTACGAGACTCGTCCACGATGCTGCGCCGCAACCTCCTGCACGCGCGGCGCTACCCGTCCCTGACGCTGAATTTGCTGCTGACGCCGATCGTCCTGCTGCTGCTGTTCGTCTACATCTTCGGCGACGTGATGAGTGCGGGCATCGGCGGCGGCGGCGCCGATCGCTCCGAGTACATCGCGTATCTCGTCCCGGGCATCCTGCTGATGACCATCGGCGGCACCCTGGTCGGGACCGCAGTGTCCGTCTCCAACGACATGACCGAGGGCATCATCGCCCGCTTCCGCACGATGGCGATCCACCGCGGTTCCGTGCTCATCGGACACGTCATAGGCAGCGTGCTGCAGGCGGTCATCAGCGTGGCTCTCGTCGGCGCCGTCGGCGTGGCCATCGGTTTCCGCTCCACGGATGCCACGGCCTTGGAGTGGATCGCGGCGTTCGGGCTGCTCGCGCTGTTCGCCCTGGCCCTCACCTGGATCGCGGTCGGGATGGGCCTGGTCAGCCCGAACGCCGAGGCGGCCAGCAACAACGCGCTGCCGCTGATCTTCCTGCCGCTCATCTCCAGCGCCTTCGTCCCGGTCGACGCGATGCCGGGCTGGTTCCAGCCGATCGCCGAGTACCAGCCGTTCACGCCGACCATCGAGACCCTGCGCGGCCTGCTGCTCGGCACCGAGATCGGCAACAACTGGTGGATCGCGATCGTCTGGTGCCTGGGCCTGGCGGCGCTCGGCTACCGCTGGTCGAAGGCGGTGCTCAACCGCGACCCGAAATGACCGGGCGGGCTGCCTCCCGCAGCTCGTCCCGCCCCAGGGCGGCGCACTCCGACACCGCGTCGGCGTACGCCGCCCCGTCGGCGTTCTCCGCCGCCTGCCGGGCCTGAGCCGCCGACATCGTCGGCCGGAACTCGCGCTGCCTACGCAGCCGCCCGCCCTGCGCATCGAGCACCACGCAGCAGTGATGCTCCTTACCGATGTCCACCCCGGCCCAGACCTCGAGCATGGCCGCTCCTCCGCGAGCTGGTTGTCTTCCGGTCCCATGGACGGCCTCTCCGACGTAGTCGCTGCAGAGCGATCAAGTCGCCTACCCCAATGCGTGGTTCAGACCGTCGCAGGGAGCCGAGCGGCCAAGTCATTGCGGCCATCGAACGGCAACGGGTTTTCAGCCGTACCCGGAGCCCTCGGGCCCTCCGATCGTAGGAAGGGGCCGGTTCGGACCCACCTCGGAAGGTAGGACGGGTTCTGACACCCGGACTGGCGAGGTGCGGTCACCGCCCGTGTGATGCACGGTCAGTTCCGACGCGCTGCAGGGTAGTCGGACCACCTGGCGCGGGCGAGGATCGCCCGACGTTCGGCGGTTCGCGGGCCCAGGCCGCCTCATTCACCGCTCGCGCTCATTCTCCGCCGCGGAGCGTACCGTCGAGATCGCCCGACCACGCCGGGGGTGCGGTTCGGCCCGTATCGGACGGTGTCGTTCGACGGCTGCAGCTCGATCAAGGTGCCTGACAGCGAGCGCAACCGGGGCTGGCTGGGGCGGTGCCCGCACGGCGGGAATCCCCAAGTCGAGCTGATGACGCTGGTCGAGACCGGCACCCGGTCCGTGATCGCGGCGGTCTTCGGCCCCACCCGGGAGGGCGAGACCTCCTACCCACCAGGCTGTTGCACCATCTGGGCCCCGGGATGCTGGTGCTGTGGGACCGGTGTTTCGACAGCAACGGCTTCCTCACCGCCGTGCACGCTACCGGCGCACAGGTCCTGGGCCGCATCCGCCAGCGCCGCCGCCCACGTCGAAACCCCGGACGAGATAGTGCGTCGCCCAGCTCGCACCGATCGTGCCGGTGCCGACGATCGCCACGCGGTGGACGGGTGAGTGCGCATTCATGGCTGGTCACTGCTCCTGGGACACGGGCGGTGGGGGAGAGAGGCGGCCGACCTGGCGGGCATCAGCGGCCGTGCCAGACGGGAGCGCGCTTCTCGGTGAACGCTTGTGCGCCTTCTCGTGCGTCCTCGCTGGAGAACAGCCCACTCGTGAGCTCCTCCTGGCGGGTGAAGGCGTCACTCTCGTTCAGGCCCTGCGTTTCGCGCAGGACCTCCTTGACGGCCGCCAGCGCCAGCGGCGCGTTCCGGGCGACGCGCTCCGCCAGCTCCCAGGCCCCGTCCAGCGCGGCGCCCGGTGGGGTGAGCTCGTTGACGAGGCCGTACTCCTTGCCTTCGGCGGCGGTCAGCGGCTCGCCCGTGAGCAGGACGCGCGCGGCGACGTGGTACGGAAGGCGACGCGGCAGCCTGACCAGTCCGCCCGTTGCCGCCACGAGACCGCGCGTGACCTCGGGAAGACCGAACCGGGCGTCTTCGGCGGCAACGATCAGATCGCAGGCGAGCACCATCTCGAAGCCGCCACCGAGCGCCCAGCCCTCGACCGCGGCGATCAACGGCTTGCGCACAGCGGTGCCGGTGAGCCCGCCGAATCCGCGGCCGGGGATCACCGGCAGCTCGCCCTTGGCGAATGCCTTGAGATCCATGTCGGCGCTGAACACCCCGCCGGCACCCGTGAGTACGCCGACGGACAGCTCCGGGTTCGCGTCGAGCAGATCGACGGCCGCCGCGAGCTGTACCGCGGCCTTGTGGTCGACGGCGTTCTTCTGGGCCGGGCGGTTGATGGTGATGATCAGCACGCCGCCGCGGCGCTCGTGAAGCACCATGTCGGACGCTTCGGACGCCGTGCTCATCGCGGCGTCTCCGCTTCCGTCGCGCCGGGGATCGCTCCCTTGGCGCGCAGCTCGGCGATCTCGGAGGGGCCGAATCCCAGCTCGGCCAGGATCTCGTCGTTGTGCTCGCCCAGATCGGGCGCTCGCTTCGCCGGCACCTTCGGCACCCCGCGGAGGTTGACGGGGCTGCTGATGGTTTCCTCCAGCCCGCTGACTCCTTCCAGCGGCACGACGATGTCGTTCGCGCGCAGTTGCGCGTCCTGCGCGGCCTCCTCCGGCGTCTGAATGAGGCTGTAGGTGACGCGTTCCCGGCCCAGGGCGTCCTTCCAGTGGGCGAAGGGCCGCGAGCGGAACTCGGCGTCGAGCAGCTCGCTCAGCGCGGCGGAGTTCTTGACGAAGCCCTCGACGTCCGCGAAACGGGGATCCTCGAGCAGTTCAGGGTGCCCGATGGCCCGCGTCAGTCCCGGCCAGTGCGCGGGTGAGGCGACCAGCATGAACCACTCGTCGTCCGCGGTCCGGTAGGGGTTGATCAGCGGGTTCGCCGGCGCCTTCCGGTCGTGGAGCTCGAACGGCGTGCCGCCGGCCAGCGCGCCGGCCACGAGGGTTCCGGTGGCCCAGACGCCCGCGGCGAGCAGCGACGTCCCGACGCTGGCTCCTTGTCCCGTGCGCTCACGGCGGTACAGGGCGGTCACGATCGCCGCGTAGATGGCGATCGCCGACATGTAGTCGCCACTGCCCCAGACCGGCACCGTCGGCGGGGCTCCCGCATCCCGGGTGGAGGCCAGCAGCCCGCTGCGCGACCAGGCGGCGGTCAGGTCGAAGCCCGGCTGCCCGGCGTCGGGGCCGGCGTCCCCGAAGCCGGTGATGTCGGCGTAGATGACGCTGGGGTTCCAGCCCGCGACCTCTTCGTAGCCGAGGTGCAGCTTCTCGCGTGTGCCGTGCGGGAAGTTGGTGACCACCACGTCGGCCCATTCGACGAGGCGCTTGAGGACTTCGGTGGCCGCCGGTGACTTCAGGTTGATTACCATGCCGCGCTTGTTGCGGTTGGCGAGGTGCCAGCTGTAGTTGGCCTGCGCTCGGGGGCTGGGGGGGACGGAGCTGAGCCGCCGCTGGGGGTCGCCCTGACCGGGTGGCTCGATCTTGATGACGTCCGCTCCGAAGTCGGAGAGCACGGTGGCCGCGGCCGGTCCCGCGATGAAGCTCGACGCGTCGAGGACCTTCAGGCCGGTGAAGACGTATTCGGTGGTCATCGTCTTCACCTCACGAAGGCGCTCAGGCCGTCGGTGACGGCGCGTCCGACGATGAGGGTCTGGATCTCGCGCGTGCCCTCGTACGAGTAGATGGCCTCGGCGTCGGCGACGAAGCGGCCGACCTTGTAGTCGAGGAGAATGCCGTTGCCGGCCAGCAGTTCCCGGGCCCACCCCACGTTCTCGCGCATCCGCACGGTGCAGTAGGCCTTCGCCAGGGCGGACTGTTCATCCCGGAATACCCCGGCGTCCTGCAACTGAGCCAGGCGCGTCATCATCCCGCACGAGGCCGTGGCGTTGCCGAGCATCTTCACGAGCAGATCCTGCACGAGTTGGAAGCCCCCGATCGGGCGCCCGAACTGTTCCCGGTCTTTCGCGTACTGCAGGGCGATCTCGTAGGCTGCGAACATCACACCCACCGCCTGCCACGCCACGCCGCTGCGTGTCTGGCGCAGGATCTTGGCGGTGTCCTTGAACGAGTTCGCGTTCTGCAGCCGGTTGGTCTCCGGAACGCGGCATCCGTCGAGCACGATGTCGGCGTTCTGCACGATCCGCAGCGCCATCTTGTTCTCGATCTTCGTCGCGGCGAACCCGGGGGCGTCCTTCTCCACGACGAAGCCCAGCACATGACGAGTCTCGACATCGCGGGCCCAGATGACGACCAGGTCGGCGAACGTCGCGTTGCCGATCCACCGCTTGGCTCCGTCGAGGATCCATACATCGCCGTCGCGGCGCGCGGTCGTCTCCAGGCCGCCGGCCACGTCGGAGCCGCCGTGCGGCTCGGTCAACCCGAAGGCGCCGATCTTCTCGAAGCGGCTCATCGCCGGCAGCCACCGCCGCTTCTGTTCGTCGGAGCCGCAGGTGAGGATGGTGCCCATGGCCAGACCGGTGTGCACGCCGCAGAACGTGGCCACGGACGCGTCGACATGCGCCAACTCCAGCGCGAGGAAGCCCGCGAGGAGGTTGCTCGGCCTGGATTTCGGAGAGTCCGGGTCGGCCCAGTCCATGAGACCGAGCCTCCCGAAGCCATCGACCAGCTGGAAGGGGAACTCGGCCCGGGCCCAGTAGTCGTCGACGATCGGTGCGACCTGGGTACGGAGGAACTCGCGGACGGACTCGAGCTGTTCCCGCTCCCCGTCTGACAGCAATTGCTCGTAGGCGAAGAAGTCGGCGGGCAGCAGCCCTTTGTCCAGGTAGGGACCGGACGGTGTCGGCAGGGTCGTTGTGCCGCTCATTGCAGTCTCCCTCAAGCGTTGTCGGGCGTGGCCCGGAGACCCGCGCCCGTCAGCGCTCTCGGCTCCCGGCATTCCGGTTCTCGGGCGCGATTAAACGCCGATACAGGGGCGGCCCCCCGGACCCGCGCCGCCCAAGGGTGCTGTGTCGCCGCGGACCACCCGAGTGGCCCGTCGCCGCCGGTACGGGAGAGGTTGAAGGGCGCTCTTGCCGACGTCCAAGCCCAGAAAGAGGCCCACGTCGCCGGTGTTGTCGGCGTACTCCTGTGAGTACTCCACGAAGTACGGAGATGTCTGCACCAGTGAGAGGCTTGGGACGGTCGGCGTCATCTCGTGGGCATGGCGGGGGTAGGGCGGTGAACCTCCAGCACGACTGCGGTGCCGGCCCCGGTCCAGTCATGCTCATCTGTTGGCCGGTTTCGACGTGCTTCCAGTGAGAGGGGGTGAGGGGAATGAGGTGGACAGTGGCCCGGCCCCCGGGCTTCAGAATGAGGGCGGCGTCGGCGGCGCCGGGCGAGCCGACCGTGGTGTGAGCGCACCCGTCGCCATCATCGCCGACATCGATATCACCGCCAGAAGGCGGATGCGTCTCATTGGTCTTTACAGAGCCGGAAGCGAGTCCGCTCACAGCCGTGAGACCCGTCCTTCGTTTCCTGGGTGTATTACGGCCACCCTTGCGCCTACTCATGCCCTCGGGCGTCGCGGAGAATGACGGTATGAACCAGATCGTGGAGCTGGGAGAATTTCTCCGTTCGTGCCGTGGCCGGCTCACCCCCGCAGACGCGGGAATGCCCAGGACCGCCCGACGGCGTGTACCTGGCCTACGCCGCGAGGAGCTCGCCCAGCTGGCAGGCGTCAGCGTCGACTACTACACGCGCCTGGAACAGGGGCGCAGTCGCACCGCTTCGCCGGAGATCCTCGAATCGCTGGCGGCAGCGCTGCGCCTGGACGACACCGAACGCGTACATCTGTTCGATCTTGCTAACCGGCGCCCCATCCTGGACCGGCGGTCCAGGCCCTCCCGGGCCGAGCGCGTCAGTCCGGCCGTCCATCAGCTGCTGACCACTCTGGATGCCGCCTACTGTCCGGCATTCGTCCTGGGGCGGCGCACGGACGTGGTGGCCTCCAATCCGCTCTCTCGCGCACTGATCGCCGACTTCGACGCCATGCCCGCGAGCGAGCGCAATCAGACCCGGTTCCTCTTCCTCGACCCGGCCGCCCGCGAGCTGTACGCGGACTGGGAGACCGTCGCCGCGGACACGGCGGCCATGCTGCGCATGGATGCCGGGCGCCACCCCGACGACCCGCAACTCGGCGAACTGGTCGGCGAACTCGCCCTGCGCAGCGAGCACTTCCGCGCGTACTGGGCCGAGCGCAGGGTCCATGAGCGGACCGAGGGGACCAAGGGGTACCACCATCCGGTCGCCGGGGACCTCACCGTCACCTACCAAGCTCTCGCCCTGCCCGGCGACAGCAATCAGACCCTGTTCATCTACAGCACCGACCCGGGCTCCTCCTCCGAAACCGCGCTGCGGTTCCTGGCGACATGGTCGACCGAACCTCTCGCAGACCAGGCGCGGACCGCGGTACGCAGCGAGCCGGACAACGCGGCCTGAACCGCCGGGCCGAGCGCAGGTAGGCGCTCGGCACCGGCCCGGCTCGGTCCTCAATCAGTTTCCGCGTACCTGACCAGCGACGCTGTCTCCACCTCTACGACCTGAGCACCGTTGAGACATTCGAGAGCGGCCACCCATCAGGGCACATCATGATCGGCTCAACGTCGGCCTCAACCGATTTCGGGAAGGCTAGCCTGGGGATATGAGCGACAGCACCCCATTGGGAGAGTTCCTCAGAGCACGGCGCGAAGCCCTCAAGCCGCAGGACGTGGGCCTGCCCGAACACGGCCGCCGGCGGGTGCCCGGGCTGCGCCGCGAGGAAGTCGCGATGCTCGCCGGTGTGAGCTCCGACTACTACATGCGCCTGGAGCAGGGGCGCGAGTCCAGCCCGTCGCCCCAGGTCGTCGACGCCGTCGCGGACGCCCTCCACCTGGATGACGAAGCCATCGACCACCTGCGCAGACTTACCCGGGCGCCTCAAGAACGCCGCACCATTCCTGCCGGCCACGACCAGGTGAATCCGCAGCTGCTCCAGCTGCTCGACAGCTGGCCCGACACCTCCGCCTTCGTCGTGGGCCCGGCCCTGGACATCCTGGCGCACAACGCCCTCGCGGCCGCACTGCACAGCGGCTTTCAGCGATTCGACAACCTGGCCCGCATGGTCTTCGTCGACCCGGCGGGCCGCGACTTCTACCAGGACTGGGAAAAGGCTGCACACTCGTGCGTAGCCGAAATCCGCGCCGCCTACGGATATGATCCGAAATCCGCACGGATCGCCGAAGTCGTGGAAAGTCTTTGCCTGAAGAGCCCGGAATTTGCCGAGCTGTGGGCACGGCACAATGTGAAGGGCAAGACCCGGCAGACGAAGAACCTCAGACATGCCCAGGTCGGTGACCTGCAGATCCAGTTCTCCGCTTTCACGGTCAATGAAGCCCCTCATCAGCAGCTGGTCGTCTATCAGGCCGAACCCGCCAGCTCGACCGCGACCGCATTTGCCGAACTCCGCTCACAGATCGACAACCGCCAGGGCGAGCAGGAACAGGGCGAAGCGGAGTGGATCCCCGAATCGACTCACCACCCGTGATGTGCTGGCCGCCCACCGGCACGTCGTGGAACGCCTTGTGACAGGCCTCGAACTCATTGCCGTGGTCCTTGCCGCAGTGCTGCTGATGACCTGGCTGGCCCGCCGCCTCCACCTGAGCGAGCCGCTGATGCTGCTCGGCGGAGGCATTCTCATCGGCCTCACGCCGCACTTCGACCATGTCGACCTACCGCCCGACGTCGTACTTCTGGTCTTCCTGCCGGCACTCCTGTACTGGGAGACACTGACCACGTCGCTGCGCGAGATCAAGACGAACTTCCGGTCGATCGCCCTGCAGTCGACCGGCCTCGTTCTGGTGACCGCGCTTGCCGTAGCCGCGGTTGCGCATGCACTCGGCTACGCATGGCCGATCGCCTTCGTTCTCGGAGCGGTGCTGGCACCCACCGACGTAGCGGCGGTCGCCGCGGTGGCGAAGGCCATGCCGCGACGCATCGTGACACTGCTGCGCACCGAGAGTCTCCTCAACGACGGCACGGCTCTGGTGCTTCTCGCCGTGAGCCTGGAACTTCTGACCGCAGGCCGGCCGTTCTCCTGGGCCGGCACCACCGTGCGCTTCGTGGAGTCCTACGCCGGCGGCGCGATCATCGGCGCGGCGATCGCCCTGGCCCTGATCCCCGTGCGCCGACACCTGAAAGACCGCAGCCTGCACAGCGGTCTGAGCGTCGCCACCCCGTTCATCGCCTTCCTGCCCGCCGAAGCCCTGCACGTCTCGGGCGTCCTGGCCGTGGTCACCTGCGCACTGGTCACCAGCCGTGTAGGACCGGGGCTCATCCGTTCCGACGCCCGTCTCGAGGCCACCGCCTTCTGGGAAGTCACCACGTTCCTGCTCAACGGCGCACTGTTCGTCCTGGTCGGCGTCCAGACGCCCGCCGCCGTCCGCGCGCTGACCTCCATCTCCCTGCTTCAGGCGACCATGATTGCTGCCGCGGTCAGCGCGACCGTCATCGCCGCCCGTGGGGCATGGTTCTACACCATCCCCTATCTGATCCGTCTTGTGGACCGCCGCCCGCAGCAACGTCAACGGCGCATCGGCGCACGGCAGCGACTGCCACTCGCATGGGCCGGGATGCGCGGAGCGATCTCCCTCGCCGCAGCACTGACGATCCCCGCGATAACGGCCGACGGACAACCCCTGGCACAGCGCGACGCGGTCGTCTTCATCACCGTGGTCGTCATCACCGTCACCCTCGCAGTACTGGGCCCGGCCCTCCCGGCGGTCGTGCGCAGCGCGCGGTTCACCGAAGATGCCGACGAAGCAGCCGAAGAGGAACTCGCCGTACGTCAACTGGCAACTACCGCGCTGGCGGAGCTGCCTGCCCTGGCCAACCGGTTTCCCGTGCCGCAGACGACCATGGCCTACATCGTCAAGGACCTGCGCAAGCACGCCGTCACAGGTGCGGGTGAAACCCATGACCAAGGAATCCGCATCAAACACCGGCAGATGAGGGCCGCGTACGCGCTCGAGACAGAGCTTCTGGGTGTCAAGCGCGCCGCTTTGAACGATCTGCGCAACCAGGGCCGCATTGATGACATCGTCCTGCGCCGGGTGCAACACCATCTGGACACCGAGGAACAGCGCCTGACCATGAGGGTGTCCTTGCTCCCGTCTTCCGCCCACGCGACAGGTGAGCCGGATGCGGCACACCAAGGCGGCTCCCCTGCCTCCTGAAAGAACCCGCGGATGCGTGCCGGTGTGGCGCGCTTTCGTATGTGCGAGTTCTCGGGGGCAGAGGGTGGGGCTACTTGCCCCCTCCGGGTCGCCGTCGGTGCAGCTCTGTCCGCCGTCGACGGGGAAGGCGATGACGGTGATGACGGCGGTTTGACGGCGTTGCACCGGCGTGGGACGGCCGCGGATGAGCCGCTTGGTGATGCCCTGCTGCTCTGGCGAGCCCCCGACCGTCTCGGAATCAGCAGCGCGGTTCGCTTCGGCAGCTCGCCGAACCGGGCGCGGCGCCGTTTCGGCAGGCTCGGGGCTCCGGTGCGCAGGTTCAGATTGCATGTGCATCGTCACTTCAAGCGCCTGGTGACGGCTTCTGGCCGGTTGCGGGTCGTTACGGCCGACCAGGGCCGGGGTTCCGCCGTGGGCCGACCAGGGGGTGTTTCCGTGGCGAGCGTCCGGGGGCCGGCCGGAGCGGCTCAGCCCAGGTAGAAGTCCTTGCGGGCGGCCACGAACGCCTCGATGGATTGGGCAGGTACGCCTGTCACGCGCTCGACGTCGTCGGAGGCGCGGTCGTAGCGGTTCTCGCGGTGCAGTCGGGCCATGGTGGCGATGTGCTGCTCGGTGTGCGGCGGCAGGCCCACCTTGGCGAGCACCTCGGTCCGCCACTGGTCCAGCGGCACGTCCACGTAGGACACCGGGCGCCCGAGCGCCCGTGAGAACGCCTCGGCCATCTCGGTCATGTCGACCGTGCGCGGCCCGGTCAGTTCGTAGACGTGTCCAATGTGCGGTGCCGGGTCGCGGAGCACGGTGGAGACCACCCGGGCGACGTCGGCAACGGCGACCGGCGATGTGCGGCCGGTGCCGAACGGCAGCGCGATGGTGCCGCTCTCCTTGATCGTCCGGGCGGGCAGCGCGGTGAACAGCGGGTTGTCCAGGAACGAGGTCGGCCGGATGTGGACCACCGGCAGGCCCGACCAGTTCAGTACCTGCTCCGCCAGCCAGTGCAGCCGCTGCTGGTGCGACTCCGCGGTGCTGGTGGCGGTCATCTGGGACACTGTCATCTGGGACATGTCGACCAGGCCGTCCAGCTCCCCGTGCTCGAGGGCCACGCTGGCCACCACGGTTGTTGCCAGCAGGTGGTCCGGCGATACGGGCATCGCGAAGTACATGCTTCCGACACCCTGCAGGGCGGCGTCGACGGTCTCGGGCCGGGTCAGATCGCCCACGACGACCTCTGCGCCGAGCGCCCGCAGCTCAGCCGCACGCTCGTCGTCGCGGCGGACCATCGCGCGCACCGGCACGTCCTGCGCGCGCAGTTGGTCGAGGACGGTGCGGCCCACGCCACCGGCGTTCGCGATGAGAACAAGCTTGCTTGCAGCCATTGATCGATCTCCTTGTCGGGAGCTGAGCGGAGGTGTGATCACAGGTGCGTGTGGTGGGTGGAAAGGTTTCGGGACGTACGGCGGAGTGGCTGAGTCGGCTTCACGGGATGCCGTGTGGAGGGGCCGACCGCGTGAACCGCGATCAAAACGGTCCCGGCTTTGGTGTGCAAGGCGTTCCCTTGCGTCGTGGAAGTACCGATCGCCGCGCCGTACCGCCGCGTCTCTGGGGCCGCCGTTGCAGTTCCCGTCCACCCAGCCGCGGCCGAGGGACTTCGGTCGGATGCCGGGAGCCGGGCGGTCGTGACCTGCTTCCCTCAGCCTAGACTCGATACCGGCTTCGAGCCCTGCGTCGAGTGGGGCGGGACGCTCCAGGCGTTACAGAGAGTGAACCTCGGTCGTTCGGAGCCACCCAGCCCCCGCGTAGCCCGCCGGCCGTGGCGGATCCCGGCCCTTCGTGACGCGGCTGCTGCCCTGGACGGGCGCATCGGCAGGAGGAGTCGCGGCGAGCAGGCGCCAGAGGGCAGGGGAGCGGACGCCTCCTGGCGGCAGTCGCCTGTCGGCGTTCGGCCCTGACCAGCGGCGCGCTGGTCCTGGGCCCGCACCGGGGAGATCAGCAGGGCGGCGCGCGGTCGATGCCGGTCCCATGGCATTCGGACGCCTGGCGTGGAGCGCATCTCCGCGCCCACCGATCGTGCGCCGGTGTTGCGCCCAAGGGCTGAAAGGACGGCCGCCATGCAGGCTGGTCGCGGCCCGTTGTACCCCTGGTCGGCCTCACGTGTGTCAGCGGCCGGGGAGCCGCTGGTTGATCTCCTGAAGCACCCAGCCGTTGCCGTCGGGGTCACTGAAGGTGGCGAATGTCTGTGAAGCGTTGGCGATGCCGCGTTGAGTGCGGTGAGCCGCACCATGAACGATGACGTGCCTTCAGCAGCACGGTGGTGCGAACGCGATGGGGCTGGACGCGAGCTTGGTTGGGTGGCCGGGTACTGAGCTGATCGTGCCCCATGGACATGCGGGCTGTCCGGCGTAGAACGCTAGAGGTCGAGGACGACTTCGGTGGTCGGTTGGCTGCAGCACGCCAGGATGGTGCCGGGCTCGGGGGGCTCGAGGGGTTGGGGGGTGTAGGTGATGTCGCCCGAGACGAGGGTGGTGATGCACGTGTGACAGACGCCCGTGCGGCACGACCAGCGCGTCGGAATGTCGCAGGCCTCGGCGAGTTCGAGGAGTGATGCGCGGGCGGCCGACCAGCGGGTGGCGACGCCGCTGCGGGCGAAGGTGACGAGCGGGCCGGTGCCTGTGGGACCAGGTGGCTGGTGCGGTCTGACCGTGGTGGTCGGTGTGATGCCGGGGTTGATGGCGGGGAGAGCGCTGAAAGCTTCGGTGTGGATCTGCTCGGGGCTCAGGCCGTGATCGCGCAGGTAGCGGCCGAGGTTGTCCATGAAGGCGGGCGGACCGCAGACGTAGGCGTCGGCGTCAGGGGGAACGCCCATGGCGGCCAGTGAGTGGGCGGTCAGACGCCCCTGACTGATGTGGGGCTCGTCGGCATGCGGGGCGGGTTCGTCGGGTGCGGTGTAGGCGATGTACTCGCGGGCGTTGGGGAGCTTCGCCACGAGCGCGTGGGTTTCGTCCGCGAAGGCGTGGTGGGTGCGGTCGCGGGCGGTGTGGATCCACCATACCGGCCGTGGGTCCCGTGCAGAGGTGAGGCGGTGGAGCATGGCCAGCACGGGGGTGGCGCCGATTCCTGCGGAGATCAGAACGACGGGGCGGATGCCGTCTTCAAGGACGAAGGTGCCGCGGGGGCTTGCGACCTCCACGAGATCCCCGGGGTGGACGCTGGTGTGGAGGTAGCTGCTGACCTGCCCGTGGGGCTCGTGCTTCACGCTGATGCGGTAGTAGGTACCGGCACCGGGTGCGGAGGACAGGGAGTAGCTGCGCACCGTGGGGGCTGCGTGATTCGTGGTGAGGCGGATGGACAGGTACTGGCCGGGGCGGGCCTCGGGCAGCGGCGTGCCGTCGGTGGGCTCGAGGTAGATCGAGGAGACGGTGGGGGTCTCGGGGACGATGCGGGCTACGCGCAACGTCTTGAAGCCGGGCCACTCCGGTTCCTGTGTCGGCTGCCGGCCGCTCGCGAGTTCGCGGAAGGACTGCTGCCAACCAGGGCTGAGGGCGGGGATGTTCAGTGCCTTGCGCAGCTTGGCGGGGTCGCGGTCGGGGAGGTAGAGCAGCGCGTCGGTGTCGGCGACCGTGAGTTCTTCCGGGCCCTTGCGGGTGAGGGCGATCTCGTCGCCGGCTCGGACGTGTCCCTCGGTGATGACGCGCAGGTAGAAGCCGGGGCGGTGGTGGGCGACCAGAAGGGAGGCCATGGCGGGTTCGCCCAGGCGCATGCCGACGCGGTAGCAGGTGACGCGGGGTTGGGTGACTTCGAATTCGGCTTCGCCGATGCGGTAGCGGTCACCGATGCACACTGCGTCGTCGGGCAGCCCGTCGACGGTGAAGTTCTCCCCGAAGATGCCGAAGGTCAGGTCGTCCCGGCCGAGCTGCTTTTGCCAGTAGTGATAGGACTGCAGCTGGTAGACGAGGATGGCGCGCATCTCGCCCCCGTGCCCGGCCAGGTCTCCTTGACCGTCGCCGTCGATGTTCAGCCGCCGCACCATCCGGGGACCCTGCACGGGGGCCTTCCACACGCCGGTGTGGACGGTTCTTCCCTGCCAGGAGACGTCTCTGGGCATTCCTACGTTGACGGACAGCAGCGTCGCCATTGCGATTCTCCTGTGTGGGTGGCCGACGCGGGCCGGGCCCCTTACGCCGCCGAGGTCGTAGCGTGCTGCGGCCGAGCCTAGTTCTTGGCCGTTGCCGCCGCTATCTCGCGATCATGAATCTTCTGAGGCATTGGCCGAGATTTCCGAATGATCGAGACGGGCATGGAAATCGGGTGGAGCTATTCGTGTCTCTTCGGCTCATCCTTCATATCGCGCATGGGTCCGCGGAGCGCCTGCCGGGCGGGCGGCAGTCGCAACGGGAGGGGCCGGACCCGTGATCGCGCGCCAGGGCAACGTCGATGCACTCCAGGGTGGCGGCAGGAGCTGTTGTGCCTGGCGGCAGCCGCAGGTGGGGAGACCGGCCGGCCGGTCTCCGGCGGAGGCGGACATGATGCGCGCCGCGGGGTGCACACCGCGCGGCCCTTGAGGCTGCGTGCGAAGGTCGAGTGACCTGCTTCCGGTCGATGCCCGAGAGGGGGTTCTGCGTCCTGCGTCCTGCGTCGCGCCGTACGTCGGTGCGAGGCCCGAGGTTCGCGGCGTCTCGGGCCCGTGCCGCGCAGGCCTCGGGGCCCGCGGCTTCGCCGGTGCCGGGTCGGTGCCCGGTCGCCGCCGGCCCGTTGATCCCGGAGGCTCGTGAAGCCCGGCGGTGCGGCACGGGCGGCGCGCGAGGCGGACGTGGCCGGGATCGGCCGGCCGGGTGCGCCGGCGGCTGCAGTGGTACGCGCCCGTTCGTGAGCGGAGGCTGGAGCCGGGCCACCGGCCCCGTTCCCGCCCTGGAAGCCGCCTCATGGGCGGCGGGGAGTGCATCCCGACCTGGCCCGGCGACGGCGCCTCGAATCCCCTCGATCTAACCAGTCTGAGTCATTTGACAGGTTGGATTGAGTGTGGTCGACTGGCCGTATAACCGGCCAATGCTTGTAGAGAGGTTAGAGGCATGGTCCCCGCAGTTCACCACCGCACCGCCACCGTCAATGGGCTCGAGGTCTTCTACCGGGAGGCCGGCGAACCCCAGGCACCCACCGTGGTGCTCCTCCACGGTTTCCCCACCAGCTCGCACATGTTCCGCCACCTGATCCCGGCGCTCGCCGATCGGTACCACGTCATCGCCCCCGACCACATCGGGTTCGGTCAGTCGGCGATGCCCGCGCTGCAGGACTTCCCGTACACCTTCGAGGCCCTCACCCAGGTCACGTCCGGTCTGCTGGAGCACCTGGGTGTCGACCGGTTCGCGATGTACATGCAGGACTACGGCGCCCCCATCGGTTGGCGGCTGGCGCTGCAGGACCCGGACCGCATCACCGCGATCATCACCCAGAACGGCAACGCCTACGCCGAAGGCTTCGTCAAGCCCTTCTGGGACGGAGTGTTCGCCTACGCCCAGGCGCCGGGCCCGGACACCGAAGCCCCCATGCGCGGCGCCCTGACCGCCGAGGTCACCCGCTGGCAGTACCTCAACGGAGTCGCCGACCCCAGCCTGGTCAGCCCCGACAACTGGGTCCACGACCAGGCACTGCTGGACCGGCCGGGCAACGACGAGATCCAGCTCAAGCTCTTCCGCGACTACCCCACCAATGTGGACCTCTACCCGCAGGTCCACCAGTACTTCCGCGACTCACAGGTCCCGCTGCTGGCGGTCTGGGGTGCCAACGACGAGATCTTCGGCCCCGCAGGCGCCGAGGCATTCAGCCGGGACCTGCCCAACGCCGAGATCCACCTGCTCGAGTCCGGGCACTTCGCCCTCGAGAGCCACCTCCCGGCCGTCACCGAGCACATCCGCGACTTCCTCGGCCGCGTCCTCGCCTGACGGCCGAGGGCCGATGCGGCGGCCGCGGCGGCGACGTACGGCACAAGCCTTTCCGCCGCACCCGGCAAGGGACCCGCCGTGCAATACCTCACCGGGCACGCCTTCACTCCCACCCCTCGGACCGTGCGCACCGCCCGCGCCTTCGCGATGCAGGTCCTTGAGTCCTGGGGTGGGTGCCTACGTCGCGACGACATCCGGGCATGCGTCCCGGAACTCGCCGGCAACGCTGTCCGGCACGACAGCCCGGACGGACGCAACCACCTGGTCCGTCTCATCCGGCACACCGACTGCCTTCACCTCGAAGTCCATGACAGCGCACGCCGCTCCAGGGTCCGTATCCCGCCCCCTCCACGATCGGGGAGGCCGGCCGAGGCATGCGCATCGTCCAGGAGCTCCCCGACGACTGGGGAGTTGAGGCCGGGGGCGTCGACGGCCGGAAAGTCGTCTGGACCTGCCTCCGCCGGCCCGAGGCCCGGATGTCCCGCTGCTCCTGCAGGCCCTGAACGGGGACCCAACAACCCACTCGCACCCCCGGGGTGCGGTCTCGACGCACCCAAGACATGCCTGGCCGCCGAAGGCTAGTGTTCAGGTTCGGCGAGTGACCCACGAGGAGCAAAGACATGATCGGTCGTCCGAGCGCGCGTTGACGTCGTAGGCCGTGATCGGCCTGTCATCGCGTGCTGCCCTTGATGTTGCGGCACAGCGAGCCTTCCCATGCCTGAGCCATCGGTGCGCCTGTTGTGCGCCGGGTGACGGGCCTCGTTGTCGGCAATCCAAGGGATCCCCGTGCCGTCCGCTTCCTCCGCTGTATCCGATTCCAGTCGACCTGTTCCGTCAAGTCTGTGGCGGGACGGCGACTTCCGCCGACTCTGGGTGGGGCAGACGGCCTCGCAACTCGGCGAACATGCAAGTCTGGTGGTTCTGCCGCTCTTCGCCGTCCTGACGCTCAACGCCGGTGCCGGCCAATTGGGCGTCCTGCGCGCGGTGGGGCAGGCGCCGATCCTGATGCTCTCGCTCTTCGCCGGCGCGTGGGTGGACGGGTGGCGGGCCCGCACGGTGATGGTGCTGACGGACGTCGGCCGGACCCTGGCACTGGGCGCCGCCGCCGTGGCCGGCTTCCTCGGTTGGCTCGGCCTGCCGGCGCTGTTCGTCGTCGCCTTTGCCGTCGGGGCCCTGTCCGTGTTCTTCGACGTGGCATACCAGGCGTCTCTCGTACGGCTGGTGAAACGCGATCAGTTGGTGCGGGGCAACAGCGCGCTCGAGGGCAGCCGGTCCGCGGCGCAGATCGGCGGTCCCGCCCTCGGCGGTGCGTTGGTGACACTACTGTCGGCGCCGATCGCTGCCGCCTTCAGCGCACTGTTCTTCGCGCTGTCGTTCCTGTCGATCCGACGGATTTGTCACCGCGAATCGATCCCGGAGCGCTCGGAACGTCCGCCTCGCATATGGCGGCGGATTCATGAGGGCCTCCGTTTCGTCGTCAGTGATACCTCGCTGCGGACCGTGTGCCTCGCCTCGGCCGCCTTCCAGTTCTCTTTCGCGGCCATGATGACCGTCTATCTGCTCTTCCTGCCGCGGGAACTGCACCTGTCGGGCACCGCCGTCGGGCTGGCGCTCGCGGCGACGGGGCCGGGCGCACTCCTGGGCTCGGTGCTGGCCGCGCGCCTGCCGCGCCGGTTCGGTTATGGTGCGGTGCTCGTGTCCGCGGCAGCACTCGCCGACGGCGCGTTCCTGTGTGTGCCCGCGCTGCACGGCTCCTCTGCGGTGACGGTTCCCGTGCTCCTTGCGGTCAGTTTCGTGTTCGGGACTGGCGGCCAGTTGGTGAATGTCACGGTCATGGCCGTCCGGCAGGCCGTCACTCCGGACGGGATGCAAGGGCGTACGGCCGCGACAATCACTTTTGTCGGCATGGGGCTGACCCCACTCGGCTCGCTACTCGGGGGATTCCTCGCGGAGGAGTGGGGATTGCGCGCCAGCCTCCTGGTGACGGCCGCAGGCATGATGCTGTCCCCAGTGCTGATGGCCTTGTCCCCGCTCGCACGCCTGGGACGGGCGCTTCCCGATCCCATGGAGTCAAAGGAGTCCTCACGATGACCGTGATACTAATACCGGTATAAGTATTGGGCCCTATTGAGGCGGGGAGTTACAGCACATGGTGGAGATCAAGACCGATGCCGCGATGGACGCGATGCGGGAAGCCGGGCGCGTGGTGGCCCGCGCCCTGGCCGCAGTGCAAGAAGCAGCCGGCGTCGGGGTGTCCTTGCAGGAACTCGACGAGGTGGCCCGCGCGGTTCTGGCCGAGGCGGGGGCCGGTTCCCCATTCCTCGGGTACCAGCCGTCCTTCGCCCCGGTCCCCTTCCCCGCGGTGATCTGCACCTCTGTCAACGACGCCGTGTCGCACGGCATCCCCACCGGCTACCGGCTGCGGGACGGCGACCTGGTGAGTATCGACTGTGGCGCCCAGCTCGACGGCTGGGCCGGTGACGCGGCCATCACCTTCACCGTCGGAACTCCGCGCCCCACGGACCTCGACCTGATCGACGCCACCCAACAGGCCCTCGACGCCGGCATCGCTGCCGCTCAGGTCGGCAGCCGCCTCGGCGACATCTCCCACGCCATCGACACCGTCGCCCGCAAGGCGGGCTGCGGCATGCCCGCCGACTTCGGCGGTCACGGCATTGGCCGCCGCATGCATGAAGACCCTCATGTCCCCAACCGCGGCCGCCCCGGTCGTGGTTTCCCCCTCCGTCACGGCCTGGTCCTCGCCCTCGAGCCCATGCTCATGGCCGGCGGGCAGAACGCCTACCGCACCGGCACCGACGGCTGGACCCTGCGCACCACCGACGGCAGTCGGGCGGCCCACATCGAGCACACCGTCGCCATCACCGACCAGGGCCCGCGCATTCTGACTCTGCCTTGACGTGCGTGCCGCCCATTCGGCACGAAGGCCAAGGCAGGTGCCCCCGGCCTGGTCCCGAGCCCTGCTGGGACCGGCGGCGGCAGGATCGAGGCGGTCGACGACGTTCTGGGCGTGCCGCTCGGGGTGGGCGGGCATCCCTTCGAGACGACCGAGGTGGATCTGCCCGAGGGCGCCGTTCTCGCCCCGTACACCGACGGTCTCATCGAAGCGCACGGCCGGGACATCGACCAGGGCGCGGCCCGGCTCCGCGCCGAACTGGCAGATGTCTCGGGACCTTTGGAGGACGCCGCCGACCGCATTCTCGCCCGGCTGCTGCCAGGCCCTCCGCACGACGACACGGTCCTCGTCCTCGCCCGAGTCACCAGGGCGGCATGAGGGGGCCTTTCAGGCCTTGGACGCGCGGAACGGGCTCGGCCTGGGCCGCGCAGCCCGGCGGAAGCCCGTTGATCAGCTCGCGGGGCGGCTCGCGGAGCCCTTCTGCGGCCTCGTCGCCCGGCCCTTCGCTCCTCATGGACGAACGAGCAGATGCAACTCGAAGCTGTACCGCGACGCCCGGTAGAGATGGCTGGCGTACTCCACCACGCGCCCCGTCACGTCGTAGGAGATGCGCTGCATGCTGAGCAGCGGTGCGCCCTCCGGCTCCTCCAGCAGCGCGCCCTCCTCGGCGGCGGCCACGCGGGCGCCGATCGTCTGACGGGCGCTGTGCAAGGTGATCCCCGCGCCGCGCATCAGCCGGTAGAGGCCGGTCTTCTCCAACTCCTCGCCGCGCGCGTCCAGTAGCCCTCCGGGCAAGTGGTTGCGCATGACGGCCAGCGGCTCGCCGTGCGCGAGCCGGAGGCGCTCCACCATGGTGACGTCGGCGCCCTCCGGGATCCTGAGTGCCGCCGCGACCTCCGCGCTCGCCTCGACCGTTCGTATGCCGAGCACCCGCGTCGCGGGACGCTGCCCGGCCGCCTCCAGGTCGTCGTACAGGCTGCTGAGCTCCAGCGGGCGTTTGACCTGACTGTGCACGACCTGGGTACCCACGCCGCGGCGTCGTACGAGCAGGCCCTTGTCCACGAGAGCCTGGATCGCTGTCCGGACCGTGGGCCTGGACAGGCGCAGCCGGGCGGCGAGTTCGATCTCGCTGCCCAGCAGCGAGCCGGGCTGCAGCCGGCCCTGTTCGACAGCTGCCTCGAGCTGCTGTGACAGCTGGAAGTAGAGCGGAACGGGGCTGGAGCGATCCACACCCAGCAGCAGGTCTCCGGGTTCGGCTCTCTCGCTTGTCATGTGCCGCACTCTAGTGGCGCGTTACTCAAATGTTAAGACATCAGATCTTCACGTCGTCCTGTCCTCGTGGAAACCTCCAGGGGCACTTGACCGAGGGAGACCCATGAATGTGCTGACCAGACGTGCAATGGCGCTCACTGGTGCCATGTCCCTTTCGTTCTTCCTTGTCGCGTGTGGCGACTCGGGAGGCGACTCGAGTTCCTCCAACACGCTGAAGATCTCGGCCAACGCGATCTCGGGCGGCAAGAACGCCGCACAGGCGGACTGGATCCAGAAGTGGGTCATTCCGCAGTTCGTCAAGGCCCAGAAGGCCAAGGGCGTCGACGTGAAGGTCACGTTCCAGCCGAGCGGCGTGGAGGACGAGCAGTACAAGACCAAACTGGCCCTCGACCTGCAGTCGGGGTCCGGCCCCGACGTGTTCGACCTCGACGGCATCTGGGTCGGAGAGTTCGCCGAGGCGGGCTACATCAAGCCACTCGACAGCGTTGTCAAGACCTCTGGCGACTGGGACGGCTGGAAGCAGATCCCCGAGGCGGTGCAGCAGCTGGCCTCCTTCGACGGCAAGCGCTACGGCATCCCCGGCGGCACCGACGGGCGGGTGATCTACTACAACAAGGAGCTGTTCAAGAAGGCGGGCCTGCCAGAGAACTGGCAGCCCACCAGCTGGGACGAGATCCTCGCGGCCGGCGAGAAGCTGAAGTCGCAGGACGGCGTCACCCCGATCCAGCTGAATGCCGGCACCGCCATGGGCGAGGCCACGACCATGCAGGGAGTCCTGCCGCTGCTGGCCGGCACCGGTGAGCCGGTCTGGGCGGACGGCAAGTGGACGGGCGCGAGCGCGGGCGTCAAGGAGGTCCTCGGCCTCTACCAGAAGGTCTACTCCCAGAAGCTGGGCGACCCGCTGCTGCAGAAGGAGGCCCAGGGTCGGGACAAGTCCTTCCAGGAGTTCGCCGACGGCAAGATCGGCATGCTGCTGGAGGGCGACTACTTCTGGCGCAGCGTCATCAACCCCAAGGACGGCGTCGCGCCGATGGCTGACCGCGACAAGGCCGTGGGCTACGCCAAGATCCCGGCGACGGCTCCCGGCCGGGGCGTGAACGGGCAGGACTTCGTCTCGTACTCCGGCGGCGGTGTGCAGACGATCAACCCCGCGAGCAGGAACAAGGACCTCGCTTTCGAGCTCATGGCCTTCATGAACTCCGCCGAGTCCATCAAGCAGCAGCTGGCCGGCGAAGCCCGGATCACCGCCCGCACCGATGTGAACAACGAGGTACTGGCGGGCGACCCGATGCTCGGCTTCATCTCCAAGGAGATCCTCCCGCTGACCTCCTACCGCCCGCCGCTGGCCGCGTACACGCAGGTCTCCACGGCGCTGCAGGAGGCCACCGCGGCGGTCGTCGACGGCAAGGACCCCCAGGCGGCCGCCAACGACTACCAGAAGAAGCTGGAAGGGGCAGTGGGCGGTGCCGGCAACATCAAGTCCTGAGCTCGACGCCGGCGCGCCGAGCAAGGACCCGGAGGGGCGCCTGACCGCAGGCGCCCCTTCCGCCCCCGTCCGGGCCGGCGGCGATGCCGCCGGCCTGGGCCGGGCCCGCGCCGCGGCCTTCGTCGTCCCCTCCCTGCTGCTGATCGCGGCCTTCCTGCTCTTCCCGGCGCTGTGGACCATCTACCTGGGCCTCACGGACTACCGGCTGACCGGACTGGCCGCCGCCGACCCGCAGTTCGTCGGTCTCGACAACATGACCGCCGCGCTGAGCGACGACCGGTTCGGCAACTCGCTCTGGCTGACCGTGGAGTTCGTCCTGGGCTCGGCCGTCATCGGCCAGTCCCTGCTCGGCTTCGCGATCGCCTGGACGATGCGCGAGCGGCGCGGGGCGCTGCGGCGGCTCGTCGAGGCCCTGGCGCTGCTGGCGTGGGTGCTGCCCAGCTCGGTCGTCACGTTCCTGTGGATCGCGCTGCTCGACCGGGACGGCGGCTCGCTCAACGCGCTGCTGCACACGCCCGGAACGGGCTGGCTGCTCGAGTACCCGATGGCGTCGATCATCGTGTTCAACATCTGGCGGGGCGCCGCCTTCTCGATGATGCTCTACGCGGCCGCCCTCGGGAACGTGCCGCCGTCGCACATGGAGTCGGCGCGGCTGGCCGGTGCCTCGACCTGGCAGCAGCTGCGCGACGTGGTGCTCCCACGGATCAAGGGGCACATCCTGACCAACCTGCTGCTCATCAGCCTCTGGACCTTCAACGACTTCACCCCGTTCCTGCTCACCGCGGGCGGTCCCGAGGACAAGACCGAGATCATGCCGGTGTTCATCTACAAGCTCGCGCTCAACAGCGGCGAACTCGGCTTCGGCGCGGCGATCTCGGTACTGATGCTGCTGTTCAACCTGGTGATCGCTCTGTTCTACGTGCGGATGCTCAGGCAGCGGAAGGACGAGACCGCATGACCTCCACCGAAACCGCCCTTCGGCCGGGCGGCAAGGAGCGCGCGGCGCGGGGCGCGGAGCACGCGGCCGGCCTGCTCCAGGCCCGGCGCGCGGCCGCCACCGTCGGCTTCTACACCTTCGTGTGCCTGCTGATCGCGTTCTTCGCGCTGCCCCTGCTGTGGCTGGCGTGCGCCCCGTTCGACGAGGCCCCGAGCATCACCGCCTCGCTGCCGGACTTCACTCTGCGCAACTTCCAGGTGCTCGCGGACAACCCGTACGCGCTCACGTCGCTCGGCAACTCTGTGGTGCTGGCGGCCGGTACCGGCGCCTTGACAGTCGTCCTCGCGGCCCTGGCCGCCTACGCGCTGAGCCGGGTGCGGCTGCCGGGACGCGACGTGCTGCTGTACGCAATGCTTCTGCTGTCCTCGATCGTGACCGGGACGGCGGCCATGGTGCCGCTGTTCAACCTGGCCTTCGAACTGCACCTGATCGACTCCCAGCTCGGCGTCGTCCTCGTCATGACCGGCGGCCTGCTGCCCAGTGCCATCTTCATCCTGAAGGACTTCATGGACGGCACGCCCGTGTCGTACGAGGAGTCGGCCCGCGTGTTCGGTGCCTCGCCGCTGCAGATCGTGCGGCACATCGTGGTGCCGATGGTGCGCCCGGGCCTCGCGACCATCGCCGTCTGGGCCGTGGCCCAGGTGTGGGGCAACTTCCTCGTCCCGTTCCTGCTGCTGCGTACGCCGGAGAAGTCCCCGGCCGCCGTCGTGATGTACACGTTCTACACCGAGGGCGGACAGCCGAACCTCGCGCTCATCTCCACCTTCTCCCTGCTCTATTCGCTTCCGGTGATCCTGATGTTCCTGTTCGTCAGCTCCCGGTACGGATTCCGGTTCCACGGAGGTATCAAGCGCTGATGGCATCCATCACCATGAGCGAGCTCGTGAAGGTCTACCCCGGCGGGGTCCGCGCCCTGGACTCGGTCGACCTGACCGTCGAGGACGGCGAGTTCTTCGCACTGCTCGGTCCGTCCGGCTGCGGCAAAACCACACTGCTGCGCACCATCGCGGGTCTGGAGGCGTCCAGCGGCGGCACGATCCACATCGGCGACCGGGACGTGACCGTCCTCGCCCCCGGGCGGCGCGACGTCGCGATGGTCTTCCAGGACTACGCGCTCTTCCCGCACATGACGGTCACCGACAACATCGCCTACCCGCTGCGGATCAAGAAGGTGCCCACCGCCGAGCGCGCCGGGAAGGCCGCCGAGACGGCCGCCGAGCTGGGCTTGACGGACTATCTGCTGCGCCGGCCGGGACAGCTGTCCGGCGGCCAGCAGCAGCGCGTGGCGCTGGCCCGCGCGATGGCCTGCCACCCGCAGGTCTTCCTGTTCGACGAGCCGCTGTCCAACCTGGACGCGCGGATGCGGCTGGAGGCCCGTACGTTCCTCAAGCGGCTGCAGCGCGAGCTCGGCGTGACGACGGTGTTCGTCACCCACGACCAGGCGGAGGCGCTCGCACTCGCCGACCGGATCGCGGTGATGGAGGGCGGCCGCATCCGCCAGCTCGGCACGCCCAAGGAGGTGTTCCACCGCCCGGCCAACACCTTCGTGGCCTCCTTCATCGGCTCCACTCCGATGAACCTGCTGGACACCGTGGTGGCGGAGCAGGGCCTGGAGATCGGTGACGCGGTGCTGCCGGTGCCCGCCGGGTTCGCCGGCGCGCTGACCGTCGGGGAGAAGCTGGTCCTCGGCGTCCGGCCGGAGTACCTGGCCTACTCCTCGGAGCCGGCCGAGGGAGCGCTGTCCGGCGAGGTCACCGTGGTCGAGAACCTGGGCAGCGCGCAGCTGGTCACGCTGTCCGGCGAGGGGGCCTACATCCAGGTGGTCGTCGACGAGGACACCGCGCTGGCCGCGGGCGACCGGGGCTGGGCCCTGCCGCGCGCGGACCGCGTGCTGCTCTACCGGAACGGCGACCTGGTCACCACGGGCGCCGGGGCGGCCGGGTGAGGGGCGCCACCGCCGTCCACCGGGGCCGCTGGTCGCTGCAGGACCGGCTCGACGCGATGCTCCGGAAGCTGCCGTTCGAGGTGGCTCCCGGCACCGCGGGCATCACCGTCGAGCTGGAGTTCGACCGCACCCAGGGGGTCCTGGACCTCGGCTGTCTGGGCGCGGCGGGTTTCCGTGGCTGGTCGGGCGGTGCACGGGAGACGTACACAGTCACCGCGGACTGGGCGACGCCGGGTTACCTCCCCGGCGAGCTGGAGCCGGGGGAGTGGAACGTGCTGCTGCGGCTGCACCGCATCCCGCCGGGCGGACTCGACTACGAAGTGCGCGTGAGGCCGCTCGGTGCACTCCCGGCAGCCCCGCCCGCCCCGGCGGGACCGGATCCGGTCCCGCGGCCTGCCGCGCACGCACGCCGGGACATCCCGGAACTCGACGGGATGCGGTGGTACGCCGGCGACTTCCACAGCCACACCGTGCACAGCGACGGCGCGCTGAACGTCCCCGAGCTGGCGGCGCTCGCCTGCGGCCAGGGTCTGGACTTCCTCGCCGTCACCGACCACAACACCGTCAGCCACCACCCCGAACTGCCCGCCGCCGGGGCCCACTACGGCATCAGTCTGCTGCCCGGCCAGGAGGTCACCCGCGACGACGGCCACGCCAATGTCTTCGGCGACACCGGCTGGGTGGACTTCCGGGGGCCCGCCGACTCCTGGTACGAGCACGCCCGCACGCACGGCGGCGTGATGTCCGTCAACCATCCGCTGGGCGGCGACTGCGCCTGGCGGCTGCCCCTCGCCGACCGTCCCCGGCATGCCGAGATCTGGCACTCCGGCTGGTTCGACCGCCGCTGGGGCGCGCCGCTGTCCTGGGCACAGGCCTGGCGGCCCGACGTCATCGCCATCGGGGGCAGCGACTTCCACCGCGAGGGCAGCGACGGGGTGCCCGGCTCACCCACCACATGGCTGCTCGCCGAGGACGACAGCCCCTCCGCGCTGCTGACCGCCCTGGCCGCCGGACGCACCGCGGTGTCCGCCGGCCCCGACGCCCCACTGCTGCTGCGGCTCGGGGACGAACTGATGCTGCTCGGCGCCGAGGGCACCGTCCTGGTGCGCCCCGACGGGCGGCGCGAGGTTGTGCACGGCGACCGCACCACCCTGCCCGGCGGCGACGGCCCGTACCGCCTGGAGAGCCACGAGAACGAGGTGATCGCACTGTGCCAGTGACCATCAAGGTGGCGAACGCGCCGGTCAACTTCGGTATCTACCGTGCCGACCGCGCGCCGCTCACCGCCACCGAGCTGCTGACCGAAGTGGCCAGGGCCGGATACGACGGCATCGACTCCGGGCCCATCGGCTATCTCGGCACCGCCGACACACTGACCGGGCACCTCGCCCACGCCGGCCTCGCACTGGCCGGCGGCTGGATCGATCTGCGCTACGGAGACGAGGACGGCTTCACCGCCGACCTGCCCGGCCTCGATGCCGCCCTGGACGTCTTTGCCGGCGTCCCCGTCGCCGACCCCCGCTTCGCCCCGCGCCCCACCCTCGCCTGCCCCGACAACCCCGAGCGCTGCGCCCGCCCCGGGCGCGCCCACGGCACCGTCGCCGACCGGGCAAGCTTCGCCGCCCGGGTGCAGCGCGCCGCGGACCGGTGCCGCGAGCGCGGTCTGGAGCCGGTGTTCCACCACCATCTGGGCACCGACGTCGAAAGCGCCGACGAGGTCGAACGGCTGCTGGAGGCCACCGACGTCTCGTTGTGCCTGGACACCGGCCACCTCCACCTGGCGGGCGGCGACCCCCTCGCCGCGCTGCGCGACTGGGCGCCGCGGATCAAGCAGGTGCACATCAAGGACGCCTCGCGCGAGCGCCTGGAGGGCACCGTCGCGGCGGGTGGTGACTTCGCCCAGGCGGTGCGCGACGGCGCGTTCCCTCCGCTGGGCGAGGGCGAGATCGACCCCGCCGGCGTGGTGGCCGTCCTGCGCGAGACCGGCTACACCGGCTGGCTCGTCGTCGAGCAGGACGCCCCCGAGTCGGGCCGGGCACCCGGCGACCTGCTCGCCGACCAGCGGGCCAACCGCGAGGCACTGCGAAAGGCAGGGATCTGAATGTCCAGGGTCTCCGTGGCGGTGGCCGGCCTCGGCACCATCGCCCAGACCATCCATCTGCCGCTGATCGAACGGCTCGCCGGCCGTTTCACCCTGGCCGCCGTCGCCGACGTCTCGCCCGCTCTCACCGCCCGGATCGGGCAGCGCTACGGAATCCCGCCGGAGCGCCGCTTCACCGACGTCGGGCCGTTGCTGGAGTGGGGCGGTTTCGACGCGCTGCTCCTGCTCACCTCGGGCACCCACGCCCCCACCGCCGCCGACGCGCTGCGCCGCGGGTACGCCGTACTCGCCGAGAAGCCCCTCGGCTACGCCCTGCAGGAGATCGACGAGCTGGCGGCCCTCGGTGAGGCCGCCACCGACCGGCTCATGGTCGGTTACATGAAGCAGTACGACCCCGCCGCGCAGCGCCTGGCCGCCCTCGTCGAACGGATCGGCGGGCCCGGCGCGATCCACGCGATCGACGTCACCGTGCTCCATCCGTCGTCCGAATCCCAGCTGGCCTTCGCCCAACTGCCGCCGCCCGCGGGTGACGTACCAGCGGCCGAACTGGCCGCGCTGCGCGCCGCTGCGGAGAAACCGCTGCGCACCGCCCTCGGCGACGAGTCCCCCGGGCCGCTGCGGCAGCTGTACGGGATCATCATGAACAGCATCTGCCACGAGCTGTCCCTGATACGCCTGCTCGCCGGAGCCCCGGCCTCGGTCGACCACGCCGCCCTGTGGCCCGCGAAGGGAGCAGGCGAGGGCGACCCGCCGTCCGTCGAACTGTCCGGCGCACTGCCGGCGGGCGGCCGCTACGGCATCCGCTGGCTCTACCAGCCCGACTACCCGGCGTACCGCGAGACGGTCGCCGTCCACCACGCGACCGGCTCCGCCGAGCTGGTCTTCCCCGCCCCGTACCTGCTGGGCGCCCCGACCCTGCTGGCGGAGACCAGCGGCCGGTGCGAGGAGCAGACCCGTACGGAGTTCCGCTCGCCCCTGGGGGGCTTCGAGGCCCAGCTGACGGCGTTTCACGCGCTCGTCACGCGGGGCACGCCCCCGCTCTCCGGCCTCCGCGCCGCGGCTGCCGATCTGACGTTCGCCCAGCAGGCCGTGCGGCGCCTCGCCGCACAGTACGGCCTCGAACCCGCCGGGGAGGCCGCACATGCCTGAACTCGTGATCGTCCCGCACACCCACTGGGACCGGGAGTGGTATCTGCCCTTCCAGCGCTTCCGGTTGCAGCTGGTGGCGCTCCTGGACGAGCTGCTGGACCGGATGGAGCGCGATCCGCGCCACCGCTTCACCCTCGACGGGCAGCTGGCCGCCGTGGACGACTACCTGGAAGTGCGCCCCGAGGCACGTGAGCGGGTGGTGGCGCTGGTGAAGTCCGGACGCCTCGCCATCGGCCCGTGGGACATCCTGATGGACGAGTTCCTGTGCTCCGGAGAGCAGATAGTCCGCAATCTCGAGCGCGGCATCCGACGCTCCGGCGAGCTCGGCGGCACCATGCCCGTCGGCTACCTCCCGGACATGTTCGGCCACATCGCGCAGATGCCGCAGATCCTGCGGGGCGCCGGGCTGGACCACGCGTGCGTCTTCCGCGGCGTGCCGAGCGCCGTGACCACCGACACCTTCGCGTGGACGGCCCCCGACGGCACCGCCGTACGCACCCGCTACCTGCCGGCAGGCGGCTACGGCAACGCCGCCGGCCTGCTCGCCGACCGCGGCGCGGTGGCCGAGCGGATGCGGGAACTCGTCGAGCGGATGGGCACCTGGGCGCTGCCCGTCGGCGGCCCGCTGCTCGGCATGTACGGCTCCGACCACACCGCGCCGGAAGCGGACGCCCCCGACCTGCTGGCCTCGGCCGGTGAGGCGACAGGGACCACCACGCGCCTGGCCACGCTCGCCGCGTTCTTCGCCGAGCTGCCCACCAGCACCGACGGGCTGCCCGCCGTCCACGGCGAGCTGCGCTCCCACGCCCGCGCCAACATCCTCCCCGGCGTCAACTCCGTGCGCCCGCATCTGAAGCAGGCGATGAGCCGCGCCGAGCGGGCCGTCGAGCGGTATGCAGAGCCGATGGCCGCGCTGTACGGCGACGGCGGCGAGCAGCGCTTCCTCGACATGGCGTGGCAGCGGCTGATCGCCGTCAGCGGCCACGACTCGGTCACCGGATGCGGCTGCGACGAGACCGCCCAGCAGGTGGGTGCCCGGATGGCGGAAGCCGAGCAGCTCGGCCAGGCCGTCTGCGACCTGATCGGCAGCCGGCGCGCCGCGGACGTCCCGCAGGACGCGCTGCTCGTCTTCAACCCCTCGCCGTGGCGGCGCACCGGCGTCGTCTTCGCCGAGACCGACCGGCCGGGCATCGAGGTGCTGGCCGACGACGTCGGCGTACCGGCGGAGGTCGCGCTGACCCGGGTGCACGGCACGGAGCTGTACGGGCGGCACATCACCGGCTGGACGCTGAGCGACGACGACGCGAACCCGACCGACGCCGCGAGCCGGGCCGGTGATGCGACCCTGACCTTCGAGGTCGCCCGCCACTCCCACGGCGCATTCGACGTCGCCGAGGTGAAGAAGGCGCTGGGCGCGGACGGCACGGACTGGCGGCGGCGCACCCTGCGGGTGCGGATCCTCACCGCTCCCGGCGAGCGCGTCCCGGTCTGGGCGGACGTCCCGCCGCTGGGGTACGCCGCGGTGCGCCCGCCGGCCCCGGGCACCGCCCCGCTGCCGCCGCACGACGTACGGGCGGACGGCCGGGTGCTCGACAACGGCCTGGTCCGCGTCGAGGTCGCCGCGGACGGCACGTTCAGCCTGACCGGCGCCGACGGCACCACCGCCGCTGGCCTCGGCGCGCTCGTCGACGGCGGCGATCTGGGCGACACGTACAACTACGCGCCACCCGCCGCCGACGTGCTGGTCACCGAGCCGGAGTCGGTGCGGGTCACCCGTACCGCGGCCTCGTCGCTGTGCGCCGTGCTCGAGATCGAACGGCGCTATGCCTGGCCCGCCGCCGGCGACTTCGCGGTGGACGGCCGCTCGCCGCGCAGCGAGACCGTCACTGTCACGATGCGCGTGGAGCTGCGCGCCGCAGAGCCGTATGCGCGGATCGCCGTCGAGTTCGACAACCGCTGCGACGACCACCGGCTGCGCCTGCATCTGCCGCTGCCGCACCGGACCGGATCCTCTTTCGCCGAGGGGCAGTTCGCGGTGGTCGAGCGCGGCCTGACCGCCGAGGGCGGGGGCGGCGAGGAGCCATTGCCGACCTTCCCGGCCGCGGGCTTCGTGGCGGCGGGCGGGCTCGCGGTGCTGCTGGAGGAGTACAGCGAGTACGAACTCGTCGACGGTGGCCGCGAGCTGGCCCTCACCCTGCTGCGTTCCGTCGGGCAGCTGTCCCGCAACCGGCACGTCCACCGCGATGAGCCGGCCGGGCCGCAGCTGCCCACGCCCGAGGCGCAGAGCCGGGGCCGTCGGAGCGTGACGTTGGCGCTGCTGCCGTACGGCGGCTCATGGCCGTCGGGGGCGGACGCCGTGCTGCGCGCGGCGGAGGAGTACCGGCACGGCCTGTTCGCCGTACCGGGGCGGGCCGAGCCGTCCGCGCCGCTGCCGGACGAGGTGACGGGTCCGGCGGTCGGCGGCTCCGGTGTGGTGCTGACCAGCGTGCGTATACGCGACGGCTGGACGGAGGTGCGGGTCGTCGCCGAAGGTGGCGAGGCCACCGAGGCCAAGGTTCACGGCGAGTTCACCCGGGCGCGGCGCGCCGACCTGCTGGGCCGGCCGGGCGAGGCGCTGGCCGTGACCGACGGGGCGGTGCAGGTGGCGCTGCGACCGTGGCAGATCGCGACCCTCCAACTCGGCCGCTGACCGCCCTTGCACTCCCGCCCCGCGCCACCCGGGCCGCGTCGCCCGGGCCGGGTGGCGCCGGGGTGCAGCCCGCGCTAACCGGGTGCATGGACGACGCCAGACTGTGGCGCACATATGCCCGCAGGCCGGCGTCGTCCCTCACACCGGGACCCGGCTGCACCTCCTGCCCGCGCCACCTGTTGAGTGGAGGCGCCTGCCCGATCTCCCGGGCCCGACGCAGGCCCGTGACCATCGTGGCGAGGTCGCGGTCATCGCCGAAGTAGTTCGGGTCCACGACGGGCGCGGCGTCCGGTGCGGCGCACGCCAGGCGGACCGTGCCGCGGCTGCGCGGCCGTATGGCCGAGACGCCGATCGTGTATCCCTGCCCCTGCTCGAGCACTTCCGCCGAGGGGACGGGCATGGGGATGTCGAGGAGGACCATCTGCAGGTCCGGCCCGTCCAGCCCGAACGTGCTGCGTACCAGCCCGATGGTCTCCGCGTGGTTCTTCGCCCCCACCGGAACGGGCCGGGCCGCGCGATAGACGACGTAGGACAGGGGATGGTCGTGCAGATTGGCCCCCACCCCCGGCAGATCCTGGACGACGTCGATGCCCCTCTCACGCAGATGCGCCTGCGGCCCGATGCCGGAGAGCATCAGCAGTTGCGCCGAACCGATGCTGCCGGCGGTCAGCACCACCTCTCCCGAGCAGCCGACGGACACCGGGTCGCCTCCCGTGACGTACACCACGCCGACGCTGCGCCCGTCCTTGATGATCAGCCGGAGGACCAGCGCGTCGATCACCACGTGCAGATCGGGGCGGTCCAGTACGGGCGCGAGGTAGGCGTCGGCGGCGCTCTGCCGCCTGCTGTCGACGATGTTCAGGTCGGTCCAGCCGAACCCTTCCTCCAGTCCGCCGCTGATGTCGCTCGCACGGTGGTAGCCCGTACGCGACGCCGCCTCCAGGACGGCCGCCAGGACCGGGTTGGGCGACTTGGCGGGCGCCACGGTCAGCGGGCCGCCGATGCCCCGGAGGGCGGGGTCGCGTCCTGAGGCGTTCTCGCTGCGCTTGAAGTACGGCAGCAGGTCATCGAAACCCCAGCCCTTCGCGCCGTCGGCCGCCCACGGGTCGTAGCTGGAGCGGTGCCCCCGGACGAAGACCATGGCGTTGATCGCCGATTCTCCGACGAGTGCGCGGCCGCGCGGCAGGAAGGCCTCGGTGCCGGTGGCGGTCTGCCGGGTGGTTGTGTCGCCCCAGTTCGCCGGGGTCTGCAGCGGGGCCGGCCACGAGGGCGGGACGGCCGCGGCGGCGGGCGGCCGGCGGCTCCCGGCCTCCAGGAGCAACACGCGCGCGCTGTCGTTCCCGGACAGGCGGGCGGCGATCACGCTGCCGGCGGTCCCGCCCCCGACGACGATGAAGTCGTAGCTGTCTGTTGTCGATCGCATGGCACTGGGTACCTCTCTCCGCACGCCTATTTCGGTGGTATCACCAGGCTTATAACGCTGATACCGCGGGGATGGTACGTTTATTCCGATATCACCGAAAACATCAGAAAGTGAACAGCGCGGGCGTCCGTGGCGAGTGCACGGGAGCGCCTGCTGCAGGCCGCAGCAGACCTGCTGACCCGCGAAAGCCGCGAGGCGGTGTCGATACGTGCGGTCGACGGCGCCGCCGGAGTCCGGGCGTCGACAACGGCCGACCGGCACCCTCTGGCGGGCGCATGCGGTCAGGGGTGCCCCCGGGCCACCCGTCACCACCTTGACAGGTGACGCGTGGTGTGTGAGTGTCGATCTGACCAACCTGGCAAGGGTTTTGTTCACGAGTCGATCGGAGCGGGGCCGGCAAACCAGCCGGACCGAGGATCCACTCCCTTCTTTCGCCACCGAATCGACACCCAACGAAACGGAGCGGCAAGTTGCCGAGCACGTGGAAGACCAGCAAGGTGCGTTACCTGAGCGCAGCCGCCGGCATGGCTGCCGTAGTCGTTGGGGGCGTCGCCATTGCCCCGCTGGCGTCGGCCGACACGTCGGCTTCCTTCACTGCGCCCGACGCCGAGGAGCGCGCGAAGACTTTCGAGTTGGTCGGCAAGCAGACCTCGATTGCGGACATCGATCTGGGCCGTACGGGAATCAGCCCGGGTGATCAGCGCGTCATCCACGAAGACCTCTACCGCGACGGCGAGAAGGTCGGCGATCACAGTGTGGTCTGCACCTACACCCAAGTCGACCCGGCGGCGCTCCAGTGCCTGGGCACTTTCTCACTGCCTGAGGGGCAGTTCGCCGCGCAGGCACTGCTCCACCTGCCTGCCCCGTCCTACGTCGACGTCGGCATCACCGGCGGATCGGGCGACTATCGCAACGCCCAGGGCTTTGTTCGCACCGTTCCCGCCGGTGACACCGAGAGGCACTTCACCGTCTTCATGAAGCGTTGACGGCCGATATTTGAAGCAACGGTTCCCCTCCGTTGCCTGTTGCCCCTCGGGCTGTCTCCAGGATCTGATCCAGAAGTGGTCGGGGGACGTCGTCCGGCGAGTCTGACCGGGCGGTGAGCAGGGTGGCGAGCCAAAGCTGCCGCAGCCGGATCGGTCGGACCTCGAAGGGCCCGATCCGGCTGCGGCGGACCGTCGTGGCGGCGCTCATGTCTGCCCAGGGTCAGGCGGCCCGAGGCCGGACAGGGGAAGGCTAGATCGAGTGGCCTGCCCCTCGCTGGGCGGATTGTCCGTTTCGGGTCCGCGACCCGGACCTGCGGGTGGCGGAGCGCCCGACGTAGGCGGCAGTGGGGGAACCTGCTGCTGTCGCCCAACGGGGGCCTGGATCCGGTCCCGATACCGAATTCCGGCGTGGGGTAGCCCCCGGAGCGCGGGTGACCCAGCCCCTGAGCTCCTGAACCCTCGCAGCAACGAGTCTCGGCTGATCGCGGGGATGGGCACTTCGGTGACATGTTGTGCCCACCCATCCGGGGTGTCTCAGCTCAGTCCATGAGGGTGTGGGGTTCGTGTGGGGAGGCAGGTCCCGCACTCCGTCCCCGCGCCGCTCGGTGCAGGGCCGGAGTCGGGGGTGATGCGGGACCCGCCGATCGAGGGGCCGGGTTCGAGGTCGGCCGGTTCTCGGTTGGGTCAGACGGCAGTGGCGTTGATGGTGACGGGGATGTTGCCGCGCGTGGCCTTCGAGTAAGGGCAGAGCTGGTGGGCAGCGTTGGCGAGCTCGGTGGCCTTGTCCTGGTCGACGCCGCCGAGTTCGAGGTTGAGGACGGCCGCGAGCGAGTACTCGCCGTCGCTGTGGTCCAGGGTCATTTCCACGTCGATTTCGGTGCTGGTCAGCTTGACCTTGCGGTCGGCGGCGGCCCGCCGGACAGCGCCGAGGAAGCAGGAGCCCCAGCCCGCGGCGAAGAGCTGCTCGGGATTGGTGGCAGTGCCCGCTCCACCGAGCTCCTTGGGGAGAGACAGAGTGGTCTCCAGCAGGCGGTCGCTGGACTGGACGCGGCCACCGTTGCGGCCTTCGCCGGTGACGTTCACAACGGCGGTGTAGATGTTCGGCATTGCATGTCCTCATCGGAAAGTACGGACGTGGTGAGTCTCGTAGGTCGAGAAAGCTCCTTGGTGGGGACCTTCATCGTGCGTCACCGGTTTAGGAGGTGAGTAGATGGTCGCAATGCAGTCGTCACCTGTCAAGGCGGTGATGTAGGGAGGTTTGAGGGTGGCGGGCAGGGAGCTGGGTCACGCACGGCTGCCGGCCTCAAGCACCTCGCGCTTCGGCTCACTCGACGTGCCCTCCCCGGACGGGCGATTCCTGCTTGGCCCAGCCGCGCAGGTCTTCCGGACTCCGGGCCTCGCGGTGGCGGGGCGATCCGGATCGAGGCTGGGTCGCGGGTCATGGGTCATGGGTCAGGCGGAGGCTGCAGTGCGCCGCTGCATCAGGCGGGGGCGCAGGGCGAGCAGGAGGGCGGCGATGGCGGCCCAGAGAGTGAGTGTGATCACAGGGCCTGCTGCGTGTGCGCTGTTGAAGTAGCTCAGCTCGGTGATGGCGCGGACGGCTGCTCCGGGTGGCAGGAGTGCGGAGATGGCTCGGGCCGCGGTGGGCAGCAGGTCGGCGCCGATGGTGGCGCCGCTGGTGGCGTTGCCGACGGTGAGGAGTAGCAGGGTGGCGACCGGGATGCCGATGGGGCCGAGGTAGGTGCCGAGGAGTTTGGTGGTGAATGCGGCCGCTGCTGCCAGGAGGGCGAGAGTGAGGACGAGCGGGATGACCGGGGCCGGAACTGCGCCCATGACGGGGCCGGCGATGATCGCCGCGACGGTGCCGATGGCCAGGGAGGCGCCGGCCAGCAGCCGGAATCGGTGGCGCAGGTGCAGGACGGTGGCCAGGCCGAGAGCGTTCGAGCCGAGGACGAATCCGGCCAGGGTCACTCCGAAGGCCATGTAGAAGCCGGCCAGTCCCCGGGCGTCGAAGTGGGTCAGGGGGACGACGTCTTCGGTGGTGACGTGCTTGCCGGCACCGTGGGCGTAGGCGTCGACGAGGCTCTTCACGACCGACGTGGTGGACGTGCCGGCCGCTCCTGCGATCTCCAGGTGCAGCCGGCCCGGGCCGTCGGTGCTGAGCGCGGCTACGACGTCGTGGTGTTCCAGTGCGTGGCGCGCAGCCTCGGCATCAGTGGCGGGGTGGACCTCGACGGCCTCGCCGAGAGCCTGGCGTATCTCGCCCGGCAGCTCCGGACCGGTGACGGCGATGGGGACCTGGTGGGGCCGGGGGTCGCGCTGCAGGCCGACGTAGCAGGCGATGAAGGCCGCCACGACGACCAGGGCGATCACTGTCGGTTGGAGCCAGGCCCTCACCGGCGGTCGACGGGCGGCGTGGCTGAGCCTGGAGGACGACTCGGCCGCCGCGGAGGGCGACTGCTCGCGCTCGGAGGTGGAACCGATGGGGGTTGTCATTGACACGGCTTTCTGACGGAGAGGATGCGGCGCACGGGGGGACCGGAGAGGGGCAACGTGCCCCCACATTCCAATAGGAGCATATGCTCCTATTGTCGGCATGGCAAGGCCGGGTCGCGGGCTTCATCTCCAGCCCTGCCGATCAGCGCCGGGGGCGGGGTGCCCCCTGCGCACTTAGGTGCATATACTCTTATTGCATCCGGGATGTTCTGGAGGAGCGCATGACCCCCACACCGACGGACCCCGCCGACGCCTGCAACAACCTTGCATTGCGCAAGGCGGCCCGGTACCTCAGCGCGACGTACGACAAGGCCCTGGCCCCGGTCGGTCTTCGGGCGACGCAGTTCAGCATCCTGCAGAAGCTCAGCGTTCACGACGAAATAACGATCACCGGTCTCGCCGACATGATTGCCATGGACCGCACGACGTTGGCGTCGAACCTCAAACCGCTTGCGCGTGAGGGCTTGGTGACCGTCGAGCCTTCGGCGGCCGACCGCCGCGCACGGATCGTGACGATCACGCCGCACGGCCTTGCCCGGATGAAGGCGGCGCTGCCGCTGTGGAAAGCCGTGCAAGCCCGGTTCGAGGAGAGCTTCGGGGCCGGCGAGGCGGCTCGACTGCGCACATCCCTGGTAGCCGTCCTCGATACCGGCTTCGAGCCCTGGGCCGAGTAGGGCGGTTGCCGGTCGGCCGCGACGGGGCTGGGGGAGGGGGTGCCGGCCGAACTCCGGTCTGCCGGCCGAGTGTCAAAGCGTGACGTGCTCGGCGACGGCGCCTACATCAAAACCGGTCTCGTCGTGCCGCACCGCAAGGTTCCGCCGGGCCGCTCTTGGCGGGCAAAGGGGGAGACGACGCGGAGCGTCGCAGGGCCGGGCCCGCGTCGAGTGTGCTTGGCCCGCATGAAGAACTACAAGATCCGTCGCGGCGAAGATCCTTCGTGACCGCCGACAGCGCGGTGACGGCCTCCGCCGCGCCGTCCGGGCCGCCGCCCGCATGTGCAACTCCGCCCTCGCCGTGTGATCAGAACACTCAAACCAGATCTGACCTGCCAGAAGACAGCCTTATGGTCACGCATCAGGTGCGTGACGTCAGATTCCCGCTTTCCCGGTCGAACCCACATCGCATCAACGGTTCCGGCGCTGTCGATTGCCGCCCCTCCGGCCCTTCGGGTGAGGCCGACGTGCCCGATGCAGGAACCGGCCGCCCTTTCAGTGCCCTGCTCGTTTCACGGTCGGGCTCGTGTCCGATGGGGATGACACTTGCAGCGGCCATGGGTGAACGGCGCAGTCACCCCGGCGAGTAAGATCTCGAACGCGGTGCGAGGCATGCGTCCCCCGTGGGCGGTATTGCATCCCAAATCGTCACCTGCCAGAATGGTGATATGGAACATGCCTTTCCCGCCGGACGCCCAGCGCTCGACTTCGCTGGAACGCTGCGCGTACGGCGCAGCCCCAGTCCCCGGGAGATGCTCCACTCGCCGTCGAGTCTCAACTCATGGTTCCGCGAATGCGGAATCACGGAGGGTGACATCGCCTGCCGACCTGTCGATGTCCGCAAGGCGGTGACTCTGCGGGAAGCGATCTATCAGCTGGTCGTCGCGAGAATTACCGGTGAGAGCTATGACCAGGATGCGTTGATCCTGGTGAATGACGTGGCACGCCAACCGCCTCCTGTTCCGCGGCTCACCGCGGCCGGATGCAGCATTGAAGCCACTATTCAGCAGGCGTTTTCTTACGTTGCCCGGGACGCCATTGCAGTCCTCAGTGGACCGGAGGTCCCGCTGCTCAAGGAATGCGCGAATCCCGACTGCACCCAGATCTACATCGATCATTCCCGAGGGGCGCGTCGGGAGTGGTGCAGGATGGATCCGTGCGGCAACAGGATCAAGGCAGCGGCCTACCGGGCACGCAAGCGCGCGAGTGAGTAGGCGGGGAGCCTCATGAGCTCACCGCCGCAAGGCGGTATGGCCACACCTCTGGTGAGTGCCTCTCACCTGCGGGATGTCGAGGCGTTGGAGGCCGTGGCTCAGCCGGTCGCTACGGCGGCCACCTTGCCCTCCCACGTGGGCGCAGCGGCTGGGCCCGGCAGCCATCGGTCCTGACCGAGCCGTAGCGGCTGAGCCGGACCAGGCGGCTCGGTGTCGAGTCGAGCGACACGAGCCAGTCGATGTCGCCTGCCGCCTACGCCTACGCCTACGTAGCTTTGAGCATCCGGTCGGACGTCCTCCGTCCCCAACGGCGGAATTGGTGTACAGGCCGGCCCGCGACCCTTGCCGTTGGGGCATGTCCCGCCATGTCACCCGGGACCGGAACTTCCACACGATCCCGTTGGGCATCGTCCGGTCGTCCATCCGAGGCCGTCCCATCAAGGGCCGGGGCAGGCAGCGACCGCATGAAACCCCGCTCGGCATCTGACAGTTCAACGACCCGAGCCTGAGCCGCTGCCCAGAGCCGGCAGCGTGGTCGGCATCGACCTGGGGGTCGTCAACTTGCTCGCCGACTCAGCGGCGGGTCGTCCCCAACCTGTGTCACGGCCCGAAGGCCGCCGCGAAGCCGGAGGCGCACGGCAGGCACCTTGTCGGTACAAGCGCTGCTCGAGGCGCCGCCGTAGGGCCGTCGAGCGCGTCGCCACCCTGCACCGGAAGGTGCGGCGCCCGCGCCTGGATCACGCGCAGCGTGTGCCGCACGCCGGAGGAGGTGTCGCTCCCAACGGGTCGTACTCACCCGTCTGTTCGAGTGGGAGAGGAACCATGGCGAGCTCGGGTGCACGGTCGTCAGGATGCACAAGCAGGGAGTCGCCCCGGCCCCATGCCCCGGAGTCGCAGTCCGGTCGCGACCTCATCGGGATCGCCGCCTGGAGCTCGAACACGAACGAGGGGGGAGGGGCCACGTGCTGGAACTGGCCTTCGCCACAGCGAAGGTGGGCCTGTTCTCGGACGAGGACCCGCTGTACCGGGTCGACAGGTGGTGGCCAGACCTTCCGCCCGGGCCACCGGAGGGCGCGTACGTCCACGTACACTGCGCGCGGCCCGGCCAGGGCCGGGCCCTTCCGGCCCCCTGCACAGGTAGCTGCCGGCCCGTGTCCGAGGGGCGGCGCGCGACGGGGTGCGAGGGGGGAGTACTGTGCGCTCGCATCAACCCCCCCGATGTACGGATGTGCGTGGAGGACAGATGAAGGTACCCACCCGTGCGTGGAAGCGCTCGGGCGCTCTCATAGCGGGCGTGGCCGTCGGGTTCGTCGGAGTGGGCCTGTGTGCCACTCCCGCGTCGGCCCACACGCCCGTGTGGACGGTGACCTGCTCCGAGGTCACCGTCGATCTCAAGGCATACAACGGCAACGTCACCAACACGGTGACCATCACCGTCGACGGCAAGGACCTGCTGCCCGCCAAGGAGTTCGGGCGCGAGTTCCACGAGACGCTGAAGCTGCCCGAGCACAAGACCGAGGTTCCGGTGCGCCTCGTGGTGAAGGCGGGCGACGGGGAGGGGTTCTCGCGCGACGAGACCAAGACCTCTCCGGTCTGCGAATCCACGCCGCCCTCGGAGACGCCGAAGCCGTCGGAGACGCCTGAGCCCTCCAAGACGCCTGAGCCGTCGAAGACGCCGGAGCCCTCGGACACCCCGAGCACCGAGCCGCCCAGCTCCGATGCCCCCGTTCCGTCGACCAGCGCCCCGGCGCCGGGTGACCTCGCGGAGACCGGTGGATCCAGCGCCACCCCGGTGATCGCCGGTGCCGCAGTCGCGGCGGTCCTGGCCGGTGGTGGCATCCTGGTGGCGACCCGCAAGCGTCGCGCGGCCGCTCGCGGCTGACCCCGTCCAGGGATGACGTGCCCTGCGGCCGAACAGGCCGCAGGGCACCTCCATATGCGGCCTGGGCGAACCGACGGCAGCCATTCACCTAACCCCGCTGCGGCCTCGAATCCGGGTCCCCGGGGCCGGCCCTCCTGTCCAGGAACACGACCCAGCAGCACCTGTGGTGTGTACTACCAGCGTTGTTTTCCCCGGATTCCGCTGGAGCAGCAGGACCGGCGCCACCACAGTCCGGGAGGCGGCGCTCGTGGCCGAGCCGCCGCAGCGGACAGTCAAGTCGCCGCTCGATGAGGTGGCCGGGGACACGTCACAGCGCGGGTGGGTGCCGCGGTTGAGCGGCTGGGGACGGCGGGGCGTTGTCGCTGTTGGCGGGGATGCCGGAGGGTGTGAGAGCGGCGGTGTCGGCCGGGCAGTGGTCGGTGGTGCCGTGCGGGCTGTGGTCGGCACGCGGGGTGGCGGGCGTGGGGGTGCGGGCTCGGTGGCCGTGCAGGCGGGAGGTCGCGCCCTGAAGGAGACGGGCGAGCAGGTGGGCGCGCCCGGCGACGATGGGGCTGAGGACGGCGAGGACCAGGACGTAGCTGGCGATGAATGGGGCGAGGCGGCCGTCGAGGCCGGCGGTGGTGGCCATGGCGGCCAGAATGAGTGCGAACTCGCCTCGTCCCAGAAGAGTAGTGGCTATGTTCGCGGCAGGCTGGGGGCCGTAGTGGTAAAGGCGGGCGGTGAACAGTCCTGCGGCCACGTTCATGACGATGGTCAGTGCTGCTGCGATGGTGACCGGAACGGCGACGGAGGCGATGTCTCCCGGGTTGATGGCCAGTCCAAAGGCGAAGAAGAAGATCGCGGCGAAGGCGTCGCGCAGTGGATGCACCAGTTTGCGGATCCGCGGCCCGGAGGGCGTTCCGGCGAGGATCAGGCCGACCATGAAGGCGCCGATGGCGTCGACGACCCCGAGGACCTCGGAGACGCCGGCGATGAGGATCGCGGCGCCGAGGAAGCTGATGACCAGCAGTTCGTTGTCACGTACCGCGATGAGGCGCCCGATCAGACGGGTGCCGTAGCGGGCTGCGACAGCCAGCACCATAAGGAAGCCGAACGCCTTGGCCGCATGGAGGATTGTTTCCCCGATGCCTTGGGCGCCGCTGATGACGGGCTGGAGCGCGGCGAGATACAGGGCGAGGAAGATGTCCTCCACGACGGTGACGCCCAGGATCAGACGGGTCTCGGGGCGAGCGATGCGGCCGAGGTCGACGAGGATCTTGGTGACGATCGCGGAGGAGGAGATGCCCAGGACACCGGCGAGCACCAAGGCCTCCCGCGCGCCCCAGCCCAGGGCGAGCCCGAATCCCAGGCCCGCGCCGACGTTCAGCAGCAGGTAGATTCCGCCGGCGGCCAGCAGGCGCCTGCCGCCGGTTTTGAGGTCCTCGAGGTGGAACTCCAGACCCAGGTAGAACAGCAGGAGGACCAGGCCGAGCGCGGAGAGCATCTCGAAGTCGTGTGCGTCCTCGACCAGGACCAGGCCTGGAGTATGAGGGCCGAGCAGGATGCCGGCGAGTATGAACAGCGGGATGGTCGGCAGGCCGATCCGGCTGCCGAGGCGGGCGAGGACGGCGGCGGCCAGGAAGGCGCCGCCCATGGCGAGCAGAGTGTCAGCATGTCCCACGGGTCACCACCTTCCGCAGCGTGGGGCGTGCACAGTGTTGCGACTGACGGGATCGGATACCGTCCTCCGTTCACAGGTCTGTCAGGCAGCGGTGATGGTCTGAGCGTCGGTGCCGCGGTTGGATGCGTCGGTAGGTGTCAGGGCAGGCGGGGGCGGTGCCCCGCCGGGTCCTGCGGGGGCGCGAACAGGTGCGCCGTCGCCCCCGCCGTGACCAGGCCCGCGGCGAGGATCAGCCCCTGAGGCAGCACCAGGCCCGTGACGAGCATTGCCACGGAGAGGACCAGCAGGGCCCAGGCCGGGCCGCGCCGGTATTCCCGAGGCCGGCGCGGGCGTCCCGCTTCCAGACCGCGGACGTAACGCAGGTCGCTCTGCTCCAACTGCTCCTCGAGATCGCGCAGCGGATTGCCGCCATCCTGTGTCATGGCTCCTCCTCCCGAGGACCGGCAGATGAGGGGGTCTACGCCACCGTCACACGCGGCCTGCCGGCGTCGCCATCGGGTCCAGCACCCATTTCCGCAGGTGGCCGACCCCCATCACCGCCTGCAGATGGGTGTCAGTACCGATGGACGCCTGGGCACTGCACCCCGCAGGCTGACGATGACGGCCGAAGGCCCTCGACGGCAGCCGAGGCACCAACGCCGACGGGCGGCGCCGAGGCCGGCCGCAGTGGCAGGGAGGGCGATGGGACGGAGGCGGTGTCGGGAAGGGGCCGGCATCAGCGGCATGCGCGAACGCGCCCTGCTCATCGGCGCCGGCCTCTCCCTGGGAACCGGTCCCGACAGGGGCACCGAAGTACGCCTGACCGTGCCCGTCCACCACCGGAGCCACCGACCATGCCCCAGGCGGCCGAAACCCGCATCCTCCTCGCCGACGACCACCGCCTGGTGCGCCGTGGAGTCCGCCTCATCCTTGGCGAACCCGGCCTCACCGTCGTGGCCGAGGCCGGCGACGGCGCCGAAGCCGTCGAAGCGGCCCGCACCCACCACCCCGACCTGGCCATCCTCGACATCGCCATGCCCCGCCTCACCGGACTGCAGGCCGCCCGCGAACTCTCCCGCTCCCAGCCCGGGACCCGCATCCTGATGCTGACCATGTACGACAACGAGCAGTACTTCTTCGAAGCGCTGGCCGCCGGGGCCTCCGGCTACGTCCTGAAATCCGTCGCCGACCGCGACCTCGTCGAAGCCTGCCACGCCACCATGCGCGGCGAACCCTTTCTCTGTCCCGGCGCCGCCAACGCCCTCATCCGCCACTACCTCGACCGTGCCCACGAAGGCCTCTCCATCCCCTCCAAGGCCATCACCGACCGGGAGGAGGAAATCCTCAAGCTCGTCGCCGAAGGCAACACCTCACAGGAAATCGCCGACCTGCTCGTCATCAGCGTCAAGACTGTTGAGCGGCACCGGGCCAACCTGCTGGAGAAACTCGGCATGAAGGACCGGCTGGAACTCACCCGGTACGCAATCCGAGTCGGACTTATCGAGCCGTAAACCCCAGGTGCGCTTCCTCCGCTCCCCGGCGCAGCACCGGAACCCAGGTCGGACACGGCGGCGGGCGGGTCGCCGCGCAGACCAGCGTGGCGAGCGCGGTCGCGGGAAGCACGGCCTTGTGGGTTCATCACCGGAGAAGGAAGGCATGGTCAGCGTCTGGCCTGGGGTGCGCCCAGTGCCTTGAGGGGGTGTCAACTGCACACTGAACTCGTCGAACTCCCGACGCCCTACCTGACCCGTCCGACAGAGCCGGCCGACGCCCTGCATCCAAACCGGGACCTTGGACCACTTCGGCGACTCTCCCGCGGTGCGGGGTGCTCTCGCCGGTGAGCGAGAGGTGCTCTCACAACTCCGGTTCTTGCTCAACCTTTTGGTCGGTCAGTACCGACAGCCCTCGGTGCAGGCACTCGATGAGGCGCGCGGCGATTCTCCCTTCGGGGTCGAGACGGGGGTTGAAGATCGTGACGTCGAGGCCGACGGCTTGTTCGTCGGCCAGTGCTGGCCGCAGCACGCTCTCCAGTTCTGACCAGGTCAGCCCACCGGGGATGCGGTAGTCGACGGCGGGCATGATCGCATCGTCCAGGATGTCGACGTCGAGGTGGATCCAGTACCCGGCGTTTTCGGAGTCGGTGAGTCGGCCGATCGCCTGGCGCGCTGCCGTAGCGGCGCCGGTTGCGCGCACACCGTCGAGGTCGATCGCGTGCAGCTGTGGCGGCAGCGGCTGCATCCCGGCCCGGGAGGACTCGGCGGAGTCACGGAATCCGAAGGCGACGACATCCTCGTCCCGGAGCAGGGGCCCGCGGCCTTCGAGGTCGGTGAGTAGCCGGGGGCCACGGCCCGTGGCCAGGGCGAGTTCCATCGAGGCCGCCTCGCCGGCCGGCTCCGCCGACGGCTGGTAGAAGTCGGTGTGGCCGTCGAGGAACAGCAGGCCGTAGCGCCCGCGGCGGCGCAGGGCGAGGAGGTTGCCGAGCAGGATGCTGCAGTCGCCGCCGAGGACCACGGGAAAGCGGTCGGCGTCGAGAACAGCGCCGACCGCGTCGGCCAGTCGAACCGAGTACTGCGCGATGCCAACCGGGTTGAGGATCCCGGTGTTCGCGTCCCGCCTCGGGTCGTACGCCGGGGCTTCGACCCGGCCGGCGCGCACCACCCCGGGGTGGGCCGGCAGACCGGCGTCGAGCAGAGCCGTCGGCAGGTCCTGGACGCCGGAAGGTCGCAGCCCGAGCACGGACGGCGCCTCGATGATCGCCAGTTCACGCACGTCTCAACCCTTCCGCCTGATGGGCAGCGCCCGGTCTGGCATGTGTCTCCCGCGCTATCCGATCGAGTATCGCCCCTATGGGGCCATAGTGGTGCAAAATGCGCATCGCGTTGAGCTGTGTCGGGCACCCGCAGAAGCCCTCTCACGAAAACGAGACATGTGCCAGAACCCGAGTTCGGACGCCACGTGTTGATCACATCAGCGTGGGATCTCGATGAGAGGTGACACCACTGCGGCGGAGTCGGCCCGCGAGCTGCGATGTGATGCCGTGGAGGAGTGGCCGGTCGCCTTGTGCTTGCGTACGGGGCCCTGGGCGAGGAGAGTCCCGCCCAAGGCGGGGACCCGGCCGCTGTCGCCACCGGCTGAAGAGCAGACTGATCTCAAAGGGCAGGGATACGACCGGGCGGTCCGGGACGAGTGGGTCGTCGCCGAGGAAGCCTTCCAGGCTGCTGACGTCGCTCGCACCATCGCCGGGGAGAGCGCCGGCCGTCTCTTCCCGACCGGCCTGGATTTCGACGAGTGGCTGAAGGGACCGCGGTCACGCGACCTCGCGCGGCTGTGCCGCGTTCGCGACCGGATCGACCGGGAGTACACGCAGCCGCCGGACGTCGAAGGGCTCGCCCGCGGCGTGAACATGTCGGTCGGGTACTTCAGCCGGGAGTTCCGGGCCGTGTCCGGCGAGGCGCCGTGCAGGCACCTGATGACGCGGCGCATCGAGCGCGCGAGCCCAGCGACGAGCAGCCGACCGCGAAACGGACCTCGGTGACGCCGCGGTCGCCACGGCGCAGCAGCGCCACTTTCAGCACTCGCTTCACCGAACTGATCGGGATGCCGCCCAGCACCTACCGGCGCCACGCGGCGCGCGACGGTGGCGATGCCGTTGTGCGTGGCGAAAACAGGGGACCAGACCGATCAGGAATCGAGAAGCACCGGCGCCCGAGCCGCAGCTAGCGTGTCCGCCATGGACATCACCATTCGCGGGACCCGCCTGCCGACATCTCCCCGCGACGCATCCAGGCTTGGCGCGAGGTGAACGAGGTGCCCGTCCGCGAGCTGGTGCGCGACGGCCGCTGGTTAGTCTGACGCTCGGCCCGGCGCACCGTGTGGCCGCGGCCCAGAGGCTCCACGGGCCGAAGCGAAGGAGAAGCAGACGTACTGCTCGAGCTGGTTAGATCGAGCCAGGCGACGCCTACGGAGACCGCGAAGGCGGCCCCGCCAACAGATGGAGACACGAAGAGCATGGCCACGAGGACCGACACGCAGTCGCCTGCGCTGCACGCTGCCGACAGCCACGAACTGATCCGCGTGCACGGCGCGCGCGAGAACAACCTCAAGGACGTCAGCATCGAGATCCCGAAGCGCCGGCTGACGGTCTTCACCGGAGTCTCCGGCTCGGGCAAGAGCTCGCTGGTGTTCGACACGATCGCCGCGGAGTCGCAGCGGCTGATCAACGAGACCTACAGCGCCTTCGTGCAGGGCTTCATGCCGACGCTGGCCCGGCCCGAGGTCGACGTCCTCGACGGGCTGACGACCGCGATCATCGTCGATCAGCAGCGCATGGGTGCCGACCCTCGTTCGACGGTCGGCACCGCCACCGACGCCAACGCGATGCTGCGCATCCTCTTCAGCCGGCTCGGGCAGCCGCACATCGGCCCGCCCAGCGCGTACTCCTTCAACACCGCCTCGGTCAGGGCGAGCGGTGCGATCACCGTCGAGCGCGGCAACAAGAAGACGGTGAAGGCGACCTTCAACCGCACCGGTGGTATGTGTACGCACTGTGAGGGCCGGGGCAAGGTCTCCGACATCGACCTCACCCAGCTCTACGACGACTCCAAGTCCATCGCAGAGGGCGCGTTCACCATCCCCGGCTGGAAGTCGGACAACGTGTGGACCGTGGGGATCTACGCCGAGTCGGGCTTCCTCGACCCGAACAAGCCGATCCGCAGGTTCACCAAGAAGGAGATGCAGGACTTCCTCTACCGCGAGCCGACCAAGGTGAAGGTCAACGGCGTCAACCTCACCTACGAGGGGCTGATTCCCAAGATCCAGAAGTCGTTCCTGTCCAAGGACAAGGAGGCGATGCAGCCGCACATCCGGGCGTTCGTGGAGCGGGCGGTCACCTTCACCACGTGCCCCGAGTGCGACGGCACCCGGCTCAGCGAGGGGGCTCGGTCGTCGAAGATCAAGGGGATCAGCATCGCCGACGCCTGCGCGATGGAGATCCGCGACCTGGCCGAATGGGTCCGCGGCCTCAAGGAGCCGTCGGTGGCGCCGCTGCTCACGGCACTGCAGCACACCCTCGAGTCGTTCGTGGAGATCGGCCTCGGCTACCTCGGGCTCGACCGGCCGGCGGGCACGTTGTCGGGCGGCGAGGCGCAGCGTGTCAAGATGATCCGCCACCTCGGGTCCTCGCTCACCGACGTCACCTACGTCTTCGACGAGCCGACGATCGGGCTGCACCCCCATGACATCCAGCGGATGAACGACCTGCTGCTGCGGCTGCGGGACAAGGGCAACACGGTGCTCGTCGTGGAGCACAAGCCGGAGGCGATCGCGATCGCCGACCACGTCGTCGACCTCGGTCCCGGCGCCGGTACGGAGGGCGGCACCGTCTGCTTCGAGGGCACCATCGAGGGGCTGCGGGCCAGCGGCACCGTCACCGGCCGCCATCTCGACGACCGGGCTGCCGTCAAGGCGACGGTGCGCAAGCCCACCGGCACGCTGGAGATCCGTGGAGCGACGGCGAACAACCTGCACAACGTCGACGTCGACATCCCGCTCGGTGTTCTGACGGTCGTCACCGGCGTCGCCGGCTCCGGCAAGAGCTCGCTCGTGCACGGGTCGATCCCGGCCGGCGAGGGTGTGGTGTCGGTGGACCAGAGCGCGATCAAGGGCTCGAGACGGAGCAACCCGGCGACGTACACCGGACTGCTCGACCCGATCCGTAAGGCGTTCGCCAAGGTCAACGGTGTGAAGCCGGCTCTGTTCAGCGCCAATTCCGAGGGCGCCTGCCCCACATGCAACGGCGCCGGCGTCATCTACACCGACCTGGCGATGATGGCCGGCGTCGCCTCCCCCTGCGAGGATTGCGAGGGGAAGCGCTTCCAGGCATCGGTGCTCGAATACCACCTCGGCGGACGCGACATCAGCGAGGTACTCGCGATGTCGGTCACCGAGGCGGAGGAGTTCTTCGGCGCCGGCGAGGCGCGCACGCCGGCCGCGCACAAGATCCTGGAGCGACTCGCCGACGTCGGGCTCGGCTACCTCAGCCTCGGCCAGCCGCTCACCACGCTGTCCGGCGGCGAGCGGCAGCGGCTCAAGCTGGCCACGCACATGTCCGAGAAGGGCGGCGTCTACGTCCTCGACGAGCCGACCACCGGACTCCACCTGGCCGATGTCGAGCATCTGCTCGGCCTGCTCGACCGGCTCGTCGACACCGGCAAGTCGGTCATCGTCATCGAGCACCACCAGGCGGTCATGGCGCACGCCGACTGGATCATCGACCTCGGCCCCGGCGCCGGCCATGACGGCGGCCGGATCGTCTTCGAGGGCACACCTGCCGATCTCGTCGCGGCCCGCTCCACCCTCACCGGCGAGCACCTCGCGGCGTACGTCGGCAGCTGACCGAGGCCCTCGTGGTCCGCGTCTCGTGGTCCGGTCCCGGACCACGAGACGCGGACCTTGCTGGTGACGGCCTCGCTCGGACCGAGGGCCGGCGTTGCGGGTAGCACCTGCCCCGCCATTCCACCGGACTTCCCGGGATGGAAGTGCATCCCCAGCCGTCCCAGTGCCCTCGCCGCCAACTCACGGGCCTGTTCCGCTCGTTGTCCGGTCAGCGAAAGGACTACGAAGTCGCCGCAGCAGGCGGCAACGACGGCGCGATGACCGCCCACGCGGCATCGGAAATCTCCCCGTCCCTCACGACAGGACCAACGAGCCGGTGATCGGAAAGCCCCCTACGGGAGGATGGAGTCGACGTACCCTCCATCGACCCGAAGTGCGCCGCCCGTGGTGGCGGACGCCAGGTCGGAGCTCAGGTACACCACCATGTTGGCGATTTCTTCGGGTTCGATCAGACGCTCCAACAGCGACTGTGGCCGGTGCTCTCGCATGAAGGCTCGCTGCGCCTCGTCCCACGGAAGGTCGCGGTCGACGAGTTGGTACACGAAGTCCTCCACACCGGCGGTGTGAGTGGGGCCGGCGATGACGGAATTCACCGTGACACCGGTACCTGAGGCCTGCTTGGCGAAGCCGCGGCCGACCGCGAGCAGGGCGGTCTTCGACACGCCGTAGTGGATCATTTCGGCGGGGATCACCACTGCGGAGTCGCTGGCGATGTACTGGATCCGGCCCCACCCCCGTTGGATCATCTGCGGCAGGTACGAACGGGTGAGACGGACGGCGGCCAGCACGTTCACCTCGAAGTAGCGTCGCCATTCGTCGTCCGTGATGTCCAACGGGTCCTTGGCGCCGAAGATGCCGAGATTGTTGATGAGGATGTCGACGTCCGGCAGGGCTTCCCGGGCGTCGACGGCGCCCTTCTCGGACGCGACGTCAGCAGCCACCGGAAGGAAGTCGCCGTCCGGCACCGTGGCCTTGAGGTGCTTGATGGACTCCTCGACCCTGCCCTGGTCGCGTCCGTTGACTCCCACCCGGGCGCCGGCTCGCGCGAGTCCGGCCGCGATCGCGGCTCCGATGCCTTGGGTGGATCCCGTCACCAACGCGGTCCGCCCCGTGAGGTCCAGGCGCATGTCTTTTCCTTTCCCGACGAAGGTTCGGCGGCCAACAGGTCGTCACGGCACTTCTTCTCCTCGGAGTCCCCGATCATGTCCGGAAACCCTGGGGTGGGGCAGTTCGGGTGACTCCCGGTGTCCGGCTCAACGGGCCTGGTGGAAGAGCTGGGGGAGCGGCCCGGCGCGGTCGTGGAGGGAAAGCGGAGGGCCACTTCCGTGGCGAGTTCTTGGAGGGGACCACCTCGACGGGGGTCTGCGACGGCGATGGGGATCGCCCAGACCGCACACATGACGCCCCAGTCGTTGCCGAGTGGCGGTTCGAGGCGTTGAGCTTGTCGGGGTCAGGTCCGGCCGGTCCAGGGCGAGTACCTCGGATCGTGCTGCGGGAGTTGCCCCGTTCGCCGTGGTCACGGGCCCGGTGAGGCGGCACCCGGGCGTCCGGCGCCGGGCCCTGTCGCGGTCTCACAGTCCAGGATCCGTCCGTCCACCGTCCCGATCAGGAGCCTGCCGGCACGGGGAACCGTGAGCGACAAGGGCACGACCGGCCGGCTCGAGACATGAAGAGCCCGTTGCCAGCGCGGCCTGCCGTTCCCGGCGTCGAGTGCCACGATCTCCCCGGATCGGTAGGCGGCGAAGACGGTGTCCTCGTCGGCGTCCAGGGCCGTGACCGGATGGTCCGTTCCGTACACCCACTGCGGTGCGCCGTCCGGAAGGCGGCGCCGAACCACGAACGAGATCTGTGAGAGCAGGCCGCGGTGGTCGTGGAGGGTGGCCGCGTATACCAGTGCGTCGCTGCTCACCTGGGTACCCGGGCCGGCGAACAGGTGCATGGTGCGATCGCCGTCCCAGTCCAGGGGGAAGAGCCGACGGACTGACGGGCTGCCGTCCGTCTCCTCCAAGGCGATGGCGACGACTCGTTGACGCTCCGCGGACGGTCCCTTGGCGTGCTGGACGAACAGAGGTTCGCTGCCGCGTCGGACGGCGAAGAAGTCGTGGTTCGGCAGAGTGAAACGTGCCGCCTCCGTGTTGTCGGGCGTGAGGAGAACCGTCTGCCCCTGGTCCCGCGCGGGCCAGGCCGCCCGGACGGCGAGCCAGCCGTCGCGGCCGGAGGTGAACGTCACGGCGTGGCCGGGATCGAACTCTTCGAGGGAATGCCCGTTGTCAAGGGATATGCGCTGGACCAGGTTGCCGGCTCGCCGCCAGCCCGACTCCGTGAGGCGCCCGGTGTGCCGCACGTGCACCCAGGCCGAGCGCTGGTCGGCGCAGACATGGATCTCCTGCCCGCCGTCGAGATCCGGAACCGCCCACTGCAGCTCGCCGGAGGGCAGCCAGCATTCCAGTCGCGCCCCCTGGAGCGCGGCCAGCACCCGCCCGTCGTCCAGCATCTGCGCCGCCCGCACCTGCCGGCGCATCGTCCAGCCGGCCGCCGCGCCGACGCTGCGATCCCTCAGGAGATCGCGGGCCTGTTCCGCATCCGGGGGGTGCACCCGCCGCACCTTCGGACCGATCAACTCGCCGTACCCGACCGTGCGGTCCGCCACCGCGGACCAGTCCTCACGCTCGATCACGATCTCGAAGGCATGGGTGAAGGCGTGGTCGGAGTCGCGGTCCTCCGGGGACACCAGGAGCCGCAGCCTCCGGTCGTCCAGCCACTCGGCGGCCAGCACCTCGCGGCGTTCTTCGAGCGCCGTCGTCACCGTCCCCGACTCCAGGTCCACCAGGAGCAGTTCACCGTCGAAATCCCAGCTGCCGTCGTAACGGCCGGTTCCGACGGCCACCAGTGGGAGAGACGGATGGAAGTCGATCGAGTTCACCGGCCAGTAGGAGTCGTGCAGGTGGCGGCAACTCAGGTCGTCGGACCGGTACACGCCGACCCGGTACTGAGGCCATCTGTCGATAGCAGCTCTCCCCGACGACGGCCATCGGATCAACCCGATGTCCCCGCCCACGACGATGTGGCCGTGGCGAGGTTCCTCCGCGGCGGTTCGCGGCTCGCCGACCTCGGCGAAAGGACGGTCACCGAGTACACGGCGAACGATCAACGGATGAGTCATTCGTGCCCCCTGGCCCGATCAGTGGGCCCATCCTTCCACCAGGCGGGACCGGGGTGGGGCGAGATCGGAGCGAGAGGACAACCCGGGCTCGGCGAGCGGCGGGCACCAATTGATCAGTGCGGCGGCCGGGCGCGGCGACGCCGGGCCGGCCGTCCCTCGAGTGGCCGCCGACCTCGAAGGATGCGATCACCGGGCGAAAGAAGGGATGACGCTCATCGAGGGGCAACGGCTCTGTGCCACGGCATTGCCTTGTTGATCCACTACGACGGCGCACCTCCGTCGTAGTGGTTCGGCTCGTGTGACGGGCCGCATGGTTGTGCAAGGCGCGGTGGGAATCCGATGCGGGAAGCGCTGCCCGCGGGACGGGGAACCGGCGGTGACCGACTGTGGCGGTCCGTCGCTGCGACCCGGGCTCAGGCGGTGGCTCCCGAGCGCACATGGGGCGCTCCGAGATACGCCCATCCCAAGGGGTTCCATCGCAGGCGGCGCACCACGACCCCGTCGATTCCGGCGTTCTTCCTCGCCGCACACTCGTGCGCGGCCGCCGCCCGGAGCAGCGCGATCGCCACCGCGTCGTCGGCGTCAGCCGCCTCGCCGACGACGTAGTAGTGCTCACCCACAGCGCCCCGGTAGTCACTGAACCGCAATCCTACGAACCAGCGGCTCCAGGGGGAGACGGACCTGGTCCGGTCCTGCTGGTCGACGTTGGCACGCATCGCAATTGCTCTCCTCAATCGCCTGTTCTGCGCTCGGCAGCCGTCTTGTGGTGGCGGTAGCCAGGACGGCTCACTGCTGGACTGTCGTGGGATGGCGCCGGCCGGTCGTCGTTCGCGCACCAGGGCCCGGGCCGGCCGGTGCGCGCGGACGGCTGTGGAGTCGACCGTGACGATCCGGCAGAGAACACCGTCGGCGCGGGCTGGTGAAATCCCTTCGGGTGCGCGGCCCGAAGACCGGGTGCGCCGAGTGGTCCGATGCCGGTGACTGCCGGCTCAGAGGTTGTAGCCGCCGTCCACGTCGATGTTCTGCGCAGTGATCCAGCGGCTCTCTTCGGAGAGCAGACCGGCGATCACCATGCCGATGTCATCGGATTCGCCGACCCGGCCGAGCGCGGTCTTCGCCACGATGGGTGGAATCACCTCGGGGAACCGCTCGAACGCGTTGCCGGAGATTCGGGTGGCGGTCGGACCCGGCGCGACGGCGTTGACGCGGATACCTCGCTTGCTGAACTCCCTGGCCATGTAGCGGGTCAGCACGATGAGGCCGCCTTTCATCGTCGCGTAGGCCGAGTAGCCCGGCTCCAGCCCGGACGCCAGCGACGCGGAATTGCTGGTCGTGTTGACGATGGCCCCGCCGTCCGTCATCAGCGGCAGCAGCCTCTGCGTCAGGAAGTACGGCCCCTTGAGCAGGACCCGCATGAGCTGGTCGAACAGTTCCTCCGTCGTGTCCTCGAACAACGAACTCTGCCCGAAACCGGCGTTGTTGACCAAGTAGTCAAAAGTGTCACGCTGCCAGGTGTCACGCAGAACGTCGACGACGGAATCGCGGAAGGCCGGAAAATCGCCGCTCCGGCCGACGTCCAGCGGCAGCGCGACGGCTGTGGCCCCCTCCTTCTCGATCGCCGCCACCGCGTCCAGGCCACCTTGCCGGTTGGCGCCATAGGTCAGGATCACTCCCACCCCCCGCTTGGCGATCTGTATCGCCGCGCTCTGCCCGATTCCCGAGCTACCGCCGGTGACAATCGCGACCTTCATGAAGTGCCTCCTACACATGAGTGGAGCCGTCGAGCTCCACGCGGGAATGTGACTCCTCCATGAAAGAGCCTTGAACAGCGTCGATAAAAGAAAGATCCTCTTTCTTCCTTGCACAATCCTGCATTCCGGGGGGAGGTGCGCTGGCCTCGAGCGTTCAGGGGGTGCTTCAATCAAGTCATGCTTCTGGACGAGCTCCGCACGTTGCTGGCCCGTCACGCTCGGCCCGACTGGACCACTGAAATCGACGGCGTACTGATCTGTCGCGTGGAGGAGCCCACCCCACCGTCGGTGTCCATGACCGGAACGGTCATGGCACTGATCGCACAAGGTGCCAAACACCTTGCCCTGGGTGAGCGCGTGTACGAATACCGTGCCGGGCAGTATCTCGTGACGTCGGTAGACCTACCGGTCACCGGCCAATTCACCGAGGCAAGCCGGGAGCGGCCGGCATTGGGTTTCGGCCTGATGCTGCAATCGTCGGCCATCGCTGAGACGCTGCTGCAGGCGGCTCCCGGCGCCGTGCAGCGGAGTGTCACCGTGCCACCTGGCATGGTCGTGAGCGACGCCCCGGACGAGCTTCTCGACGCCGTGGTGCGGCTCCTGCGCCTGCTGGATCATCCGCCCGACATCGACGTGCTGGCACCGCTCGTCAAGCGGGAGATTCTCTGGCGGCTGATCACGGGTGACCAGGGCGCGACCATCCGGCAGTTCGGTCTTGCCGACAGTAACCTCTCCCACATCGCCCGGGCCGTGCGATGGATCCGCGAGAACTACGCGAAGTCGTTCCGGGTGGAGGACCTGGCGCAACTGATCGGCATGAGTACGTCCGCCTTCTACCGCCACTTTCAGGCCGTCACGGCAATGAGTCCCATCCAGTTCCAGAAGCAGATCCGGCTCCAGGAGGCGCGGCTCCTGCTGGCCACGCACCCCAAGGACGTCGCGGGGGCGTGCTACAGCGTGGGCTACGACAGCCCTTCCCAGTTCAGCCGCGAGTACCGTCGGCTCTTCGGCACGTCACCCAGCGAGGACGCCACCCGCTTGCACACATCGGGAGCGTTCTGAAGCGTTCACCACGGCAAATCAATGTGTTTCGGCAGGTCACGCCGCCACCGCTGTCGCTACAGCTGCGCGCCGCTTCCGGCGGATCAATCTCCGGTGGATTGCCGAAGACTTTCGCCCGCCCGGCAGCGAAGGACCGTCGGTCAGGCCTGTGCGCCCATGCTGAGGAGCAGGAACGCGGTGTCGTCGGTGCGGTCGCCCGACGGCTGAGCCTGGTCGAGCAGCGTAGCCGCAAGTTCTTCGAGGGAATCGGTGGGGCGGGAGAGCACAGCGGCGAGTTCGGCGAGATTGGCGTCGTAGTCGGTGCCGGGCACTTCGACGAGTCCGTCGGTGTACAGAGCCAGGAGACTGCCGGGGGGCAGGGCCACCTGGGCGGTGGGGTAGGTGGCATGGGGGTCGGCTCCAAGCAGCGGGCCCGGTGGCACGTCGAGGACGCGGGTGTGGAGATCGGGACGGCGCAGGAGTGGCTGGCAGTGGCCGGCGGTGGCCAGTTGGGCGCTGTAGCCGGTGAGGTCGATGTGCGCGTACAGGCAGCTGGTGAGGAGGTCGGGGTCGAGGTCGGCGATCAGGACGTTGGTGTGGCGGAGAACCTCTCCGGGTGGTGCGCCGGCCACGGCGTAGGCGTGGATGGCCGTACGGACCTGGCCCATGAAGCCGGCAGCCGTCACGTTGTGGCCCTGAACGTCTCCGATGACGGCAGCGACCTCGTTCTCCGACAGGCGTATCAGGTCGTAGAAGTCGCCGCCGATGTCCATGCCGTGGCTGCCGGGCAGGTAGCGGGCGGCCACGTCCAGGCAGGGGAGTCGGGGCAGGGTGCGAGGCAGCAGCGCGGTTTGAAGGCCTTCGGCGATGTGCTGATTGACGTCGTACTGCCGCGCTCGGTCAAGGGCTTGCGCAAGCACGGCGCCGAGGGAAATGAGGCCCGTGCGTTCCTCCAAGGCGAAGGTGTGGGGCCGGGTGTAGCCGATCACGCAGAGGCCGATGTGCTGTCCGGACACTACGAGCGGAAGCCACGCCCACGCGCCCAAGCCGTCGTCGATGTCGGCCCCTTCGGGATAGACGGCGCGCAGCTCTTCCCGGTCGGCGAAGAATGACGGCACCCCCTCGGTGAGGGGCCAGGTCGGTACTTCTGCACTCAGGCCTGGGACGGCGCGCTCGGTCGCAGTGAGACGGACCCGGTCGATGGCGCTGATCTGCTCGGGCGGGAATCCGTGGTGGCCGACGATCCGCACTCGTCCGGCTTCCGCGAGGACGAGCGCGAAGGCCTGCGCCTGCAGGGCCGGCAGGAGGTGCTCGGCGACCTGGTCCACCACTTCCCGGACGGAGGGGGCTTCGGCCAGGGCGCTGGACAGGTGCATCAGATGGTAGAGGGCGTCCAGGCGGGCGGGGCCGGCCCTCGCGTCGACACCGACGAGGCTCAGTTCCCCCGGGCGCCGGATGCTGTCGGTGGAAGTGATGCGCACGCTCACGCCGGTGCGGTCGGGGTACAGGTTGAACATCAGCTGTCGGCCGTCGGGGGGCTGCTCGGCTGTGTAGGAGATCGGCTCCTGGCCGGCGAGGGCGGCCTGATGCCGGTGCGCGCAGACCAGATCGTCCAGCCATGGGACTGCCTCCCACAGTGTGACGCCCACCAGACGCGGGATGCTGTCGCCCAGGAGGTCGGCCGCGGTGGGGTCGAGGAAGGTGATCCGCCCGCGCGGGTCGAGCCGGCAGCCCCCCTCGGGGAGCGGGGCGACAAAGTCCACCGCGGCCTGGGCCTGGCCCGGCACCGCGGGCTCGGCGGGCGTGAGCGGCAGGAAGCGCGGCTCCGAGCCGGGGAGCAGACGTTGTCCGGCGTCTGCTGCGCCCTGCAGGATCCAGGCGATGCAGCGTGCCGTGGTGGCCAGCCGTCGGCGTTGGTGGACGTCGAGACCTGGTGACGTCTCGCAGGACAGGGTCAGCACCAGGGCACCCCACACAGTGGAGCCGTCGGCAATGGGAGCGATTGCCGCAGCACGTGGGTAGGGAAAGACCAAGGCGCGGTGGGGGTAACGGCGGGCGAGGTCTTCGCCAGAGGTGATCCACACCAGGTGCTGCTCGTGGATCGCCTCCATCACCGGATCCGACGCTCCCGCAGCCACGCGAACCCGGTGATGCGGCCCGACGTATTCGGGGGGCATCCCCACGCTCGTGTCCAGGGTGAGGACCTCGCCGCCGGGCTCGAGGAGTATGAGCGCCGCCGCATGCGCGCCCAGATCCTCTGCCATCCCGGCCAGCGTCCGATCCAGCAGGCTGCGGACGGCAGCCGGTTCCAGATCGCTGTCACTGGCCATCGACTGCACCGATTCGCTGACACATATCCAATACCAGCATCGTAGGCGGCTGGCGGAATACGAGCACGTCAGGCGGGATGGCGGGGCGCTGTGCATGCGTGCATCGACAGGTGCTGCGGACCCGCAGCATCCATGCCGTCCCGTCCGACTGCCGGGTCTCAGCCCCGCCGCCCCTTCGCCTGTCCGGCCTTCACATCGGCCGCGTACCGGTCGACGTACTCCTGCCCGGACAGCCCCAGGATCGCGTACATGATCTCGTCGGTGACGGCCCGCAGGACCGTCCTGTCGGGCTCCATCCCCGCGAAGCGCGAGAACTCCAGCGGTTCCCCGAAACGGATCGCGACCGGCCGGATCCTCGGCAGGACCCGGCCCGGAGGCCTGATCTCGAACGTCCCCACCATCGCGCACGGAATCACCGGCACCTGCGCGGCCAGCGCCATCAGCGCGACCCCGACCTTGCCCTTGTACAACCGGCCGTCAGGGGAGCGCGTGCCCTCCGGGTAGATGGCGAGCAGCTTTCCCTTCGCCAGCATCCCCAGCCCCTCCTGGATCGCCGCCTGCCCCGCGGCCCTGCCCGACCTGTCCACCGGAATCTGCCCGGCACTGCGGAGGAACGACGCGGTCAACCGGCCTGTGAGGCCCGGGGCCGTGAAGTACTCCACCTTGGCCAGGAACGTGATGCGCCGTTTCAGGACCGCGGGCATGAAAAGGGGGTCCGCGAAGGACAGGTGATTCCCGGCGACGATCGCCGCGCCCTCCGCCGGAACGTGCTCAAGCCCCTCGGTGCGCGGCCGGAACAGCAGCCGTAGCAGCGGCCCCAGAAGGACGTACCTGAGCACGTAGTAGATCACGGGGCGGCTCCCCACTGCCTCATCGGTTTCCGAAACATCCGTGTTGGACTGACAGGTCAGATCCTCCCCGCCCCGGGTCCGGTACTCGGTCACCGGCACGTGGATGCTTTCACCTGAATTCTCTCAGGACGCCCCGTCCTTCAGGGCGGGGAGGAATGGGTGCTCGGCGCGGAGCCGCGAAGCGGCGGATTCCCTCCGTGTCTGTCGTGACCTGCACTTTTGGCTGTTGTCAGTGGTGACGGTCAGGTTGAAGGGGTGAAGGTCGTGGTGCAGGTGAAGCTGTTGCCGTCGCCGGATGTGGCGGCGGCTTTGGCGAAGACCCTGCGCGCGTGCGACCGAGCGGCTGACGCCGTATCGGGGGTCGCGTGGGAGAGGGGCATCACGTCCCGTAATGAGTTGCAGAAGCTGGTCTACGCGCGTCTGAAGGCGGAGTCCGGGCTTGCTGCCCAACCGGCCGTCCGCACGGTGAAGACGGTCGTGGACGCCTACGCCACGTTGCGTGCGAACATCCGGGCGGGGAACCTGGGTCCGGCCGGGTCGCCACGGCGCAGGCGTGCGGAGTCGAAGCCGGTTGTCGGCGGCAGGGGGAGCGCGGTGTACTCACGGCTCTTCAGTGATCTTGCATGTGTGGGGTGGGGACGATGGGGTGGCGGCAGAGAGGTCCGTGGTACGGACGCGGAGCGGTCTCTTCGTCCTGCAGGATGCCGTCGGCTGCAGCGTCCTCCAGGCCGTCCCTAGTTGCTCGACCTGTTCCGGTGTCAGCGTGGCCGCGCCTGAGCGCTTGTTGCCGACCGGGGCCCCGAGCTTGATGTGTTCCTCCTCGCCGACCTCGTCGATGACCGTCTCGATGTGTCGGCGCAGGACGCGCGGGTGTTGCTTGCGTTCGTAGAACCAGATCCCCCTCCCTTCAGGGAGGGGAGCATTCGAGGACCGCTCACGACAACGGTTACGAAGACCGTCGAGCAGATGGTGGAGGCCTCACGTCGCACGTGGTCGGATGGAGATGCGGTGTTGTGCCCGGGCCACGTCGGGGCCGACGAGTGCGGTCCGCTGCGGCCGGGTGAGCTGGTCCGTCTCGATGGGGTGCGATGCCGGCGGTGGTCTGTCGTCCGCGGTTGATGTGGCCGATGTGGCTGCGTGGTTGATACGGCGTTGGGCGACGTGGGTGCGCTGAGGGGATTCTCGTCGTTGACGGCGACGACGAAGACGATCGAGTTGTCCGGCACGGCCTCTGTGACGGGGACGGGACTGGTGGCACGATGGCCGGACGGGCCGCTCAGCGGTCGATTCCATCTTGTCTGGGGCGTCTATGAACATCTGGCTCCCGTTCCGGTTCTTCACTGCATTGACCGTGACCGGCCTGATGCTCACCGCATGCAGCAGTTCTGGCGGGTCCCCGAGTGCCTCGGGACCGCCACCTGCCGTAGCGGGGACGCCTGCGCCGACGCAGTCGCACACGACGCCCGGATCCCAGGAACCGTCGACACCCGTCCCGGTGGCCACGCAGACACCGGCCACGCCCACATCCACGTCCACCCCTCAGGGGACACCGCCGCTCGGCTCCTGGAGCCTGCAGGCGGTGTGGCCGTTCTCGACGCTCGCCCAAGCGCAGGCGTGGGAGCGTGCCTACCGCTCCAGCGGCCACCAGCCCTGGCATCTCGACCCTGACCAGACCGCGCTGGCCTTCACCCGTGACTACCTGGGCTTCAAGGAGATCGACCGGGTCTCCAAACGCACGGTCAGCGGTCGGCACGCCCGTATCGGGGTCGCGCCGACGGGGCCTGAGAGCGGCACCGCAGCAGTGATCCACCTGGTGCGGTTCGGCGCCGGCCCCGACGCCCCGTGGGAGGTCGTGGGCACCGACGACACGACGTTCTCCCTGACCAAACCCGCGTACGGGTCGCTCGTACGCTCCCCGCTGGTCACCGGAGGCCGGATCTCCGGAGTGGACGAGACCATCCGCGTCCAGGTGCGCCAGCCGTCGTCCGCAACGCCGTTGGGTACCTCCCCGTGCTGCACTCCCGCCGGCGGCAACGACCAGCCCTGGAACGTCACGGTGTCCTTCTCCGGCGCCCGTGATCCGGTGCTCACGGTCGTCGCATCCACCGGCGGGCACGTTGCCGAGGTCGAACGCTTCACCGTGACGGCGGTACGCACCGGTTGACCGCCCCTCGGCGTGATGACTGCACACGTTCGCCTGGCAGCAGCCCCGGCCGGTCCCGACGGTCACGGAACTCTGCCGGTCGGTTCGAGGGCGTCATCTTCTCCACTTCTCCGCGGCTTCGTACAGCCCGGTCGTCGGACGCTGCGTCGTCGTGAGGCCGCGCACGGTCAGACAGCTTCCGGCGTCGACGAGGTCGGCGACGTACTGGCGAGCCTTGACATGCCTTTCTCCGCGCTCATGCCTCTCCGCGCTCACGTCGTACGGCCCCTGTGGACCGGCGCTGTTGAAGCCGGCCCGTCCGCTCTTCCGCGTGCCCGGGATCTCGTCGGGGCGCTGCCCGGGTTCGCAAGGAGATGAGCCGGACGGGACTGTCGGCGGCCATGACCGGGCCCTGCCCTGCGCGCCAGGGGCGCCGCACGGTGAGGTGTCCGCGTTGCAGCGCCGGCCGATGACGGCTTCCCGGGAGTATCGCGCTGGGGCTGGGGCTGGGGGTGGGGGTGGGTGTTCGGCGGGCAGGCGGCGGCTGCCGTATCGCGCTCGTGCCACCGTCGAAGGGCGTCGCCGAAGGGCCCGGCCTCGAACACGGCCGGGGTGCGGCCCGGGCGGCGGCCGCACGGAGTGGGTCAGCCGGGGCTGCGGCTGGTGCGCAGCACGGTGGTGCGGAACGATGCCACGACGGGCCGCAGATCGATGCGGTGCCATGCTGCCCACAGTTGTACGGACCGGTCGTGCCAGTCGAGTTCGCGCACCGCGACGTCCTCGGTCGTTGCGCGGATCATGCTCTTCTGCACGAGCGCGATCCCGAGCCCGGAGGCGACAAGGCCGAGCGCGATCAGCGGCTCGGTGGCCTCCAGACGGATGTCAGGCGTGAAGCCGGCAGCGGTGCACGAGGCGATGAAGGCATCCCGCCAGGCGGGGTCCTGGGGGTTCTCGATCGCGATCCACGGCTGGCCGTCGAGGTCCGCGGGTGTCACTTCATCACTGCCGACGAGTGGATGCCGCGAGGGCAGGGCAAGGAGCAACGGGTCCTGGAGCAGGGGCGCGGACAGCAGGTCGGGGTCGTCCGTGGTCGGGGGTTCTTGGACGAGCGCGATGTCGAGGCTGCGCTGGCGCAGGCCTTCGAACTGCTCGGCGGGGGGCAGGCTGTACAGCGCGACGTGGATGCCGGGGCGCTCGTCGTGCAGTGCGCGCAGGGCCCCGGGCAGGATGCCGGTGTGCATGGCGTCGGCGACGTAGCCGATGCACAGGCCGCCTTCTTCGCCGCGGCCCAGTCGGCGGCCCAGGTTCTCCAGGCGGTCCGCGTGCCGCAGCAGTGCGCGGGCTTCGGCCAGGAAGACGTCGCCGTCCCGGGTGAGCCGGATCCTTTGCTGGCCGCGCTCGAACAGGACCAGGCCCAGGTTCTTCTCCAACTGCGCGATCTGCCGGCTGAGCGGTGACTGGGAGATGTGCAGCCGCTCGGCCGCCCGGCCGACGTGCTCCGTCTCGGCGACGGCCACGAAGTAGCGGAGTTGTCGCAGGTCAAGCATCTAAGACCTCGGGGGACTCAAGTGTGTCCAAGCAAGTCTTGGACAGTCTCAAGTGCCGATCCTACTCTCGAACCCGTCGGACAAACGAACCACAAAATGATTGCCTACCGCATATCGGATGAAAAGGATCTGCACCGTGTCCATCGCGTCATTCCTGCCCGGCCGCCTCGGCTTCGGCACCGCACCGCTGGGAAACATGTTCCGGGCCATCCCCGACCAGGAAGCGGCGGCCACCGTCGAAGCCGCCTGGGACAACGGCATCCGCTACTTCGACACCGCCCCGTTCTATGGCGCGGGCCTGTCCGAGATTCGCCTGGGCGAGGCGCTGGCAGGCCGCCCCCGCGCCGAGTACGTCCTGAGCACCAAGGTCGGCCGCGTCATCCTCGACGAAACCGAGGATCCCTCGACCCGCGACCTGGGCGAGAAGGGCGGACTGTTCGAGCACGGACGCCCCAACAAGATCGTCAATGACTACTCGGCCGACGCCACTCTGCGCTCCATCGAGGACAGCCTCGAGCGACTGAGGACCGACCGCCTCGACATCGTGTGGGTGCACGACGTCGCGCAGGACTTCTACGGCGACCAATGGCTGGCCGCCTACGAGACCGCCCGCACCGGCGCCTTCCGGGTCCTGCAGAAGCTGCGCGACGAAGGCGTCATCAAAGCCTGGGGCCTCGGCGTCAACCGGGTCGAACCCCTGGAGCTGACGCTCGACCTCGACGAGTCGAAGCCGGACGCGTTCCTCCTCGCCGGCCGCTACACGCTCCTCGACCACGAGCGCGCCCTGCAGCGGCTGCTGCCGGCCGCCCGGGAGCAGAACGTCGACATCGTCGTCGGCGGGCCGTACAGTTCCGGCGTCCTGGCCGGGGGCCGACACTTCGAGTACCAGAAGGCGCCTGCCTCGATCATCGCCAAGGTGGAGCGCATCAAGGCCCTCGCGAGCCGGCACGGCCTGAGCATCAAGGCAGCTGCCCTGCAGTTCTCCCTCGCCCACCCCGCCATCGCCGCAGCCGTACCCGGTGCCACCCGGCCGAGCCGCATCACCGAGGACGTCGCCGCACTCGACGAGACCGTTCCGGCCGCCTTCTGGACGGCGCTGCGCACACAAGGCCTGATCGCCAAGGACGCCCCCGTACCCACCGCCTGACCCCACCTCACACCCACCCTGCTCGGGAGACAACCATGGCAAAGACCACCGCCGGCATCGACATCGCCGTCACCCCCGACCGCGTCTGGCAGCTCATGGGCGGCTTCGGCTCCCTGCCCGACTGGCTGCCCTACATTGCCGACAGCACACTCAGCGAGGGCGGCCGCGTCCGCAGCCTCACCAACGAGGAAGGCGACGTCATCGTCGAACGCCTCGAAGCATTCGACAACGAGGCACGGACTTACACGTATTCGATCCTTCAGGCCCCGTTCCCCGTCACCGCCTACCGCTCCACCCTCACCGTGAAGGAGGTGGCCGGCGCACGGTCCCGAGTGGAATGGTCAGGCACCTTCACACCGGCAGGAACGAGCCAGGAAGAGGCGGTCACCCTGTTCCACGACATCTACACCCAAGGCCTGGCCGCACTGAAGAGCACGCTCGGCGCCTGACCACGGGCGGGGCGCAGGCCCGGACACCGCGGCGGCGTCACACCGGTGTGATACCGAGTTCGGCGAGCGCGGCTCGCCGGCGAGGCGGGCACGAGTCGACCGTGTGAGGAGACTCGCGCTGCCGTGCGTACACGGGCGACCCAGTTGCGCGGGGGACGAATACACACCGCGAACCGGCCTACGGGCTCGTGCCCACATGCCGGCTTCGTGCCCACAGGCCGACTTCACAACAAGGTCTGATCTCCACGGCGCCCACGCGAAGTGGAATGTATGGGTGACCGCACAGCGGTGATCACTCGACCACGAGTGCCGGCCCAGCGGACAAGTGGCTCATGGGCTTCAAAGGCCGCACGCCCGGATCCACGGTCACCTGGAACCTTCGAGGGTGTCCTGGCTTTCAGGCCGGGGAGGAATCGGAGCCCTGCGGAGAGGGCTGGGGTAGGCGGTTCGTCGTCAGGGCGAACCGCCGTCCATGCCCGGCGGCGATGCACCCCGTATCGGACGCTCAACTATCGTCCCTTTCAGTCAGGTTGCAGACCGTGTCGATGCAGGTGCAGGTGCAGGTGCAGGTGCAGGTGAGCGGGGAGGCCGGGCTCGACGGGTGCAACGGGCTGCGCGTGTCCGAGAGCGCCCGTACTGAGCGGGAAGCCGAGCGGGCGCACTGCCGTTTCCCTGTTGCCGCAGTCGTCCCTGCCGGTGCCCCCGCGCCGTCCAACTCCACTGCCTCGCATTGTGGTTGTCTCGCGCATGTGTACGGGAACGCGGGCGACCGGCCGGGGCGGCGGCGCCGGTATCCGCCGAACATGACCGACGCCGAGTGGGCCGAGATCCGTGCTGCCCTGCTCGGGCCGGGATGACTGGAGGGCCGAGGCGGGCAGCCCGGAAGGCTACTGCCATCGGTAGATGATCGACGCGGTCCTGTCCGGGTCGACAACGGCGTCAAGCGGCGGGCGAAGTCGACGGACTTCCCCGCCTGGGACCGCGTCCACGACGCGACCAGTCCGGCTCGCCGCATATACCCAGCGCTCTTCTATGGCCCGAATCCCAGTCACAGGGGGCTCGGTCACAACGGGGCTCGCTCCTCGCGCAGTGCGGGCAGGAGGTCGAAGCCGGCGATCCTGGACAGCAGGCCCGAGCACGATCGGTGTGCCTTCGGGGTCTCCCCCTGCCCTGGCCGACCCGTAGCCGCCGAAAGACAGCAGAAGGACCGTCACCGCCAGGCCCGATCCCATGCGTGCACGCGCCACGCTGCGGGTTGTGGTTGCTTCCACTGGCGCGCCCGTTTCTGCCGCCGGACATCAGCGTGCATGCGTGGCGGACCTTTGCGCATTGCCTGTGTGCAGCGCTGCCCCGTCGATGACGTGACGGCACTCGAAACCCCGTCAACTACCTTGGCTTCAGCGGCATAGGCCCTGCCGAAGATCGGGGTCGAGTCCAGGCCTCGCCTGTCACAACGCCAGGCTCTGTCTTGTCTATCTGCTGAGAGACAACAAACAGAGGGAAACATGCGTGAGATCCTGATCGTCGGTGGTGGCCACGCGGGCTTCTACACTGCGTGGGGCCTCGAGAAGGCCCTGCGGACGGATGAGGCGCGGGTCACGATCGTGGACCCGCGTCCGTACATGACCTACCAGCCTTTCCTGCCCGAGGTGACTGCCGGATCGATCGAGGCACGCCACGCTGCCGTGTCGATGCGGCGGCACCTGCGCAGTACCCGCCTGATCGCGGGGACCGTGACCGAGATCCGCAACGCGGACCGGACGGTCACCGTCCGACCCGTGAACGGAGCCGACTACGAACTCCGCTACGACATCCTCGTAGTCACCGCCGGTGCTGTGACCCGCACCTTCCCCATACCCGGTCTGGCGCAGCAGGCCATCGGACTGAAGCACGTGGAGGAGGCGGTGGCCATTCGTGACCGGCTTCTCACCGCGTTCGACCAGGCGGCGTCACTGCCACCTGGCGCCGAGCGGCAAAAGCTGCTCACCGTCACGTTCGTGGGCGGAGGGTTCTCCGGTGTCGAGGGCTTCGGCGAACTGCTGTCGCTGGCGGCCGCGATGCTGAAGTCCTATCCGGAACTGAAGTTCGAGGGCTTGTCCTTCCACTTGGTGGAGGCTCGGAACCGCATTCTTCCCGAGGTGAGCGACAAGCCCGGTGCCTGGGTGGCGCGATCCCTCGAACGCCGTGGCGCGCACGTGCACCTCAACAGTCAACTCATCTCCGCCGAGGACGGGCACGTCGTGCTCTCGAGCGGAGAGGCGTTCGATTCGGCCCTGATCGTCTGGACGGCCGGCAACGCCTCGAATCCTGTCGTGCACAACCACACGGACCTGCCGGTCGACGAGCGTGGCCTGCTCGTGGCCCGGGCCGATCTCCGGGTGGGCACGGACAGTGATCCGGTTCCGGATGTGTGGGCGGCTGGAGACGATGCGGCTGTGCCTGACCTGGCATCGCCCGGGGCGGGGGCGCGTACGGTGCCGAACGCTCAGCACGCGGTGCGACAGGGCAAGCGCCTGGCGAAGAACATCACAGCCAGCCTGCGCGGAGGCAAGGTCCGGGACTACCGTCACAGCGGTCTCGGGGTGGTGGCCACGTTGGGCCTCGGGCGAGGCATCTTCCAGTACAAGGGAATCGTCATCAAGGGTTTCCCCGCCTGGCTGATGCACAGGGGTTATCACGTGCTGGCCGTGCCCACCTGGGAGCGGAAGGTCCGCGTGCTCACCGTCTGGCTCACCGCAGCCCTGTTCGGTCGGGACCTGGTCTCGCTCGCCGCCGTGCAGCACCCGAGGGACGCATTTGTCACCAGCGGCAATCCGTGGCGTCCCGACAAGACCCGGGTGAACGATCACACGGCCGCCTGAAAGCGTGGTGGAGGCACAGCCTCAGTTGACTTCTGGCACTTCGGGCGGAGTCGGGTGCGGCTCGCGCATGAGCCGCCGCGTCGGCACGCGTGCGAGCAGTCGGCATGGAAACTGGCGGCGCTGGTCTTGAATCTTCCCATTGCTGATCTTCGTCCCAGTTGGTGCACTCCGTGAGCCAACTGGGACGTGTGGGGGGAAAGCAGAAGGACTCACCGATCACGCAGTCGGTGAGTCCTTCTGCGCGGGACGAGTCAGTGGGAGGAGACGAAGCCCTCCGACTGGTCGAGATGGAATGGCGAGCGGGAACGCTCGGGAGCCCATCCGTCGGCGCGAGCGGTGCGAATGCTGTCAGCAACGTCGGAGGGCAGGACGGCGTCGGCCTGCGTGCCGAACCAGTTGCTCGGGTGTGGCTGGTTGGTCGTCACCACCAGTGTGGTGCCGGGAGTCTTGGCGTGTTCAACCGCATAGGCGAGGGGAGACCGGACCAGCCCCTGGTCGTAGGTCGGCCTGCCGCGAAGCCTCCAGCGGTAGGTGGTGCCGTCGACGGTGATGCGCCGCGAACCCTTCTTCACGAGTGCCATGCCCAGCTCCTTTCCCGGAGCGAGGGTAGTGAACGGACACTGGCCATGTCGCACGGGCTTCCCTCACCCGAGTGCAGCAAAGAAGGTCGCCGTGGTGGAGGCGGGCGCCGAAGCGGGGACTGAAGTGGTCGGCGGACACGCGGCGGAAGTCGCTCGTGGCGGTGAAGCCGACGCGGATGAATGGGCCGAGCCGGAACGGATCCCTCTCCGTCAAAGTAGATCGAGTCAGGCATACTGGATGATTCATTGAGTCGAGGGCGGAGAAGGAGTAGTGCCCGGATGGCCAGCACGAATAGCCGCCGTTCTGCAGGCGTTCGACGCCGACGACGGACAGCGCCGAGGACGGCCTCGTGGCCGCGTTTCCCTGACCCGGGTGGCGGTCTCGATGCCGATGGGTGCGCTGCCGTCGATCACAACGACCTTCATGGGAAACCCTTTGCCCGACGTTGAGGTAGCCCTTGGGAGAAGGGCCGCACATCCCCATCTGCCGCAAGGGCAGGATGCGGGCTTCGCAACAACGACCGGGCAGCCCGCACACGTATGACCACGGCATCGAGACCGGTGTCCTCATGCTGCGGTCCAGGTGGCACCGGGGCCGCACCTCATCACTGCGTCACGGTGGCAGCGGGAGGTGCGCGCCTCGCAAGACCACGATCAGCAGGGCCCTGTCAACAGGCAGTGATTCCGCCGACGCGCACGTGCGACATGGCTGCGGGTGCCATCACACGACTGCCGATCAATCCAGGAGCGTCGGGCACGCGGCCGCGGCCGGCCGCCGATGCGCCCGTGTGCGGGCGGCAGGTCAGGTGGACCGTGCCAGGGCAGCCCTTCCCAGGCTGGGTCAACCCCAGCCTCCACTTCTCTCGCGAGCGAGATATGCTGGATTCTGTAATTGATCCGGTGCTCCACGAAGGGAGAGTGCCGAGGCGGTAACGCCACGCATGGTTCATGCGCGGCGTGCCTGGCTGGTCACAGCGTGTGTCCTCTGCCGGGTTGCTGTCGTGCCCGAGTGGTCCCCGACACTGCTGCCAACGCCGCAATCCGTCGTGATGCGCCTTGCACCACGGTGCACATAGGCGATTCTTATCCTGCCTGGAGGACCCCTGTGGACGCCAGTAACGAGGCCGCGTGCGGCCTCACCGACATCGAAGGATTCCTGTACTGGGAAGCCCACCGCTCTACCGCTCACGGCCGGGCGGCCGAGCTCGCCGCACGCGTGACCGGGCTGAGTGAGGGGCAGAGAGCCGAGATCGAGCGGTGGTACGTAGAGGAGCAGATGCGCGTATCCCGGAAGATGAAGCAGCACATCACCGACCACTTCACGGCCGTGGAGGGACAATTTGCCGAGCGCTATGCACAGCTGCGCCGGGGCATCTATGTCGCGACGACCTGTATCACCACGCTGATGCTCGGCCTGTGTATCGCGATTGTCCTCGGTACCGCCGGCTGATCGAGCAGACCGGCGCGGGACAGTACTCGAGCGGCGCGGTACGCCGGGCCACCCTTCACGGCCGCAGACAGATGGGCGCAGCAGGCAGGCGTGCAGCGGAATCGGCTGCCGCGACTGCCCTGGGTCAGCTCACGGCGACTTTTCCAGGCTGAGCAGCAGCTTACGCAGGACGCGGGCAACGGTGGCCCGCTCCTCGGGCTCCAGTACGGACAGCAGTTTCTGCTCCAGGGCGACCTGGCCCTCCATACAATGGTCGAAGTGCTCCCGCCCCTCTTCCGTCAGGCTGACAAGTGAACTGCGCCGATCGTCGGGAGACGTGGTGCGGTTGATCCAGCCCTCACGCTCCAGCCGGTTGAGGCGACCACTGAGTCCGGCCGAGGAGACGATCAGGGACTGCTTGAGCTGTCCGGGCGTCAGCGTATAGGGAGGTTCTGTCCGGCGCAGTGTCTGCAGCAGATCGAAGTCCCCCAGGTTGGCGATGGCCCTGCCCTCATGGCGCCGCAGCTGGGCCTCGAACAGCTCCTCGGTCAGCCGTGCCGCACGAAACAGTCGCGCGATCACGGCAGTTGACGAGACATCCAGCTCAGGCCACAGACGCCCCCATCGCTCCAGCATGGCATCCACGCTGTCGCCGCCACCCGGATCGGGATCGAAATCTGTATCCATAGTTTGATCAGTGTAGAGCGCGGCGCCGTCGAAAACAGGGCTGCTTCCCGTGTGAGTCATCAGGACGGCATGGAGGCTACGAAGACCGGCACTGCTAACATGTGACACTGTTTCACTCTTCGCGGACGGTCACACGACTCAGTGTCGTCGCTTGTCCGTCGAGCCGGGAAGGCACCTGATGGGACTCGGCCGTGCCAAGCGTTCACCGTACCCATGGGCCTCGTGGGACTCGTACGGTCAGCGCTTGCGCACGGCACTCGCGCCGCCGTACCAGCAGATGCGGACCGGTTGTTCGTGGCGGGTCCCCGGGAAGCAGGACGATCGGCGTCCGCCGACTGCCGAGCGGGGCCACGGCCTGGCTTGCCCCCGTACGGAGCACGATGACCGGCGTTGTTCGGGCATGCCGCGCACCGACTGACAGAGCCAGGCACCTGCCGGTCGGTATCGCCCCTGACGGCCGAGGTCGGCGAGGCAGCTCCACAGGCGCGGCTGTGCCCAGCCGCCGTTGCCCGCCTGCCCAGTTGAGCGCCGGCGACCGTGAGGTCGGAGGCTTCCCTCCAGGCTCACTGGGGGTCCTCGCGCCTCTGTGCGAGGAACCCCGGTCACCGTGGACTCCGTTGGGAAAGGGACGAACCGCTGGCCATGGGGGTCGCTATGACTCACGGACCGCAGGTCAAGTGATCCGCTCCCAGCCAGAGTCAGAGCCAGGATGTCCGCCCTGTCCATTTGCCAACGGAGTTACCGTGGCGCTGAATTCCTCCGGGCGCTCCAGGTGCGCCATGTGGCCCGTCTCGTCCAGGACCACGAGCTGTGCATTGGGGGATGCCCTGGTGGATCATCCGTGCCCAATGCGGACCGCAGATGAAGTCATCCTTTCCGACCAGTACCAACGTGGGGGCGCTGTGATGGCGGACAGCTCGTCGCGGACGTCGAAGGGGGGACCTTCGCCTCGGGTGGGCGCGGCATACATCCGCAGCGACCGGCGGGCGGGCCCGAACTCCTCCTCGCGGCCCCAGTAGTCGTAGAGGTAGGCAGGCATGGTCGTGCGCAGTACGGCAGTCGTGCCGTCGTCAGTGGCTGGTCGTGTCGTGTGGTGAGCGCGGCGACGTAACCGGCCACCTCGGGGTGGTCGTCGATGTGGCGCCTCACGAATCGCTCCAGGTTGGCGAGTGCGGCCGACCAGAACCCCTCGTCCGTCACCGGCGACGTGTCGTACAGGACCAGAGCTGCGACACGCTCCGGGTGATCGAGAGCGTAACGCTGGGCGACGAACCCTCCGTGCGAGTGGCCGAGCAGTGCGGTGTCCGGCAGCGCGAGGTGCTCGATCACAGCGTGCAGGAAATGGGTGTAAGTGGCCAGGGTGTATTCGCGAGGATCGGGCAGGAAACCGGTTGCGCCAGTGCCGACAGGCTCGACATACACCATGGTCAGACTGCGTTCCAGCAGAGGCATGCGCAGATATTCCCAGCTGATGCCGGGTCCACCCGAGTGGGCAATGCACACCGGGCCGGTGCCGGCGACGCGGTATCGCTGTCGGATGAGCGACGATCCGTGCCGGACGGCGATCGTGTGAGTGCTGGGGGAGAGGGGCGACGCAGTGTCTTCGACGGGGGTGAGCCATGGGCTCAGGCGTGGTGTTCACACCGTCGAGATGCTGTACCAAGAACAGTGACCACTCAAGACATTGTGATGCTTTGTCATTATCTAGCCGACCTGTGGGAGCTGGGCGATCGCACGCAAGCAACTGGCGCCCGTCTCCTTCGGCTTCGCGCCGTACGATGGTCGAGTTACAGCAGGCCATGGGCAGCGCACTGCGATCAGCGGAAGAAATAACACTGTCTTGACACCTTGCTCGCCGGCAGCTGTGCGCGTGTGTGACGTGGAGGAAAGCTTTGATAGGCTGACTCACAGCGTTTCGGACGCCATACGACACGATCCCCCGTGAAGGCGTCCGCAATGCGTTGACACCTGCTCTCCTAGAGCCGAGCAGGTGGAGTGTTCCGGGCGCCACCGGATCCCCCGCCAGTGGCGCCCGGAGCCCGGCACAGAGCACGCCTCGCCCCTTGAGCCGGCTGCACTGTCTCACGGCGTTTCGGGGCATCGGGTGCTCCGGGGAGACCACGCGCGGGCGGCGCACTTCTACTGGTCCAGGGTCGACGGGGACTGGGCCCGACCGGATCGAGGAGCAGCGAACCGTGGCGATCTGCGGCGCGGACCACCCGGGCGCATGGTCGGCCGATCCGTCGGCCGCCCGATCCCGCGAGCCCGCTGCGTGCGGTGCCACCGGGCCGCGTCCGCGCCGATCAGCCAGTCGAGGTCACAGCCGCATTCCCCCAGATCCGAACACCGGGGACGGCGCCGGCCGCCTCGTGTTCATACGGGGCATCGCCGACGCTGTGCGGCGCATGCGTACTCGGCCGGCGGGAAGGGCCGCTTTCCCGCTGGTAGGGCAGGACGATCCGAGGGGGCTAGGAGCGCTGGGCGCGGTAGAGGCCCCTGCCGGTTCGGCGGATACGGGAAGTGCCGACCAGACGATCGAGCGTGCTCCGGACCGCGTTGATGCTCCCACTGTCGGTGTCGCGGCCGAGAGATGCGGCCACATCCCGGGCACGCACATCCGCATCGCCGACGGCGGCGAAGTACTCCAGGATCTGCTCGGTGAGCTTGCCGTACTGCTTCTGCCTGTCAGCGTCGGTGGAGGCTCCCGAGGAAGCAGGCTTCTTGGTGTCCTGCCGGCTCTCGGGTCTCTGAACCTGTGGTTCCGTCTTCGACGCGACGTCTGCGGAGGACGAGGAGGCCATGTCCGGCTGCAGTTGCGCAGGCGCCGGTGCCCTGTCCGGTCCTGCAGCCGCAGCACTGGTGGTGTCCGCCGCGACCGCGCCCGCTGTGTCGAGCATCAGGACCTCGAGGGCACTCAGGGCCCGCTGGACGGAGCCGAGATGGGCTACGACTGCAGCCAGCTCCCTCTCCAGCGCCAGCTTCTGGACCTCCAGGCGGGCCAGGTCCTCCTGGAGACTTTCAGCGGTGATTTCAATGTTATGCGCCGCGCGGGTTACAGAGACCATGTGTTCCTCTCATCCTCAACCCTTCTTCTTGCGTCCCCTGTCGGCTCACCTGTGCCGCTCGGCCCGGACGCCGGGATGGGTACCCCCGGACATCATATGCAGTACCGCACTCCGGAATACAGATGAATCAGGTGGATCACATGGGTGCCGAAGAGGTCGGGTGCACTGAATCATGGAACCCGGAACACGGTGCTGTCGCCGGGGAGCCGGGAGAACGACCGATCTGCCGAGCACATTGAAGACACTTCGGTGGATGTATGAGACAACAAACTGTCTCTCATCAATTGTTGCCACCGTTCGACGGAAACGCAACGGGTATGAGCGACCTGCGAACTCGACCACCAAGGGCGAATGAGGGGGATGCCCGCTGCCTTCCGACCAGGCGCGCCGCGGCGGCCCTGCCCGGTGCAATCAAATCCCGACCAGTGGGCCGCTGACACCGCCCACCGGTCGCACAGCGCCGAGCCCCGTCACCCGCAGAGGGCAAGGCGCAGTCCCGTCAGGGCCGACACGCAGGGAGTGTTTCAACCCCTCTCTGCACGCGTCGTGTGGGGGAGGGCGGCGTCGTCCCGGCCGGACGCACCACCATGGTCCTCACCATCCGTGGCGTTGGCGGGGGATGGCGGGCGGTGAAGTTGGTGCAGGGTGTCGGAGACCGCCTTGATGCCCGCGTTGACAGTGTCGAGTGCCTCGTGAAGCATGCGTATACGAGCCTCGAGGAGGGCAGCCTCGGCTGCCAGAGACACACTGGCGGAGGCAGGATCGGAGTGTATGTCAGGGTCTCGGGGCATTATGCGTCCTTCTTCGGCTCAAGCCGGGAGTCGTGCGGTACCGGAGTGTGTGCGGAGCGGCAGGGGGAGACCGCGCGGCGTGGCCGTACCCCACCGCGCACGGCGCACGGTCGGTGTCGCGAGCGGGCTGTGAGACATCGCATCAGCACGGGCCGCTCCGCGGGAGTCGGCACCCGCGTCGCCGAACAGACATGCAGGCGGCGGCCTCGGGCGGCTGTGGCCGACGCCTGGGATCGAGAGATGCGGATGCCAGGCCCGCCCGGATGCCAATGAGCAGGTACCGCACGGATGCATCGGAGCATCGGTCGTTCCGGGCTTTTGACATGCTTGCTCCCTTCCTGTCGGCGGGGCTGGTACGGACATCGCCCAAGCCACACCCGAATTGACCGAACAGCTGCGGGAGTTGTGACAGCCGCGCATCGGGCGCTGCGTCTGCGTATGCGGCGAACGCGATTGAACGAAGACCTCATCGAACGGCTGCCGCGACGGCCGGCCGGCTGCCGTCCTCTGCGACGGTGTCTCGGCGCTGGTCAAGGCAGCGGCCGGTCGCTCTGCCGGGACTGTTCCCGCGGCGGGCCGCGCCGGCCTCGCTGAACTGCCGCTGGGACGTCCCCGACCTTGACCGGCGGGCACCTGTGCCCGCCGCAAAGGACGTCGCGGCCTGCACGCGAACGCGGCTTCGCTGACGGCTGTCACGGGCTGCGCAGAACCAGGAGCGGCGAGGGTTCTGGATCAAAGGCATGACGATGTGGGACTTGGCCGATCCTGCGGGCAACAGGAACGGACAGGTCGCAGACTTCCGCGCCTGGAAGCAGCCCGTGCATGCGTTGAGGTGACCATGCCATCCGACGCCTCGGCAGCTGCCGACACGACGGGGCGGGGCGGCCTCTGATCGGTCCCGCCCGGGACACCTTCTGCTGTCGTCGGGTCAGGGCGGAGTGGTCCGGACTCCGGCCCGGCGATATCCGGAAGGCGATGTCACAACATCTGCGTCTGTCAGGTCTAGCTGTTGAGCCGACAGAGAATGAGGATGCCGTGCGCGAGATCCGGTGTTGTCGGATGCTTCTGCCAGGCAGAGGAGTCTGAGTAGAGGCTCCGCGCCGGGAAGATGCAGGCCGCAACCGTCGTTCCGCGCACGGGCAAACGACATGGATGCGCTCTCTTCCACGCTCACGGTCGATGACCACTGGCTTGCCAGGAATCTGTTCTTTTCGTGGTGCTGCGACCTGCCGGCCGGCGTGGTCGTCGCCGGTGCGTCACATCGTCCGAACGCTTGCCGGAAGGCCGTTGTACGGGCTGGTCCCGGACAAGCCCGGGGCCTGCCGGACCGCATCCTCACCCGGCGAACCAGTGGGCTGGAACCCGCAGAGGGAACGTGGCCAGCGGGCCTTACGGCCGCATACGTAGCCGAAACCCGGCTGTGGTCACGGCCACTTGGTGATGCCGACACCGTACTGAGAGGACTGCCGCCTTGCCCGCTCCAGCATCCGCAAGCTGTGAGCGGGGAATGGTTATGGTGTCCTCGCACACAGGATGGAGCGTTGCGACACATGCTCCCGCACTGTCGAAGAGTAGCGCCGCCAACCGTCCTGCACAGACCGGTCATCTGGATGGCTGCGGGGCGGCTGCGTTGTGTGGTGCCGTGCCAGAGGGAGGACGCCGTATGGAACAGACCGATCATGGGGTGCCGGTCGCGGAGCTGCTCGATGAGCGGCGGCATCTGCTGGATGTCGCCTGCTGGATGCTGGGCAGCAGGAGTGAGGCCGAGGGCGTCATTGATGAGACCTACCGGCGGTGGTACGAGCTGTCCGATCCGGTGCGGGCGCAGATCGCGGCGCCCCGTTCCTGGCTGGCGAGGGTCGCCGGCGGCATCTGTCTGGCCCGGCTGGTCCCGCCCGGCCGCGGGGAGGCCCGTGCGGTCGAGGAGCACCACAACAGTCTGGAGGAGGAGATCAGTGAGGTTCTGCTCAGTGCGAATTCCCTGTCTCCGGCCGAGCGGGCGGCGTTCGTGCTCAATGATGTCTTCGGGGTGGCGCCGGAGCCGGAGTACCCCGAGCCGGCCGACCGCGCGCGCCGCAG
>NZ_JBEOXF010000030.1:0-92127 GCF_040296405.1 Streptomyces sp. NPDC002133 | reverse complement strand
CTCCGTATGCTCATCCGCCGCGCCACCTCGCTCTACCGATGGGACGGTCGCCCCACCACCAAACGCCTGAAGTAACGCCTACTGCCGGGCACTCTAAGCCGGCCGCAGCTCGCGCACCCGCTCCCGCAGGATCGTCAGCCCGCGCTCCCAGCCGATCCGCTCCGCGATCACCGTGACGGGCATCGTCGGGGTCTGTTTCAGCAGTTCCCGCACGGCCGGCTCCACCGCGTCCACCGCCGAGCCCTTCGGCGCCCGCCGATACCGCGGCGGACGGTCCGAGCCCAGCGCCCGCAGCACGGTGTTCCTGGAGATCCCCAGCTGACGGGCCACCGCCCGAGCCGACAGCCCCTCCATCCGGTGCATCCGGCGGATCTCAGCCCAGTCCTCCACGTGGATCACCCTCTCTTCCTCCCGACTTCAGAACCAGTGAAGTCAGGATGATCAAGAGATCGCAGAGTGGCTCACTTTTCAGCCGCCGTCCGTGGCCCTCGTTTCACCCGTTGCCGAGATCATCTTGCCGAGTTGGCGTGGGAGCGGGGTTTGAGCATCAGGCAGCTGGTGGAGGCGCCGGCTGCCGAGCGGCCCACTGCGGCACGGCGTACGGGCGGCCGGCGGTGGACCGGGAGGCGGTAGGTCGGCCGCTGGGCGTTGCCATCAGTGACGCCGAGGCCGACCAGGCCTGGTCCCGTCGACGTCGAGGGCGTCCGTTCCCGGCACCGGCTCGTCGCAGTCCATGGCACTGGTGTACTTGACCTGAGCCCGACAACAGGTCGCCGCGGGGGTCATCGCCTTCCGTCGTCCGGCGCCGAGAGTCATCCCCGGGCCGCATCCACCTCGCGCGCGCACGCGTCGTGTGGGGCCGGGCCGAAGCGGGCCCTCCAACCCGGCGGTACGGCACGCCAGGCGGGCCACAGGGACAGCTGCCCCTGGGCGTTCTGCAGCACGAGGTGGGTGTCCTTGTCGGCGGGGCCCGGATCGAACGGACCGGCTTCACTGCTCATGCGTCGAGCTCCGTCATGCGCGCCGCCAGGATGGCGGCGATGTCGTCGAGGTGGCGGTCCTGCAGGAGCTGCGCATGCGTGCAGTCCAGGTCGTGATTGACGATCGGGCCGCTGACGTGCGCGCGCCATGCCTTCCATGTGAGCCAGTCCTCCGCCCGCGGCGCGGCTGCGGTGAAGAAGAGCAGGTCGCCCTCGTAGCAGCGGTGCTGGTGCTCACGCACCAGGCGCGCGTGGTTGGGCACGATTTCGATGATCTTCGACAGGGTCCGGTCGGCGAGCCCGGCGAGCGGGCTGCCCACCCGGCGCAGCGTGGCCATCACGTCGTCGCGGGTGCGCTCGTCGGTGCGGTCGAAGCCGCCCATGCGCAGCACCGCGGTGAGCGCGTCGCCCTCCTCGGGCGCGGGCCGCTCCCTCCACTGCTCGGCCGGGAACGCGTCGAACAGCGCAAGCAGTTCGATCTTCTCCCCGGCCTCCTGGAGCATGCAGGCCGCGGTATGGGCGAGGATCCCGCCGAGGGACCAGCCGAGCAGCCGGTACGGACCATGTGGCCGCACTGTGCGGATGCGCTCGACGTAGTCGGCTGCCTGCTCCCGCAGAGTGCGCGGCAGCGGCTCGTCGCGGACCAGGCCGCGCGCCTGGATGCCGTACAGGGGCTGGTCCGGAGCGAGGCGGGCGGACAGGCCCGCATAGCACCAGGAAATGCCACCGCCGGGATGGAACGCGAACAGCGGGGGCCGCTCGCCGTCGGTGCGCAGCGGAAGGAGGACGTCGAGGGCGACCTCGGCCGCACTCCCTCCGCGGCCGGCGCCGCGCGGCGGCCCCGCGGCGTTGATACGGGTGGCGAGAGCGGCGGGTGTCGGTGCCTCGAACAGCGAGCCCATGTTCAGCTCGGTGCCGAACTCCTCCCGCACCCGCGCCACCAGCCGTACCGCGGACAGCGACGTGCCGCCCAGGTCGAAGAACGCGTCGTCGGGACCGGCCCGTCCGACCTCGAGCACCTCCGCGAAGAGTCGTGTCAGCGCCTCCTCGAGCGGGCCCGACGGACGTCTGGCGCCCTCACCGCCGGTGAAGACAGGGTCGGGCAGTGCACGGCGGTCCAGCTTGCCGTTGGGGCTCAACGGGAACGCGTCGAGGCCGACGACCGCCACCGGAACCATGTGTTCCGGCAGCACCCGCGCCAGCCGGGCCCGTACGGCCTCGGGATCGGCGCCGCCGGTCACGTACCCGACGAGCCGGTCCTCCCGCACCACGGCGCACGCGCCGTCCACGCAGGGCTGCGCCACCAGCGCGGCCTCGATCTCGCCCAGCTCGATACGCTGCCCGCGCAGCTTCACCTGGTTGTCGGTGCGGCCGAGGTACTCGACCTCGCCCTGATTCGTCCAGCGCGCCAGGTCGCCCGTGCGGTACATCCGGCCTCCGGGCGGCCCGAAGGGGTCGGCGACGAACCGGGACGCCGTCAGCGCAGGGCGGTTCAGATAGCGCTCGGCCAACTGCCGACCAGCCAGGTACAGCTCACCCGGGATGCCCGGCGGGCACGGCTGGAGCGCCGCGTCCAGCACGTACAGGCGGGTGTTCCACACCGGGCCGCCGATCGGCACCGTGCCGCTGCCGTCCCGGGCGCACACGTGGTACGTGACATCGACGGCGGCCTCCGTCGGCCCGTACAGGTTGTGCAGTTCGACGCCGGGCAGCGCCCGCACAAAGGCGTTCACCGTCTCGGAGGGCAGAGCCTCACCGCCGCAGAAGACCCGGCGCAGCCCCGTGCAGGCGGCCGTGTCGGCCTCGGCAAGGAAGACCTGGAGCATCGACGGCACGAAGTGGCAGATGGTGACGGACTGTTCGCGGATCAGAGAGGCGAGTTCGACCGGGTCCTTGTGGACCCCCGGCTCGGCGACGACGAGCGACGCACCCTCGCGCAGCGGCCACATGAACTCCCACACGGACACGTCGAACGACGACGGAGTCTTCTGGAGCACCCGGTCGTCGGCGGTCAGTGGGTAGGTGTGCTGCATCCAGCGCAGCCGGTTGTCGATCGCCCCGTGCGAGACGACGACGCCCTTGGGTCGGCCCGTGGAGCCGGAGGTGTAGATGACGTACGCGGGGTGGGTGGGAGTGAGCGGACGTGCCGGGTTGGCCGGTGGGTAGGGGGATATGTCGAGTTCGTCAAGGACGACGAGTGGGGCGCCGGCGTCCACGGGAAGGCGTCCCGCACGGTCGACCACGGCGCACACCGGCGCCGCGTCCTGGATCATGGACGCGAGTCGCTGCGCCGGATAGTCCGGGTCGAGCGGCAGATACGCGGCACCCGACTTGAGCGCGGCGAGCACGGTGGCGACCAGCTCCACCGAGCGGGGCATCGAGACCGCGACCACTGCTCCCGGCCGGGCGCCGAGGGTCTGCAGGTGCCGGGCCAGCCGGTTGGCGTGGGCGTTCAGCTCCGCGTACGTCAAGGAGCTGTCCCCGTACACCAGCGAGGTCGCGTCCGGGGTGCGCATGGCGCGCGCCTCGATGGGGCCGATGAGCGTGGTGGCCGGCAGCGTGTGTTCGGTCTGGTTGAACTCGTGCAGGACCAGGGTGTGTTCGGCGGGTGTCGCGATGGTGTGAACGGCGAGCGGCTGCTGCGGGTCGGTGCCGGCGAGACGGTCCAGCAGGTGCAGGAAGCGCTCCTGGTGGGCGGCGAGTTCGGCATCCTCGTACAGGGAGGGGTTGCCGTCGTGGTCGATGCGCAGGCCGCGGCCGTCCGCGCGGTCGTAGACGTTGACCCTCAGGTCGTCGACAGGCCCTGCGGCGAGGTTGTGCGCCCGCGTGGGCGCGCCCGCGAAGTCGACGCCGTAGTCGAAGGGCATGACGTTGATGACCGGGCCGAACAGGGCCCGGCTCGCGCCGAGCACTCCCAGGTCACGGCGAATGTCCTCGTAGCGGTAGCGCTGGTGGCGTCGCACGTCGCGGATGCCGAGCACGACCTGGTGCACCAGGTCGGCGAAGGTCGCGTCGGGGGAGACCGCCAGCCTGAGCGGGAGCACGTTCATCACCATGCCCGGCACACGCAGCGAGGCCGACCCCATGCGGCCCATCATGGGCAGGCCGAGCACGACGTCGGACCGCGCGGTGGCGCGGGAGGTGTAGAGGGCGAGCGCGGCGATCAGGACGTCCGGCCATGTCGCGCGGAGCCGGGCGCCCAGTTCGCGCAGACGCTCGGTGATTACGGGAGTCAGCTGAGTCGTGCGGCGACGGAACGTGCGCGAGGGCAGCGCGCCGCGGCCCGCGAGCCGGGGTGCCTCGGGCCGGTCGGCGAACACCTTCGCCCAATGGGCGCGGTCGGCCGCGAAGGCGTCGGACGAGTGGTAGGCGGCATCCTCGGCGACGAGGTCGGCGATGGTTCCGAAGGTGCGCGGGGCGGGTTCCTCGCCGCCTGCGAGCGCCGTGTAGACCTCGGCCGTGCGCCGTACGAGGAGCGAGTAGCCGAAGCCGTCGATGACGAGGTGGTGGATGCGTTGGTACCACAGCCATCGCTGCGCGCCGACCCGGAACAAGGCATGCCGGAAGAGCGGTCCGGTCGCCAGATCGCAGGGCTTGGCGAGGTCGGCGCGCATCCACGCCACGGCCTTCCGCTCGGCACCGTCGTCGCCGTGCAGATCGAGAACCGTCAGCGGCGGCTCGACGGTGGCGCTTATGTGCTGGCGCGGACCGTCCGGGCCGTTCTCGACGTGTACCCGCAGGGTGTCGGCCTCGGCGGCGACGCGGCGCAGGGCCGTGGCGAAGAGGTCCGGGTCGAGCGGCCCGTCGATGTCCAGGCACTCCGCGGTGTTCTGTGCGGGGCTGAGCGGATCGAGGGCCTGTGCGTACCACATGCCCGACTGTGCCGCCGTCAGCGGCAGCACAAGGGCCGGGGTCCCGGTGCCGATGGTCGTGGAGGCGGTCATGACGCCCCCAGCAGCGGTGCCCAGGCCTTGATGGCCGGCTGCTCGGCAAGGTCCGCGAAGCCGGCTTTGACGCCGTGCTCGCGGCGCCACCGTTCGAGCAGTGCCATGATGCGGACCGAGTCGAGTCCGTAGTCGACGAGGTTCTCGTCGAAGGGGATGTCCGCGGGGTCCTCGCCGAGACTGTCGGCGACATCGCTGCGGAGCTGCTCCAGAGTGAGTGCCACGGTGCTCAGAACTCCTTGAAGAGCGCGTCGGTGGTGGTCACGAACGCGCAGCGGCCGGCGGCCCAGCGCAGGGCCATGTCGTGGTCGTCGCGGGAGAAGTCGGCGACGGCATCGGCGACGACGAACGCCTGAATGTCCCGCATCCACGCATCGCAGGCGGTCGCCAGCACGCCGATGTGCGCGTACACACCGATGACGACCAGCTGGTCGCGGCCCGTCTCACGGAGAAGCTGCGCCAACCGGGTGCGCACGAAGGCGCTGTACTTCCACTTGGTCAAGACCCTGTCGCCGGGCTGTGGCGCGACGTCGTCCGGCACGGCGAGCGCCCCGGCGTCGTCGGCGACGCCGGGGCCCCAGAAGTCGAGCTGGAGCCCGCGCTGCTGGGGCGTCTGGCCGCCGCGCTGCGTCGAGTACACGACCGGTACACCGAGGCTGCGGGCGCGCTCCAGCAGCCGGCCGGTGTTGCCCAGCATCCCGGTCAGCGGCTGCTCGCCGGACGGGAACGCACCGAGGAAGTGGTTCTGCAGATCGTGGACGAGCAGCACGGCGCGCGCGGGGTCCGCGGTCCAGGTGACGCGGTTCTCCGGCAGTTCGTCCGCCGCCGGCAGCGGATAGGGTGCGATGGCGGGAAGTGCCATGGGAAACAGCCTTTCAGCGCTGCTCGGTGGCGGCCGCGGCGGACCGCAACCCCTTCTTGGTGACCTTGCCGACCCCCGTCTGCGGGAAGGCGTCGACGAACTCGACGAGATCGGGGACCTTGTAGGCGGCGATGCCGCGGTCACGGACGAACCGCTTGATGGCGGCCGGCTTCAGCTGCTCCGCACCCTCGCGGAGGATGACGTAGGCGAGGGAGCGCTCCCCGAGATACGCGTCGGGCACCGCAACCACGGAGACGTCGTGCACGGACGGATGGGCCAGGATGATGTTCTCGACCTCCTCCGGCGCGACCTTCTCACCGCCCCGGTTGATCTGGTCCTTGGCCCGGCCCTCGACGACCAGGTGGCCCGTCGGGGTGCGGCGCACGATGTCGCCGGTGCGGTAGAAGCCGTCCGGTGTGAAGTCGCGCGCGTTGTGGCCGGGCGCGCGCCAGTAGCCGCGGATCGTGTAAGGGCCGCGGGTCAGCAAGTGCCCGAACGCGCCCTCGGGGACGTCGTGTCCGGCGTCGTCGACGATGCGGATCTCGTCGTCCGGGGAGATCGGGCGGCCCTGCGTGGTGACCACGGTCTCGAAGTCGTCGTCCAGCCGTGTGTAGTTGACGAGCCCCTCGGCCATGCCGAAGACCTGCATCAGCCTGCAGCCCAGGGTGGGTTCCAGACGGCGCGCAGCCTCCGCGCTGTACTTGGCGCCGCCGACGAGCACCAGGTCCAGACTCGCCAGGTCGTGATCCTCCTGCGGACCGGTCTCGGTCCACAGGAGGGCGAGCGGCGGCACCAGCCCCGTCATCGTGATCCGCTCCTGCTCGATGAGCGGCAGGGCCGTCGCCGGGTCGGGGCCGGGGCACAGCACGACGGTGCCCCCGGCATACAGCGTGCCCAGCCAACCCGGCGAACTCATCGGGAAGTTGTGTGCGGCCGGCAGGACGACGAGGAAGCGGGTGTCCGCGTCGACGCCGCAGATCTCATTGGAGCCCCGCAGCGAGTAGATGTAGTCGTCGTGAGTGCGCGGGATGAGTTTCGGCACTCCCGTCGTACCGCCCGACAGCTGGAGGAACGCCAGCTCGTGCGGCTCCGGTCCGGCGGGCATGACGACCGGGTCGCAGGGCACGTCGGACAGTGCGGTGTGCTCGCCCGGGTCGCCGACGACGAAGACATGCCGCAGGCTCGGCGTGCGCTGCGTCATCCGCGTCGCGAGCTCGCGGTGGTCGAAGCCCGCGTGACGGTCGGGGACCACGTAGGCGACGGCCTCGGCGAAGGAGCAGAAGTGGCCGATCTCCGTCTCCCGGTGCGCGGGCAGCGCGTACACGGGCAGCGCACCGATGCGGAAGAGCGCGAAGGCGACCTCGATGAACTCGCCGATGTTCGGCAGATGGAGGACGACCCGGTCGCCCTTGGACATCCCGCGCGCCGCGAATCCGGCGGCCAGCCGGTCGGCGCGCTCGTCCAGTTCCCGGTAGGTCCAGGTGCGGCGCTCGGGCGCCGGGTCGACGAGGGCGATCCGGTCGGGGTGGGTGGCGGCGCGCTCGCGCAGTACGCTCCCGAAGGTCTCCCCGCGCCAGTAGCCCGCCGCGCGGTAGCGCTCGGCGAACTCCGGGGGCCAGGTGGGTGCGTCGATCCCCGGAGTGGTGGCAGTCGGAGGGCGCGGCGCGGTGGGGGTCCTCCCGGCCGGAGGCCGGCGGACCCTTCTTGAAGGGGCGGAGGCGGTGGGGTCCCCCATGCCGGAGGCCAGGGGAGGGTGGGCGGTCACAGCGAAGCCCCCACAGCATCGAGAAAGGTGCGGAACTTGGCGCCGGTCTCGGCGGTCTCGGCCTCCGGCGACGAGGCGGCGACCACCCCGGCGCCCGCGAACAGCCTGAGCGAGCGCCCTTCGGCTTCGGCGCAGCGGATCGTCACGACCCACTCGCCGTCCCCGTCCGCGTCCTGCCAGCCGACCATGCCGGTGTACGGGCCTCGGTCGAAGGGCTCCGACTCCGCGATGACGGCGCGGGCCACCTCGGTCGGGGTGCCGCACACCGCCGGTGTGGGGTGCAGGGCGGTGGCCAGCTCCAGGGCGGTGACGTCAGGGTCGGCGAGCTCGCCCGTGACGGTGGTCGACAGGTGCCACATCGCCGCCGTACGCACCAGTGTGGGCCGCTCGGGCACCTGCAGGAAGGTGCAGAACGGCGTGAGCGCCTCCTGTACGGCGTCGACGACGACGGCGTGCTCGTGCAGGTCCTTGGGCGACTCCAGGAGCGCTGCCGCGCGCCGGACGTCCTCGGCCAGGTCGGGACTGCGGGGGGCGGACCCGCCCAGTGGGTTTGCGGTCAGGCGGCCACCCGTGCGGGCGACGAGCAATTCGGGACTGGCTCCGATGAGCGTGCGACCGGGGCCGCTGGGGACGGCGAAGGTGTAGCCGGCAGGGTCGCGGCGGGCCAGGCGGCTCAGCATGGCCGGCAGATCCGGCTCGTCGGGCGCGGTCAACTCCAGCGTGCGGGCGAGGACCACCTTGGTGAACTCCCCGGACCGCATCCGCTTCACCGCGTCGGCGACCGCCCGCCCGTATCGCTCGGGCTCCGGAACCTCCCGCACCTGCCAGTCGGTGCCTTCCTCCGGGAGCGGCCCGGGCAGGGCGGTGAGCGGGTCCTCACACAACGGCGGCGCCCACTGGACGGACTGGGGGGAGACCAGCGAGTGCGGGGAGGCCGGAGCGAAGGGCACGGAGCCCACGACGACCGGCGCCGGGGCGCCCGCCCGTCGCCGTGCGTTCAGGACGGCGCGCACCCGCCATGTCAACGGCCGCGTGTCGTGGGGGATGTCGGCGGCGGCCCCTCTGCCCAGCAGGGTGTGGTGGGGCGACGCGAGGAACCGGTCGCTGCCCGGGCGGTAGGCGTCGAGCAGGGCGGTTGCCGCGCCGGGCGATACCAGAGGCGTGGCTGTGGGTTCGCGCAGAGAGGCGGACATGGATGTCTCCAGCGGGGGAGGGCACGATCCGTGGTCGGGGAGCCGCTGCGGGTTCAGGCCCGCAGGGTGGCGCCGCCGTCGACGTACAGGTCGTGCATGGTGATGTGACGTGCGCGGTCGGACACGAGGAAGGCGACCGCCTCGGCGACGTCGGAGGGGTCGGCGATCCGGCCGAGCGGGATGCCGGTGCGGTGCGTCGCGAGGTCTCCCTCGACGATGCGGCGCGCGGCGGCTGCCGGGTCCTGGTCGTCGGAGGCGGTCCACATGGCGCGCTGCATGTCGGTCAGAGTCGAGCCGGGGGAGACCGTGTTGCAGCGGACGCCCCGTGAGGCCACCTCCAAGCCCAGGCATTTGGTGAACATCACAGCGGCGGCCTTGGAGGCGGCGTAGGCGGACAGGCCCGCGCGGGGAACGCCGGCCGCGTTCGATGCGACGGTGACGATGCTGCCGCGGCCACGCGCGGCCATGCGGCGGGCGGCTGACCGCGAGACGTGGAATACGCCGTTGGTGTTGACGGCGAACGTGGCCGCCCAGTCCTCGTCCGTCAGGTCCACGACCCGGGAACCCCGCAGGATTCCGGCGACGTTGACTGCGATGTCCATCGCACCGAGCGCGGGCTCCGCCTCGGCCTCGGCCACGAGGGCCTCGACGGCCGCGGCGTCCGTGACATCGAGTGTGCGGGCGGTGACTTGATCGCCGTACTTTGCGGCGAGCGCCTCCACGCCGTCGGGGTCCAGGTCGGTGGCGAGTACGCGCGCGTCGCGTTCGACGAGCGCCGTCACCACCGCCTTGCCGATGCCCCGGCCCGCGCCCGTCACGAGGGCGAGCCGTCCGGAGAGTTCAGCGTCGGCACTCACTTGACCATCGCCTTCCGGATGTCGTCGAGCACCGAGACCGCCGCCTCCATACCGCCCGGGCTCGCCCACTTGGAGCCGTCCATCACGGTCGCGTGCTTGTCGCGCACGGCGTTCAGATGCTGCTGGTAGGCAGGCTACTCGGCCAGCTCGTCGGGGAGTTCGGCGTCCGAGCCGATCGAGGACGGGATGCCGATGAACAGCCAGTCGCTGTCGATCTCCCCGAAGTTCTCTTAGCTGATCGGCGTCGAACTGCCTTCACCCTTCTCGGTCTGGACGCCGGGCCGCTCGAAGCCGAACATTCTTCAGGATATCGCCGATGAGCGCGCCCTGCTGTATGACGACCGTGCCGTTCGCCGAGTAGTGGGCCACGGCCACGCTCGCGCGGGAGCCGAGGTCCTGTTGGAGCACCTGCTCGCCGGAGCGTTGCCCGGCGCGGACGACGTCCGGCTCGTGCTGACACGACCTTCTCGATGTCCGGGGCGGTCACCGCGCCATCAGGGCCCTGCCCTTCGCCTGGTCCACGAGATACACGGGGGCGCGCTTCCGGCTGCGGCCCGCGGTCGGGCCGACCGGTTTGACACCGAGAGCGAGCATCGAGTTCGGATCCATCTCGCTGAGCGCCATCACCCGCTTCGGCGTTGGCGGGGAACGCGAATCCGACCGGCATGTGCTCACCTCGAGGCACGTCGTCCCTGTGATGCGGGAGCGAGGAGCCGGGGCTATCGTGAACATGTCGGTGATGATGAGCGTGTCCGCGCTACCGTGCGTCCTGGGGTACTCCTGGTAGAAGGCCGGCGTGAACTCCTTGACACTCGCGCTCGGCACTCACTGTGCGCCGTGGCGCATCCGGGGCAACGGCTTGATTGTCGATGCGACCGGACACGCCGCACGTTCCTTGCGACGATCACGGGTACGCAGGACGGCGTGACACTGCAGGAGATCCGTGCCCAACGCGCCGCGGCGGCGGCTCGCACGGTGCCGCTCGGACGGCTTTTCTGGCATCCGAAGACGCCTCGTTCATCAGCGGCGCCCTGCTGCCCGCCGACGGGCGCAGACGATCCACACCGTGGACGGCGCGCCGCAAGCGGCGAGAGACGAAGGATCGCCCATGACGACGACTGTCCGAGCAGACCTCACGGACCTCGACAACTTCGCCAACGGGTTCCCGCATGATCTGTTCGCCCGGCTCCGCCGCGAAGCACCGGTCAGGTGGCACGAGCCCACCGAGCACACTCCGAGGAGAACCGGGTTCTGGTCGGTGCACACCTACGCCGAATCGCGGGCGATCCTGCTCGACCCCGCCGTGTTCTCGAGCGCCCAGGGGACGGTCCTTTTCGAACACCCGTGGGCTGGCTACATGATGAACATGATGGACAACCCGCGCCATGCCCGGCTGCGCCGCCTTGTCTCCGGTGGCTTCACGCCGAGGATGGTGAATCGGCTCGAGGACGAACTGCGGCGGCGGAGCGTGACGTTGATCGACGCCGCCGTCGAGCTGGGGCGATGCGACCTCGTCGAGTCGGTCACCGGTGAGCTCCCCTTGCAGGCGATCTGCATGCTCATGGGGATCCCGCAGCAGGATCGCCACCTCCTCTCCGAGTGGGTCCACCACGTGTTCGACGTCAAGGCCGACTCGACTGTCGACGGGGCGCCTGCTGCGGCGGCGGAGAGCCTTCTGCAGTACGGCCGAGAGATCGTCGCCGAGAGGCGGCGCAACCCGCAGGACGACCTGCTGTCGGTCATCACCCATGCCCACCTCCCCGACGAGGATCCGTCGCACCTCATCGAGCCGGAGATCGACGCGTTCTTCGAGCTCCTGTTCGGCGCGGGGGCGGATGCGACGCGCAGCGCGGCATCGTGGGCGCTCGTCGCGATGTCCGCTGACCCGACGATCCTGGATGCGGTCGCCGACGATCCGAGTGTGCTCACCACACTGCCGGACGAAGCGGTCCGCATGATGAGCCCCGTCGCGCACAACGTCCGCACGGCCACGCAGGACTGTGAACTGGCGGGACATCGGATCTCCGCCGGGGACCGCGTCGTGTACTGGCTCGCCTCGGCAAACCGTGACGAGGCGATGTTCTGCGACCCCCAGCGTGTCGATGTTCGTCGCGAGCCCAATCCGCATCTCGGGTTCGCGCAGGGGCCGCACTTCTGCCTCGGCGCCAACCTCGCCCGTCTCGAGCTTCGGGTGATCCTCGGCGAGTTCGCCGCCCGCGTCGAGAGAGTCGAGCTCACCGGTGATGTCGAGTGGACGCGCAGCAACAAGTACAACGGCATCAACGGGATACCGGCAGCGCTCGTGCCGCGGTGAAGGCGGCCCGCTCCGCGAGGTGGCCGCTGTGCGCGTGTCCGGGGTGTGGGTCGTGCCGGAGGTCGTCCCGCACGTGATCTGCCGCAGTAGCGTCGCGATCGACGAATCCCGCCGATCTCGAGCCACTGATCTTCCGCCTGTATCCCCTGCCACAGCGACCTCATGGGCGGTTGCCTCGCCGAGACCGGTCTGACCATCAGCACGCGAGCGCCCGGCACGACATCACGGGGCCAACCTCAGTGACCTCCCCGCTTCGGTTCATTGGCTGAGCTGGGCTGATCGGAGGGGCGCCGTGGTTGTCGGCCGCTTGTCGCCGAACGGGCAGGGACAGCGCCGCTGGTCAGGTGGCCGGCCCGGGCATGGCGAGACAGGCGAAGACATCGCCGCCGGCTCATGTCGCCAGGGCCAGGAGGGGAGCGAACCTCAGCGCGCGCGGCGGCCTCCGCGGGTGTTGCGGGCGGCCGCGTGCAGCAGTCGGTCGCGGAGGTTCTTCGGCTCGACGGTGGCTCGCCGTGCTCCGGCGTGGTGGGCGGACGGCCACGGTGAGCACTTGGTGATCGTGTCGTCCATGGACACCGCGGGCCACGGCTGCGGAGTTGGGGCGGCGTGCGCCGCCGGTTCCACTCGAACCAACCGTGCCTCACGCGCGAACGGAACGTGAGCCAGAGCTGTTGCTCACCGAAAAGGCGACTCGACCGCCGGTCAGAAGGCGGGCTTCGGTCACCCGGTGATCAGATGAGTTCGCTCGCCTGCAAAGGCTGCTCGGCCCAGATGGTTTTCCCGGTGGGGGTGTAGCGGACTCCCCAGCGGTTGACGAGCCGGGCGGCGATGTACAGTCCTCGGCCGCCTTCGTCGGTGTCTCGGGCGCGCTTGATGTGTGGGGCTGTGCTGGAGGGGTCGGATACCTCGCAGGTCAGTCTGTCGCTTTCGCGGATCAGGCGCAGGGTCGCGCAGCCGCCGCCGTAGCGGATGGCGTTGGTGACAAGCTCGCTGACCACCAGCTCGGTGGCAAAGGCGAGTCCGGCAAGGCCCCATTCGCTGACTCGGTCGACGGCGCTCTGGCGGCTGCCGGCAACCGCCGCCGGATCGGCCGGTATCTCCCATGATGCGGTGTCTTCGTCGCGGACTCCGTGTACCCGTGCGAGCAGGAGGGTGCCGTCATCGCGCAGGGCGTCCTGGGAGAAGCCGGCAACCAGGCGGGACGCTGCCACGTACAAATCACCGTCGGTGGGGCGGGCTGCGGCCAGTCGCTCGCGGAAGATCGCCATTCCGCGGTCGATGTCGTTCGACGGGTGTTGAATCAGGCCGTCGGAGTAGAGCGCGAGCACGTCGCCGTCTCGTAGATCAACCTCCGCGACCTCGAACGCCAGGCCCCCCACGCCCAGCAACGGGCCTGGGGAGAGGGGAATGTACTCCACCGCGCCGTCGGGCCGGACGATTGCCGGTGGCGGATGCCCCGCACTGGCAACGGTGCAGCGCCGTGTGGTCGGGTCGACGACGGCGTAGATGCAGGAGCTGCCTGGGGCCTCGTGACCCTCTGCAAAATGGATGACGAGGTCATCGAGGTGGGTGAGCAGTTCATCGGGCTCGAGATCGAGATCGGCGAGTGTGCGCACGGCCGTGCGCATCCGGCCCATGGCGGCGGCGGCATGCACACCCTGGCCGACGACTTCGCCCACTACCAGCGCCACGCGGGCGGAAGACAGGGGGATGACGTCGAACCAGTCCCCGCCCAGGCCGCCTGTCGCCCCCGCCCCGGCCGGCACGTAGATCCCGGCCGTCTCGCCTGCTGTCGTGACGGCCCGCGCCTGTGGCAGCATGCTTTGCTGGAGCGCCAGCGCCATGCGATGTTCGCGCGTGTAGCGACGGGCGTTGTCTATGCTCACTGCGGCATAGGCGGCGAGCCATTGCAACAGCTGCAGATCAGCAGCGGTGAAGGGGGTCCTTCGCCATACTTCGATGCTGCCCAGGAGCAGACCGGGTTGTTCAATGGCGTCGTGCATCCTTTCTGTGACCAGGGGGGCACACAGCAACGACACTTCTTCGTGGTCGCCGCCTATCGGAATGAGGGCTCTTTCCATGTCGGGGTTGTGGTCGTAGAGGGCGTTGATGTGCGAGCGACCGGAGATCATGAATCCCTTTCCGGCCTGGAAACTATTTATCACTGATTGATTCGGGAATCTCGGAAGATCATCGCCCACCGGAAGGTAGCCATTCGGCCACCGCCTGCCTGCCGGCGCGAGCGCCGTGCGACGCAGCGCCAAGTCTCCGCCCCCTGTCCGCTCCGGTGGTTCCTCGCCGTCGCCGATTTCCGTGGCCAGATTGACGTTCGCGAAGTCGCCCAGCCCCGGGACTACGAGGTCGGCCAGACGTTGAGCCGTCGTTTGCACGTTCAAGGACGCGCCGATGGACGCCGCGTTCGAAAGCAGCTCCAGCTGCCTCCGTGCTTGGTCCACATCGGTGTCCACTACCTGGCCGCCCTCTGAGCCGTCCGGATCGGGAACCATCAGCTTCATATCTTTATACTAGGACTTGTCTGAATATGGACGAACGCTGGCGGTCGTCATTATGCTGCGGAGGCGGTCACCGGATCTCGATGTGGCCGGTTGGATCGCGGTGCCATGGATGCCGCGCGCACCATTCCAGACAGACCTTGGCCAGGACGGGCAGCACCGCTTGCCGGCCGACCAGGCCGCTGGGCAGTGCCTGGCGGCGCACCGGCCGAGCAGGCCGCGCGATCAAGCCGCCGGCGCGGAAGCCGGGCAGTTCCCACACAACGCCTCACTGCGTGTCTTTTGCGCGTGGCACACCCGTGTCGGAGACCGTCGGCAATTCCCGGGCGTTCACCGGACGAACGTCGTCTTGAGGCAGCGGCATGAGCTTCGAGAACCCAGGGCCCCGAGGGAGGTCAGCGGTCCGTGGCCGGTCTGTTCTCACGCCGGGCCTGGGACCGCGAGGGAAGACGCCAGGGACTTCGGTCACCTGCAGCTGGGCGTCCATGCTCAGCCGTCCGAGCCGGTCGCGTTGTGCCGGGATCCGGCCCGTCAGCGAACTGGCGACCATGCCGACCACCCGGACCACCGTAGCCGCAGAGATCACGTCACCGAGAGTGACATTCTCGGGTGTGGCCGCTGCACGGTACGTCTCAGGCGTCGCTCTGCCCCCAGGCGCGGACCTTGCGGTGGGCGGCGCTGGCCTTCTCGTCCTTCTGCAGCCTTCGTCCCAGGAGCGGCGGTGCCGGACGATGTGGCTGGGGCTGATAAACGCCCCGACGCCACTGAGCCCCCGAGCGCAAGTCGAGCGCATCACGGTAACCGGTGGCCGAGTGGACGGGGTACTTCTCGCCGATGGCGGCCACCTGGCAGGCGGTCGCCCCCGCCCTGCACTGCCTGCCAGGGCCGCACGAGTGCGGCTCGGCAGGGGGCGATGATGCGTTCCTCGATACCGCGCGCCGGCTGCTGCTACGGACCCGGCGCGCAGTTCGACTTCTTTCCTCACGCGAGGCGAACGTCAGGTCCAGCGTCATTCTCGGACCCCATTCGCCGCCGATGGATGCGGACCTTGGGAACCGATGTGGAACAGGCGGACTCGACGAAGAGGCCGTGAAGGGCTCCCGCGCCGCACTTGACGTCTGACCAGCGGTCCACGGACAGAAATACTCTGCCGCAAGGCTCTCTAACGCCATTGCTAACGGCGCCTCATCACGATTAACACCCGGCTAACATCCCGTGAATAAACTGAGGGGAATCATCGGGTGAGCGAGTCTCCACCTTGCAGGAAGATGTGCTTCGTCGATTCGAATTGACGGTGGGAATGACCGGCCGATCGTGGCTCTGATTTCCCAGCTTATAACGCGTCGAAGGTAGGTTCACAAACGGGTTCGCGGCGGTTCCCAGCGACGTTCCGTCGAGGGAACTCACTGACGAATCCGACAAGAGAAGTCCATGCAAGACGGTGCTTGGGTGAACGGAGAAGGTGGCATTTGATGCGAACTGGCGACCAGTACTTGGAGTCTCTCAGGGACGGGCGCGTTGTCTGGGTCGGAGGTGATCGGATCGATGACGTCACCACACACCCGAAGACCAGAGCAGCGGCCAAGACCATAGCGAAGTTCTACGACCTGCATCACGAGCCCGAGATGCAGGACATCATGACCTTCGTCGACGACGACGGAGTGCGTCGTTCGATGATGTGGTTCAAGCACGTGGACGCCGAGGGGTTGCGGCGCAAGCGTGTGTATCTGGAGACCGTGATCCGGGAGCTCAATGCCGGATCGGTCGGGCGGACCCCGTGCGCGAACAACTACGGCCTGGTCACCTACGAAGAGGACCCGAAGCCGTGGAGTGACCAGTCCGTGGGCACCGGCGGGCGTGACCTGACCGTGGGCATCCGAGACTTCCTGGAGCTCGTGAAGGAGGGCGATCTCAACTGCGCCTTCGCCTTCATCGACCCTCAGGTCGACCGGTCCAAGCAGCACGCGGCCAAGACCGCGCTGCGTATCGTGGAGACTCGCGACGACGGCATCGTGGTCAACGGTGTCAAAGCCGTGAGCACCGGCACGCCGTTCGCCGACTACATTCACATCGGCGTCTTCTTCCGCCCGGGAATGGAGAGCGAACAGGTCATCTACGGCGCCTGTCCTGCCAACGCGCCGGGCGTCACGATGGTCTCCCGCGAGGCGACGGTGCGGGACGACCCCGATAACCACCCGATCTCTTCGGCCGGCGACGAGCTCGAATGCACCGTCATCTTCGACAACGTGTTCATTCCGTGGGAGCGCGTTTTCCACATTGGAAGTACCGAGCACGCTTCGCTCTACCCGCAGCGCATCTTCGACTGGCTGCACTACGAGGCGCTCGTCCGGACGATGGTGCGGGCCGAACTCATGGCCGGACTCGCGCTGGTGATGACCGAGCACCTCGGCACCTACCAGCTTCCGCCGGTCCAGGCGCGCCTGGCGCGTCTCATCGAGTTCTACCAGACGATACGAGCCCATGTGATCGCGTCCGAGGCGGAAGGGTTCATCTCGCCGGGAGGGCTCTACAAGCCGAACGTCCTGCTGTTCGACTTCGGCCGGTCGTACTACTTGGAGAGGTACGCGGAAATGAGGAACGAGGTGATCGACCTTGCCGGTCGTGCCTCGCTCCTGTTCCCCACCGAGGAGCAGTGGAGCAACCCCGAGCTTCACGACTGGCTCGAACCGTTGCAGGCAGGTGCGGTCGGCGAGCCCTATGACCGCTTGCGCATCTCGCGCGTCATCCGTGACCTCTTCCTGTCCGACTTCGGCGACCGGGTGAGCACCTTCGAGCAGTTCAACGGGACCCCGATGCTCGCCACTCGGATGCTCACGATGAAGCGCTCGGAGCTGTCACCCTCCGGCCCGCTCACCGAACTCGCCCGAAAGATCTGCGGCCTTCAGAAGCCCGAGGCTCCCGAGGTGACGGCTTACACCGAGCAGGCCGAATACGCCCGGCGCCTTGACGGCGTGCGGCTTGAGGGCTCACGGGTCCGCTGAGCCGGCGACCGAGCAGGGGCGGTTCGCGGCCGGTGTCGGCCGCGGACCGCCGTCCTCAGTATTCCCCTGGGCAGGGGCTCCATGAAGAAAAACAGCGACTGGGCGAGGGATGCCGACCCGGGCTCCTTCGCGTATGAACGGAGAGGTTGACATGGCTTACTACATCGCACGTGCGGCGGATCGGAAGTTCTTCGATGTCGAGGGCGTGCCCGGTCTTCGGCAGGCGCTCCTGGTCGGGCATGAGCAGGGTGCTGCGCACTTGGAGGTGAGCTTGTACGAGCTGGCTCCCGGGGCGACGACGGGCTGGGCCCGCTGCCCGTTCGAGGAGTCGTGGTTCATCACGGGCGGAAACGGCGAAGCCACCCTTGCCGGTCTGCGCTACGAACTGGGTTCCGGCGACTACGGTGTGGCGCCCGTGGGCCTCGCCCATGCGCTGTCCGCGGGTGATGAGGGACTGACGTGGCTCGGCGTGCGCGCACCGAAGCCGCCGACGTTCGACGGTGCCCGTAACAGCATCGCCGCCAAGCCCGCTGCGGGTGAGAACCTCGGCCGTCCGTCGGAGACGGATCCCCGGCATCGCTTCGTCGGGCACTTCGAGGACTCGGACATGGCCCCGTACGCGCAGCTGTCGATGCCCGGTTACCACGGCCCCAACGTCAAGAACATCAGCCTCAGGATGATGGTCGACCAGCTCCTGGGGGCACAGCATCACACGGTCTTCGTGTGCGAGATCGCGCCGAAGTCCGGTCCGGGCCAGGCGGCGAAGGTCCACTACCACCCGTTCGAGGAGATCTACTACTTCACCTCCGGCGGGATGCGAGGAACCCTCGACGGCAACGACGAGGTCGTCGAGACAGGTGATCTGGTGTGGGCGGGCACCAACGGCACACATGGGTTCGTCAACGAACGTAATGAGCCCGCGCGCTGGATCGAGGTGCAGTCGCCGATTCCTCCCACTTCGGACGGGTTCTTCTTCCCGGACGACTGGCGTAAGCTCCCGGAAGAGCACTGAGGATCACGGAGGCGCGACGATCGATGGGTGACTCCGAAACCGATAGACCGAGCGGCTCAAAGGCCCCAGGTCGACAGAATCGCGCGATCATCAGGCGGAAGCTGGCAATGCCGGAGCCGGCGAAGGACATCGTCGTTCGCGAGAGGCTCAGTCAACGGCTGAGGGGGTTGCTCGACCGCCACACCGTGGTGAACGTCTTCGCGACAGCCGGGGCCGGCAAGACGACGGCAGTGGCCCTGGCTGTCCGCGATCTCGACAGGCCCGTTGCCTGGCTGTCACTCGACGGTACGGAGCAGGCGGCGGGCCGCCTGCTCGTCTACCTCGAGGCGGCTGTCGAGGGCGCTGTCCCCAGTGCAGCCGATGTGGCGTCCGATGCCCTGAGCAGCAGTCTCCACATCGGTGAGGCAGCTGGACTACTGGCGGAAAGTCTCCAGGGGAGCCGGCTCATTCTGGTGTGCGACAACGTGGAACGAGTCGCCCCCGACGAGACCTGCATCGCGGTGCTGTCGTCCTTCGCTCGCTACCTGCCGTACGACGTGAACCTCGTACTGATCTCGCGTGTCGATGTCCGCCTCGACTCGGGCTCGACGAGCGAGCGTGACCGGGTGGGTGAACTGGTCGAGAGCGATCTCTCGTTCGACGCCCAGGAGGCCGCCGCAGCACTACGAACCGTCGGTCGCGTCGACGTGAATCCGGCTCAGGCGGTGGCGGCGACGGGAGGCTGGGTCACGGGCGTCCTGTTCGAGGGCTGGCGTCATACACCGTCTCGCGAGCTGGATCGCGACATGCTGCGGTCCTATGTCGCAGCGAACGTCTTCAACTCCCTCTCCCTGACCGAGAGAACGTTCCTCCTTCATACCAGCCCTCTGGAGGAGGTATCGGCTGAGAGCGCCCGAGCCCTGGACCAGGAGAACGCGGCGCAGGTCATGGCGGGACTCCGCGGCCGGCATCTTCCGGTGACGTGGTCCCCGGACGGTTCGCGCATGACGCCGCACCCGGTGTTCCGCGACTTCCTGCTCGAGGCTCTGGGACGGGAGGATGCCAGGACGCTCGACGCGGTTCGGCGCAGGCACGCCGAGGTCCTGATCGCCCGCGGCGAGCACGAGGAAGCCGTCGATGAGTTGCTCCGGCTCGGCGACCTGGAGGCGGCTGGGCGGCTGGCTGCCGTGGCCCTCCCCAGCCTCGTCGCCCGGATGGACTTCGCGCCGGCGGCACGGTGGCTCGATGCACTGGGAGCGTCGGCCCGGACCCCGACCCCGGAGATCGGATCGGTCATCCTGCGCGTCGCGTTCGCACTCGAGCAATGTGATCGCGGAGTGGAGCTCGTCGACCGCCATGGATCTGCCTGGCTTCCGGAGCCGGGGACTCCCGACTTCGAGGAGGCCCATGTCCTGGCCTGTTGGTGCCTCTGGCACTTCGGGCGGATCGAGGAGGCGCGGTCCATTGCCGATCAGCTGCCCCCGGGCCGGAACCGGCTCATCGCGTTCACGCTGATCGCACTCGCCACCGGCGAGGAGCCGCCACCTTTTCCCGACTACTCGACCACGCCGTCCGGCCCCCTCGACGGTTTGCTGATGCGGCTTGCCTTCTTGCGCGGTCGCCTCGAAGGACTCGACGACCCGGGATCGTTCGATCCGTGGCGCACGATACTCGGCGGCCCTTGGACCGTCGCCGCACTGCGCGCCACCGGTCGACTCGACGCCGCGATGTCGATGTTCGAGCCTCGCCGTGGTTCCTCGCAGCCGGTCTGGCTGCATGCCGTCGACGCCGTCGACCTCATGCTCGACCTCGGCCGCGGAGAGGAGGCCTGTGCGTCCATCAAACGTGGGAGAGAGCTCATCGCGGCAACCGGCTCCAGAGTGTACAAGAACTTGAGCCTGCTTGTCGAAGCCAAGTTGTGCCTGCGCCTCAAGGGTGACACACAAAGTGCCGACCGTGTGCTGGCCGAGGCGACTGCCAACGGAGCCTCGGAGTACGCCCTCACACGGGAGCCATGGCAGATGTGGTCGGGACTGTCGATGCTTCTGCAGAACAGAGATGCCGAGGGGCACGAGCACCTCGCGGAATGCCTTCGGAGCATGCAGAAGGGAGACCGCCATCTCGATCTCCCGACGGCTGCCGTGTACCTGGCCGAGGCACAATGGCGCCTCGGCCTCGAGGACGACTCCGACGCCACGGCCGACCTTGCGATGGTCTCCGCCTCGACGCACGGAACACAGCACCTGCTCCTGACGGCCCTGGCGGACATGCCGTCGGTTGCGGCCAGAGCTGCGGACACCAAGTCCAGTCGCATGTCGCCCTGGCACGAGATCCTCGCCGTCCTCTCGGGCCAACATCCCATACGTGTGAACGTGCGTACGCCCCGCCTCGTGCTCGAGGAGTTCGGCGAGCCGACCCTCACCATCGACGGAACCGTGGCTCAGCCTGGGCTGACGAAGAGTGTCGAGCTGCTGAGCTACCTGCTCGGGACACCCGACCGTAGGGCTACACGCGAAGAGCTTCTCGGGGCGCTCTTCGGCGGCCGCAATGATGCTGCCGGCCGCAGCTATCTGCGGCAGGCGCTCTACCGACTGCGCGAGGTGCTCCCCGACGGCATGGGCCCGGCGCAGGACGGCGATGTCTTTCAACTGGTCGGCCCCGCGTTGGCCATGGGTTCGGCACAACGGGCGGTCGACCTCGTCGCCCAGGCGGGGAGACAGGACGGAGCGATTCGCCTCCAGACGCTGTCGAACGCCCTCAGCAGTGCGGAGAGAGGGCCCTACCTTGCCACGGTTGCAGGTGACTGGGTCGCCGAGCGTCGCGTAGCTCTGACGGAGACCTTCTTGTCGGCCCGAGTCGACGCAGCCAGTCTCGCCTATCGAATGAACCGTTATCGCGAGGCAAGGGGACTTGTCGACTACGTGCTTCGCGAGGATCCGTACCGCGAGCAGGCCTGGCGGCTCGCCATCCAGCTGGCGCATGCCAGCGGCAGCGATGACGCCGTGCTGGCGCTCTACCAACGGTACGCCGCGCGGATGCGGGAGCTCGGCGTACCGCCGTCCGACGAGGTTCGCCGACTCGTCATGCAGCTACGCCGATAGGCCTGGGCCGATTTCGCGTCAGTAAACATGCTCTCAGTCACACTCAAGCCATCTCGTTACGGACAACGCTCAAGCCATCTCGTTACAGGCAACGGAGGGCATCATGGGTACATCGACCGCGCAGGACATGAGCGTCACCTACCGCGGAGCCATGTCTCGGTTCACGACCGGCGTCACGATCGTGACCACCAGGACTCCGGAAGGACCAGCAGGGATGACAGCCAGCGCTGTCGCGTCTGTGTCGCTGGATCCGCTCATGCTGCTGGTCTGCGTCGGAAACACCCTTGCGACGAGGGACGCGATCTCCGGATCCGGAGTCTTCGCTGTCAGCGTCCTTTCACAGGGCCAGGAGCGGCACGCACTTCAGTTCGCGAGCCGGTGTGACGACAAGTTCGCCGGCATCGGGTTCCGAACCGACAGCGACCTCCCCGTTGTCGAAGGCGCCGTCGCCCACTTTGCTTGCAACGTGAACGAAGAGATCGCCGGGGGAGACCACACCATCTTCATCGGCGAGGTGGTCAGCTGCGGCTATTCCGTCGAAGCGGACCCACTTGTGTACTTCGGTGGGAAATTCGGCAGTCTCTGCGATCTCGATTCGCATGCGCAGCTCGCGTTCGACTGGCAGCTCGCTGCATCGATGTAGCGAGACCCGCCAAGACACCCAGGCCGGCACTGAGCAACACCGCGAGTTGTCCGGCCTGGGTGAGATCAACAACCCTTTGCGCATGTCGCGCATTTTGTCCCCAGGAGATGAACGTGGACGTATCCGTGCTGGGCCTCGGTCAGATGGGATCCGCCATCGCAGAACGACTCATCGGCGCAGGCCACAAGGTCAGCGTCTGGAATCGGTCGAAGGGCAGGGCAGACGGCCTGGTGGCCAAGGGCGCGTTCGAGCTGGACGCCTCCCATGAGGCGTGGGCCCGGTCGGACGTCTGCATCACGATGGTCGCAGACTCCTCTGCTCTGGCCGATGTTGCGCTCGCGCCCGACGGCGGGCTCGCCCACGCCGCACCCGGCAGGGGGAAGACTCTCATCGACATGAGCACTGTCTCAGCGGAGGTCTCCCGTCAGGTGGCCGCCGCGGCTGCGGCCGGCGGCATCCGGTACCTACGCGCTCCAGTGAGCGGAAACCCGGGTGTCGTGCGAGCCGGGAACCTCACGATCATCGCCTCGGGTGAGGACCCCGTCTTCACGTCGGTCGAGAGTCTGCTTCGCGACATCGGCCCCCATGTGTTCTACGCCGGCGAGGGGGATGCTGCACGAATCATCAAGCTGGCTCTCAACCTCATGGTCGCCGGGACGGCCGAACTTCTTGCCGAGTGCGTCGCATTGGCCGAGGCCCACGACGTACGACGAGACAAGCTTCTGGAGGTCGTCGGCGCCTCGGCGGTCGCGTCACCGTTGGTGAAGTACAAGATCGGGCCCATCCTGGCGGACGACTACACGTCGACGTTCAGCTCGCGGCTGATGCGCAAGGACTTGGACCTGGTCCTCGAGTCGGCGGCAGCCGGTGGAGTTCCGCTGCCGGTCACCGGCGTCGTGCAGCAGCTGCTTCAGGCGTGCATATCGACTGGTTTGGGCGAGCTGGACTTCATGGCGCTCCTCATCCGGCTGCAGCGTGAGGCCGGCCAGACCTCTGCCTGACCGGCCGCACAGTCGATGGACTTCGACATGTGGACCAGTCTCGGTCTCCGACCCTGTCGGCGGTCGGCGGCTTCGCCGGTTACGAGATCCTGGAGGACCGGGCGACCGAGACGGTGCGCATCAGTTGGATCTGCGACGACACCGGAGGGGAGTTGGGCGTTCACATGGGCGGGTTGTTCAGCCCGGACGCGCGGCCCGGTTCCGCGCGGGACGTGGGTGCGGCGGGCCGGGAGGTCGCCGGCGATTCGGTCTGACCCGAGCAGTACGGTCGCGACCCGAAGCCGGGAGCGGGCGACGCCATTTCTCACGTCCGGTGGGTGAGGGGACGCCGGACGTTCCGCACGCACGCGGGCTGAGCTGCCGAGCCGCGTGATCGTCCGGGCCGGCGAGTGCATCCGCCCGGACGATCACGCGGCTCGCGTCACTTCACCTGATTTCTCCCAGGAGGCCCCGGCCTTCAGGCCGGGGAGGAATGGGTGCTTGGAGCGGAGCCGCTAAGCGGCGGAGTTCCCTTCGTGTCTGTCGTGACCTGTGCTTTCGGCTGTTGTCGGTGGTGGCGGTTAGGTTGATGGGGTGAAGGTCGTGGTGCAGGTGAAGCTGTTGCCGTCGCCGGAGGTGGCGGCGGCTTTGGCGGCGACCCTGCGCGTGTGCAACCGGGCGGCTGATGCCGCCTCGGTGGTGGCTTATGAGACGGGCACCACCACCCGCAACGAGCTGCAAAAGCTCGTCTACACCCACTTGAAGTCGGAGTTCGGGCTGGCTGCCCAGCCGGCCGTGCGGGTGGTGAAGAAGGTCGTGGACGCCTACGCCACGTTGCGCGCCAACATCCGGGCGGGAAACCTCGGCCCGGCCACCTCGAAGCGGCCCAGGCGTGCGGAGTCGAAGCCGGTCGTCTTCCGGCCTGATGCGGCCCAGCCGTATGACGACCGGATCCTGTCCTGGCAGCACGACGCCCGGACGGTGAGCGTCTGGACCGTGGCCGGGCGGATGAAGGGCGTCCGGTACACCGGGCACCCCGGCCAGTTGGCGATGCTCGAGAAATACCGCAAGGGCGAGTCGGATCTCGTGCACCGGGACGGCATGTGGTTCCTTATCGCCACCTGCGAGATTCCCGAAGCGCCGCTCAACACCGACCCGGTGGACTGGATCGGGGTGGACCGGGGCATCGCCAACCTCGCCACCACGTCCGACGGGACCAACTACCAGGGCCGCCGCCTTGGCCGCTACCGGCGCTGGCACGCCCGCAAGCGAGCCGAACTCCAGGCGAAGCAGACCCGCTCCGCCACCCGGCGGGCCAAACGCCGGGCACGCCGCGAGGCCCGGCACGCCGCCCATGTCAACCACAGGATCAGTAAAGAGATCGTGGCCGTCGCTGGGGGTACCTCCCAGGCGAAGCGCTGGGGGAGCACCGGACGCGGAATCGCCCTCGAAGAACTGAGTGGCATCCGTGACCGGGTACGGCCTTTCCGCGACCAGCGGGCCGCGTTCTCCTCGTGGCCTTTCCACCAGCTGGAAGAGCACATCCGGTACAAAGCCCGGCGGGCCGGAGTGCCGGTGATCTGGGTGGATGCCCGCTACACCTCGCAGATGTGCCCCAGATGCGGACACACCGCGAGAAACAACCGTCCCGTCCGGGACGCCTTCTGCTGTCGTCGGTGCGGGCTCGCTGGCCCGGCCGACCACGTCGCCGGGGTCAACGTGCGCAACCGTGCACGCTCGGCGTGGGTTCTCGTCAACGGACCCGTACCACAAAGGACATGAACACCTCCCTTTTTGCTGGTAGATGCGACCCGTGACCGCCCTGCCGTAGGGGGCAGTCGGGAGCGCGACAAGGCGTCAACGACAGAGCCAACAGGTTCGGTCGTTTGCGGCCGAGAAGTTGACCGGAAACCGGAGCCTCGGGCAGGAACAGTGCGCCGAGAAGGCTGCCGCGCAGCGTGCGCCCGGCGACGACGACCTCGTCGCCAGAAGGAGTACGTACAAGGCTGCCGACGCGTCGAACGCGTCGGCGCGAAGGCGTGCCGCCAGTGGAACCGGTGCCCGTCACGCACGCGCCCACCGGAAGGTGAAGCTCTACCAGGCCAAGATAATGGGAAGATGTGCCCTGGCGGCCCGGCCCCACGGTGAGGCGGGGCGAGGGCAGGCCACATCATTGCGAGCCCGCGGTGGGGACAACGATGACGAAACCGGAGACACGGCGGCGCCGGACGTGTGCGGGTGCGGCAGTGCCAGGTGGGCGACCGACCCCAGTGCGTTCCCCGCTGCCATCGGCTGACCGAGCAGAGAGCGGACCGCGCACGATGCACAGCGTGGGAACCATCCCGCTGGCCCGACCTTGCGGTGCACGAGACGGCTCGACAGGTGAGTGCTGATCACGATGCTCGTGAAGTGGCTGATCCCGAACGTGGAGCAACAGGCAGCAGCAGGGTGAGACGCGCCTGTCCGGGAGCGGTGTGCGGAACGAGTGTCGCACCGCCGGCGGGGAGAGCATCGGCGGGATCACGTGCATGAGCCATCCCGCGAAGGCCGGGTCCTGGCCCGCTTCGTGGTCCGCGATGGCCGGGATCGGAATCCAGACACTGGTGACCAGGCTCAGCAGCGTGCCGACGACCCACAGCACCAAGTCGACGCGTACGGCCGGCGAAGGACCGATCCAGTCCTTCGCCGGCGAGAGGGTGCCGAACCCCACAGTCATCAGTGCCACGGCCCACTTCCGGGGTGCGCCGGCCGTGGCACCGATGTCTGTGGGCATGGTGCTGCGCGGTGTTCCGGTGAGGTGTGCAGTGCACCACCCACGCCGACGACAGGGCGAGCAGTGGGGCGGTCGCGAGGGTCCGGAGGACCAGGCGATGATGCGGAGCCCTGTCACGCGGAGTGGGAGGACGGAGGCGGCGTCGGCCCCGGTCCCCGTCCCGTCAGTTGGACGCCGGGGCGAGGTCTTCGGCGACGACAGGGTCGCCGCCATGATCGGCCGCCTCGTCCACCAGTCCGAAGTGATCTCCCTCAAGGGCGACTGCCACCGCATGCGCGGTCGTGACCTCGGCCGGATTCCCGCGATCAACACCGGGGAATGACCAACTCAACTGACGGACCGTGGGGCCATCGTGACGGTCGAGGACCGGGATGGCTCTCGAAGCGGCCGAGACCTCACTGCCCTGTGTGGTTTCAGAGGTGGATCTCCACGAGTGTGGGTGGCTCCGGCATGTCCAGATCGAGGGCCATGACACGATGGAAGCGTGACAATGCATTCCAGATGCTGATGCTCATGACGAGCTCCACCACCTGTGCTGCGTCGAACACCCGCTGCACATCGTCGCGGACACTTGCCGAGACGCCGGTGAGGCCACCTTCCACGGGGACCGTCGGAACGGCGACCGTGATCTCCTCGGCCAACTGAAGAGCCAGCCGTTCCCGCTCGGTGAAGCCTTCGAGCTCGCCTCCCGCAACGGCCGTGAGCTCGTCGACGCCCACCCCTTTGGCCAGTGCGGACGTGCAGCGGTGACTTGCTGTATAGCGGCAGTGGTTGAGTACGGCCACGCGTACCGCGACGAGCTCCTTCACGCGCTCCTCCAACGCGCCTGGGCCGTTGACCTGCCTGAGGAACGGCAGGTATGTGGCGAGCAAACCGGGACTGTTCCCGATGGCCGCCCAGGTGTTGAGGACTTGTCCGTAAGCATTCACCCCCTGTGCGAGGGTGGGTTGGTCGACCGAGGAGAACTGGTCGGATGCGAGTAGAGGAACAAGCGACATGTGAACTACCTTTCGACGGGTCCTGCGTGGGAGTGGCCGGCTCGGGGTGAGGGTGGGACAGACTCCTGGGGAGTGGCCATTACTGCATGCCCGGTCCGGCGACGCGGTGAAGCGCCGGGTTTCCGCAGGCCGATCGCGATCCCCATCGTCGCGTTGAGCCACGGCACGAGGAAGGTCAGGGCGACGCGAGCCGTGAGCGCCCACGTGAACGGGCCTTCCCGGACCTGTGAGTAGAGGTTGACCATGAACAGGATTGACCCGACTGTCAGGGCGGCCACGGTCGTCTGCGCCAATGACCTGCCTCGTACGGCGCTGCGCAGCGCCTCGCTCCAGGAGACAGCGGGAGTCTTGGCTTGAGGGTCTTGCTCGGGCAAGCTCATCGTGTGCTTCAACGCTCCCGTCAGGTCACGATCTCCAGCGGTCGCTTTGGCCGACAACACCGTCGAGGGAGTGTGGATGGAGGGCGGCCGCGTCAGCGAACTCGTCGCCGAGTCCCAGCTGATCGTGAATGGGGACTCGGCGGACGACGTTGCAAGCCTGATCCACACCCACCCGACTCAGTCGGACGCGCCGGGAGAGGCCCACGTGCTCCTTGGAGGGAAATCTCTTCACGTCACCGACTCACGGGAGCAGTCGGCGGCTCGCGTCCACGTGGACCGACGGGCTTGGGTCAGCTCTCGGGTCAGAGGTGAGCAGAGTCGCCTTGGTGGCTGGACCGGGTCCCGGCAACCGTGTTCAGATGCGACTGCGAGTCGCGCTCGGTCGACAACGGTCCTGAGACGGTGAAGTAGCGCTGGCCGGCGACGAGAAGCTCCTCTGCGGGGAACTTCGTGATCACCTCGCAGCCATCCGCGGTCACCACGAGTTCCTCCTCGATCCGGGCCGCGCCCCAGCCGTCCTTCGACGGCCAGTAGGTCTCCAGCGCGAACACCATGCCCTCTTCGAGCACCTCGGGGTGCTCAAGGGAAACCAGTCTGGAGAACACCGGCTTCTCCCAGATCGACAGCCCGACACCATGGCCGTACTGCAGCGCGAAGGCCGCTTCCTCGTCGGGGAACCCGAACTCCTGCGCCGTTGGCCACACCGACACGATGTCGGCCGTTGTAGCGCCTGGGCGGACGAGACTGATCGCTTCGTCCATGTACTCGCGGCACCGCGTGTAGGCGTCGCGTTGGGCGGAAGAGGCGCTGCCGACAGCAAACGTACGGTAGTAGCAGGTGCGATAGCCGTTGTAGCTGTGCAGAATGTCGAAGAACGCCGGATCCCCGGGCCGCACGATGCGGTCCGAGAAGACGTGGGGATGTGGTGCACACCGCTCCCCGGAGATGGCATTGACGCCTTCGACGAACTCCGAGCCGAGGTCGTAGAGAGTCTTGGCCACCACTCCCACACACTCGTTCTCGCGCACACCCGGCCGGAGAAACTCGTAGAGGTTCTCGTAGGCAGCGTCGACCATCGAGCAGGCATGGGTGAGCAGATGGATCTCGTCACGTGTCTTGATGCGTCGGGCTTCCAGGAACACCTGCTGGCCGTCGACCACGGTGATGCCCGCGTTCTGCAGGGCCATCAGGACCGGGAGCTCGATGACGTCGACGCCGAGCGGCTCGCCCAGGAGCCCATAGAGCTCGAGCTCGCGCTTGATCTTCTGGGCGACGGAGTCGGCCATCCCGACCAAAGGGTTGATCGCGCCGCGCAGTGTCGAGATGCCGGCGCGAGCGCCGCTCGGGTTGCGGGCATCGGCTCCGTGGTGGGCTCCGTGCGGATCACTGTCCGAGTGGGCTTTCGAGTAGTCCAGCCACGGGTTGTACAGCTGGTGGTGCTTGGCGGCTGAACCAAAGTCCCAGACGATCGGCTCACCTCCCCTGACCAGCAGGGAGAACCGGATCATCTTGTCGACTGCCCATGTGCCGATGTGGGTCGAGGTCATGTAGCGGATGTTGGCGAAGTCGAATGCCAGGACGGCGCCGACGTCGGACTGCTCCAACGACTTGCGGAGACGGGCCAGCCGCTCGTCGCGGAGCCTGCTCATGTCGACGCGGGTTTCCCAGTCGACCGCGTTCGGACCAAACGTTGGAATCGCCATCACAAGTCCTTTGCTCAAGCGGACAGTCGCGGTATCGGAGACGCACGCCCATCAGCTGCACTCGGTATGGTGTGCATGTGTTAAGCAAGACTTAACACCTGAAGGGCGAGCGACGTCAACCAGTGGTGGGCAGCGAGGTTGTCAAGAGCGGCCTTCTTGCTGCGCGTCAGTGGGGAGCCAGGTGGGGATCGGGCCCTCGGTTCCCGACGCACCGCCCCCTACGACCACATGCCACAGGCCGCTCGCCGGCTCGTCGCTCTCGTTCACGTACAGGTGGGGGACCGCGGAGTCGAAGCTGATGGACGAGCCGGGTTCGAGACTGTAGGTCTCGAACCCGATGCGGACGGTCAGGCGCCCCGAGATCAGAAAGCCGTACTCCCGTCCTTGGTGACTCATCAGCCCTCCTTTCGTGGAAGAGCTGCTGCCAGGTGGGTAGGTGACGAGCAGTGCATCGACAAGCGGGTCAGGGCTGGGCGTAAGCCGCTCCCAGGTGACGCCGCTGTCCATCACGAGCACAGCTCGTTCGTCGGGCGTCACAAGAGGCGACGTAGGGGTCGTCAGTGGGCCGCGACTGCGCTCCACCCCCGGTCCGGCGAGGAGCTGGTCGAGCGAGATCGAGAGTTCGGACACCAGGGAGTAGAGGGTGGCGACCGAGGGTTCGGAGTGCCCGTTCTCGATCTGGGACAACATGCTCGGTGAGATGCCGACGCGGCGACTCAGCTCACGAACGCTGAGCTTGGCCTCGGTGCGAGCGGTGCGCAGGCGAGCACGTGCTTCGGGTTCCACGGGTCTGTTCCCTCCTCGATTGCGGCATGCGGTCCCCGGGCAGTCGTTGACCTGCGTCGGACGTCGCTCCCGCGGTGTACAGCAATACTAAACAAGACGCGAGGGTGCGACACGGATGCGGGTGGACTGCCGGGTCTGCGTGGTGGTGACCATCCAGAGATCACCGTGCCTGATTCTGACCCCGCGACCCGGTTCTTCGTCGACATTCCGGGAGCCAAGGAGTTCGACGTCCTCGGCCCCTTCGAGGCCGAGGACGGCTGAGTGGAGACTCAACTGGGAGTGGCCCGCGATGCCAGGGTCGACCGCCTTCCGTCTCCGCCTTTGGCTGCGAGCCTCCAACTGGAGCTCGACGGTTGTCCCGATGGGAAGGGCCATCAACGGCACATGTCCGGCGCGCCTGTGGGATCCGCGGACCCGAACGCCTGAGGGGAAGTGGGCCGTCGGCCAGGCCTACGAGGCTCGCTTCACGAACGTCACCTCGACATGGGTGCCTGTCCGCGCTGGGCTCATGACTTCGACCGTGCGGTCCTGACGCACTCGAAGGGCGCAAGGGTGACTGTCGACGTATCCGAGATAGAACCCGGGTGCGGGGCGCGCGAACTCGGACGAGATCAGCAACTGGCCCTCATCGCCGACGACTGCCGGAAGGGTGAGGGACGCTCCCAGCAGGTCAGCGGCCCCTTCGATGTCGCCGTCGAAGATCAGCCGGCGGATGCGCGTCGATGAGATCGGCTCACCGGCCGGGCCCCGCGTGACGAGCGGGACGACTCGGGTGCTCAGCTCGGGATACTGTTCGAAAGTGGTTGTCGTCCCGGCGCCTCGGGCGCCGAATCGAAAGCCCTGGCCGACACTGACGAACTGCGCACCGAGCCGGTCGACAACGACACGTTCGACGAAGTCCTCGGCAGAAACTCGCGACCAGGCTCGGTCGAACGGGACGATCGCCACGCGCCGGATCCCCAAGGTGCCAAGCTTCTGGAGCTTCCGTCGGCGATCGCTCAGCAGGCTCGGTACATGGCGTGGCTCGAGCACCTGCATCGGGTGAGGGTCGAATGTGAGCACTGTGTCGCACTCGTAGAGGACCTGACGGTGACCGAGGTGAACGCCGTCGAAGGTCCCGATCGCGACCTTGGCGCGCGCCCGCGCTCCACCGGTGCGGCGACTACCGGCGCCCCGTTTCCTGTCGGGCACCTCGAGGCTGAGGACCTCCATCGCCCTTCCCTCCTTCACCCTCGGAGCGGGCCGAGCGCGGGCCATTGTGCGCCTCGCACCGTTAGCCGTCAGGAAGGTGGGAGGGGGCCCGACCGTCCGCGTGTGAACCCTGTGTTAACCGCGCTTGCAGTGGCCGCAGCGCTTCAGATCTTCTCTTCGCAGAAGGAATAAACCGCTAGCTGTGAGGAGCCGAACAATGGCTGCAGGTTTGAACTTGGAGGGCCGGACGGCTTTCGTGACCGGTGGTAGTCGAGGCCTGGGCTTCGCCATCGCACAGGCGCTGCTCGAGCGTGGCGCCAAGGTGGCGATCGCAGCCAGGGACGAAGCGGCCGTCAAGGCTGCGGCCGGTCGTCTCACCGCTGGTGCCGGCGCGGCGGACGTGCTCCCCGTCGTCGCGGACGTCACCGACGCGGAGTCCGTCAACAGCGCGCTGGCAGAGGTGCACGCGTGGCACGGCAGCCTTGACATCCTCGTGAACAACGCAGGGCCGCAGCTCGCGCCGTCCCCCCTGGACAAGGTCGACGAGAAGATCGTCGCGTCGGCCTTCGACACGAAGCTGATCGGCTTCATTCGCGTCTCGCAGGCCGCTCTCCCGTTCTTGAGCCGGACCGGCAGCGGCAACATCGTCAATGTTGTCGGCGCGACTGCACACGCGGTGATTCCGAATACCGCTGCTACGGCCATCGTGAATGCGGGCGTGGTCGCGCTCACGAGCTACCTGGCGACCGAGGCGGCGCCCAGCAACATCCGAGTCAACGCGATCTCCCCCGGAATGACGAAGACCGAGGGCTGGCTCACCAGGACCGAGGCCATGGGCCAGCAGCAGGGCAAGAGCGCCGAGGAGGTTCGGGCCGGCATGGCCAAGGGGCTTGGCATTCGCCTCGACCGCTGGGCCGAGCCTGCCGAAATCGGCGCTGCGGCGGCGTTCCTGGCGTCCGACGACGCCTCCTACGTGACCGGTCAGGTACTGCGTGTCGACGGCGGGCTGTCGAAGCCCGTCGCCTGATCGCAGGCCCCAGGCAGGCGCCGTCCAAGGTCCGCACTCGCCTTGGACGGCGCTCCTGGTTTGCGTACGTGAGGAATCCGCCGAGTGCTCTGCAACATCGACACCCTGGAGTGTTGGGAATGCTGATCGGAATCGTGAGCGAAGCCCGCCGTGGCGAGACGCGCGTTGCCGCGACTCCTGCCACGGTCGTCCAGTTGGTGAAGCTCGGGTACGACGTCGTGGTGGAGCCGGGTGCGGGTGTGTTGTCGAGCTTCCCGGACGAGGCGTATCTCGGGGCCGGTGCGAGTCTCGGTGACCCGCTCGCGGCGGAGGTGGTGCTCGGGGTGAACGCCCTGTCGCCGGAGCAGTTGGACGGGTTGAAACCGGGTGCGACGGTCGTGGGCATCATGGGCCCGGCGTTCAACCCCGCACTCGTTCAGGACCTTGCGGCGCGGCCGATCACGGCGTTGGCGATGGACGCGGTGCCGCGTATCTCGCGGGCGCAGTCGCTGGACGTGCTGTCGTCGATGGCGAACATCGCCGGCTACCGGGCGGTGGTGGAGGCTGCTCATGTCTACGGCCGGTTCTTCACCGGTCAGGTGACGGCTGCGGGCAAGGTGCCGCCGGCCAGGGTGCTGGTCGTCGGTGCGGGGGTGGCGGGTCTGGCCGCGATCGGCGCGGCGGGGAGCCTGGGGGCCATCGTGTACGCCACCGACCCGCGGCCGGAGGTCGCCGACCAGGTCAAGTCGCTGGGCGGCGAGTACCTCTCGGTCGAGATCGCGGACGCCGGCGAGGTGGAGGTGTCGGCGACGGGTTACGCCAAGGAGATGTCGGACGACTACAACACCCGCGCCGCCCAGCTGTACGCGGACCGGATCCCGGAGATGGACATCGTGATCACGACGGCCCTGATCCCGGGCCGGCCGGCGCCGACGCTGATCACCGCGGAGATGGTGGCGTCGATGAGGTCGGGCAGCGTGATCGTGGACCTGGCCGCCGCGAACGGCGGCAACGTCGAAGGCACCGTCAAGGACGAGGCGGTGGTCACCGCCAACGGTGTGACGATCATCGGCTACACCGACCTGCCCGGCCGGTTGCCCGCGCAGGCGTCCCAGCTGTACGGGACGAACCTGGTGAACCTGATGAAGCTGATGACGCCGGGCAAGGACGGCCACTTGGTGCTGGACTTCGACGACGTGGTGCAGCGGTCGATGACCGTGGTCCGCGACGGCGAGTCGACGTGGCCGCCGCCGCCGGTCCAGGTGTCCGCCACTCCGGCAGCCGCTGCCGCCTCCGCGTCCCCCGCGGTGAAGCCGGCCGGCTCCCAGGACAAGCCGCCGATGTCGATCCGGCGGCGGTTCGCCCTGGTCGGGGTCGGCGCCGCGGTGCTGTTCCTGCTCGCGGCCATGTCACCGCCGGCGCTGCTGGGACACCTGACGGTGTTTGCCCTGGCGATCGTGATCGGCTACTACGTGATCGGGCACGTGCACCACGCCCTGCACACGCCTTTGATGAGCGTGACCAACGCGATCTCGGGAATCATCGTCGTCGGCGCCCTCATGCAGATCGGGCACGGTGAGACCCCGAACGGCGTGGTGGTCACGGTGCTGTCGGCAACCGCGATCCTGCTTGCCTCGGTCAACATCTTCGGTGGCTTCGCGGTGACCCGCCGGATGCTCTCCATGTTCTCGAGAAGCTGAAGGGGCCCCAGCCATGTCTGATCTGATGACTGTCGAGACCGCCACGGCGGCGGCGTACATCGTCGCGGCCCTGCTCTTCATCCTGGCGCTGGCCGGACTGTCCCATCACGAGTCCGCCAAGGCCGGCAAGACCTTCGGCGTCGCCGGTATGGCGGTGGCCCTGGCCGCGACGATCGCGCTGGCGATCGACCGGGACATGTCCGGAGTCGGTCTGGCGCTGATGATCGGCGCCGTGGCCGTCGGTGCCGCGATCGGCCTGTGGCGGGCACGGGTCGTGGAGATGACCGGGATGCCCGAGCTCATCGCCTTGCTGCACTCCTTCGTGGGGCTGGCCGCGGTGCTGGTGGGCTGGAACGGCTACCTGCACGTCGAGGCCACCCTGGACGGCACCAGCAGTGCCGAGGCCAAGGTGCTGGAGGCTCAGGAGCTGCTCGGGATCCATTCCGCCGAGGTGTTCATCGGCGTCTTCATCGGCGCGGTCACCTTCACCGGCTCGATCGTGGCCTTCCTCAAGCTCTCGGCACGGATCAAGTCGTCCCCGCTGATGCTGCCCGGCAAGAACTACCTCAACCTCGGTGCCCTGGCCGCGTTCGCGGTGCTGACCACGTGGTTCGTGATCGCTCCGGCGCTGTGGCTGCTGGTCGCGGTCACGCTCGTCGCGCTGGCCCTGGGTTGGCACCTGGTCGCCTCGATCGGCGGCGGTGACATGCCGGTCGTGGTCTCGATGCTGAACTCCTACTCCGGCTGGGCGGCCGCGGCGTCGGGGTTCCTGCTGGAGAACGACCTGCTGATCATCACCGGCGCCCTGGTCGGCTCCTCTGGTGCCTACCTGTCCTCCGTCATGTGCAAGGCGATGAACCGGTCCTTCATCTCCGTGATAGCCGGCGGGTTCGGCATCGAGGCCGGCCCGGCCGAGGACAAGGACTACGGCGAGCACCGCGAGATCACCGCCGAGGGCGTCGCCGAACTCCTCGGGTCGGCCGACTCGGTGATCATCACCCCCGGTTACGGCATGGCCGTGGCCCAGGCCCAGTACGGCGTCGCCGAGCTGACCCGCAAACTCAGAGACCGCGGCGTGAAGGTGTGCTTCGGCATCCACCCGGTCGCGGGCCGGCTGCCGGGCCACATGAACGTCCTGCTCGCCGAGGCCAAGGTCCCGTACGACATCGTGCTGGAGATGGACGAGATCAACGACGACTTCAACCACACCGCCGTCGTTCTCGTCATCGGCGCCAACGACACCGTCAACCCCGCCGCCACCGAGGACCCAGGCTCACCCATCGCCGGCATGCCCGTCCTCCAGGTCTGGAACGCCGAGAGCGTCATCGTCTTCAAACGCTCCATGGCCTCCGGGTACGCCGGCGTCCAGAACCCGCTCTTCTATCGCGAGAACTCCGCCATGCTCTTCGGCGACGCCAAGGACCGTGTCGAAGACATCCTCCGAGTCCTCTGACACGAGTCTTGCCGAAGGCACGGGCAACTGTCCCCGAATTTCCCGTTCGCCTAGTGCGTCCCTGACACAGAAGGTCCCCCATGAGCGCGTCGACAGAACCCCGCACCCACCCCGACTTCCCCACCGACTTCCGCGGCGCGGTGCTGCGGCCCGGCGACGAACAGTACGACGCGGCGCGTGCGCTGTATCAGGGCCGTGCCGCCGACGAGGGCCCCGCGCTGATTGCGCAATGCGCCGACGAGGAGGACGTCGCGACCGTGCTGCGCCATGCCTCGGCTCACGCCATCCCGGTGGCCGTGCGCGGTGGTGGACATGGCTCGGACGGCTATGCGATGCCCGGTGGGGCACTGGTCATCGATCTCTCGGGGATGCGGGCGGTCACGGTCGACCCGGAGACCCGGGTGGTGCGGGCCCAACCGGGCGTCAAGCTCGGCGAGATGGATGCCGCCGCACAGCAGCACGGCCTGGCCGTACCCGCCGGGACGGTCAGCAGCACCGGCGTTGCCGGGCTGACCCTGGGCGGCGGCATCGGCTTCCTCATGCGACGCCACGGCGCCACCGTCGACAATCTGCTGGCCTGCGACATGGTCACCGTCGACGGCCGCAAGGTCCGCGCCGACGAGACCGAGAACCCCGAGCTGTTCTGGGCGCTGCGCGGCGGGGGCGGCAACTTCGGGGTCGTCACTTCCCTCGAGTACCGCGCGCACCCGGTCGGCCCCGACGTCGTTGCAGGACAGCTGATCTTCCCGCTCGACCAGGCCGCCGATGTCCTCGGCAAGCTTTCGGCGCACCTGGCGACAGCCCCGCGGGAGCTGGGCCTGCTGGTCGCGATCGCTCCTGCTCCCCCTCTGCCGATGCTGCCCGAGGAGGTGCACGGGAAGCCGGCGCTGATTCTTGTCGTGGTCTACACCGGGGAGCCCGCCACGGCCGATGAGGTCGTCCAGCCGCTCGCCGCGCTCGGCCAACCGCTGGCCAACCTGGTCACGAAGACCATGTGGGTCCGGGCGAACAGCATGCTCGACGCCGTCGCCCCGTACGGCATGCGCATGAACCTGCGTGGTGGGTACCTGCCGACACTGTCCGGCGACGCCATCGACGTGCTGCTGGAGCACGTTGCCACCGTGCCGGCGAACCCCGGCGACATCTACTCGATCAACATCTCGTTCATGGGCGGCGCGATCTCCGAGGACGTCGCCGAGGACGCCATGGCCTTCTCCCGTGCCGGAGCCGCCTGGCTGTGGGAAGCCATCTGCAAGTGGGACGCACCCGAGTCCGACGCGCAGTACGACGAGTGGGCGACGACCCTCACCGAGGCGATGCGGCCGCACGCACTGACGAACGGCTACGCCAACCTCACCGACGACCTGGGCGAAGAGTGGCGGCGCGGAGTGCACGGCAGCGAGGCCAAGCACCAGCGGCTGCGTTCGATCAAGGCCGCCTGGGACCCTCACAACTTGCTCCGCTTCAACAAGAACATCTCGCCTGAGACCACCGGCTGACCGCGCACCGGCGGAGCGTCACACGAGCGGCCCGGTGTGACGCTCCGCCCCTCGCCCCGTACCGGCGGGGCGAGGGGCGGGTCTCCGCAGCAACCCGACCGCAGACCTCAACGCAGACTTTGGTGACCGTCTCTGACGTTCGGGACGATCCAAGGTCGGCGTCGGTCTCAGCAGTCGTTCTCGGGCCTGTCCGGCTCAGGTGATCTGTGAGGCTGCTGCTGTGCTCCGCCACGTCTGAGCGTGTCCTCTTCGGGCGCGGGGGAAGGTTCCGGGCCACGACGTCGTGACCGTGCGCGAGGAGCCGTCGGGCGATGACAGAGCCCCGTCGCGCCCAGTCCGAGGAAGCCGACGGTTCCCAGCAGATCAGCTCTTCCAGATCGTCTTGAGGTTGCAGAACTCCCGGATGCCTTCCGCGGCGAGCTCGCGGCCGATACCGGAGTCCTTCACACCGCCGAAAGGCAACTCGGGGTAGGAGACGCTCATGCCGTTGACGAACACGGCACCGGCCTCGAGGCGGGTGATCAGGAACCGCTCCTCGTCCGGGTCGATGGTCCACACCGACGAGCTGAGGCCGAAGGTCGTGTCGTTGGCGAGCGCCGCGGCCTGCTCGATGCCGTCGACCCGGTGAACCACGGCCAGTGGACCGAAAGCCTCCTCCTGGTACACCCGCATCTCGGTGGTGACCTCCTCCAGCACGGCAGGCTCGAAGAACCACCCCTCGGTACCGACCGCCGACCCACCGCACCGCAGGACGGCACCCTTCGCGACGGCGTCGTCGACCAGTTCGGTGAGCTCGCGCCGACCGGACTCCGTGGCGATCGGCCCGATCTCGGTTTCCTCGTCGAGCGGGTCGCCGATGGTCAGCGCCTTTGTGCCCGCGACAAAGGCCTCGACGAACTCCTCGTACACCTCCGTGTGGACAATGAACCGCTTGGCCGCGATGCAGGACTGGCCGTTGTTCATCGTGCGAGCGGTCACGGCGGTTCGGGCGGCCGCGCGAACATCGGCGGAAGGCAGCACAATGAACGGGTCAGACCCACCTAGCTCCAACACGGCCTTCTTCACCTCTGAGCCCGCGACAGCTGCGATCGACCGCCCGGCCGGCTCGGAACCGGTCAGTGTCACGGCGGCGACGCGTCGGTCGCGGACGACTGCTTCGACATCGGCTGCTCCGATGAGGAGCGACTGGAACGACCCGACGGGGAAGCCCGCTCGTTCGAAGAGCGTGTCGAGGTACATCGCGGACTGCGGCACGTTCGAGGCATGCTTGAGCAGGCCGACGTTGCCGGCCATCAGCGCAGGCGCAGCGAAGCGGATCACCTGCCACATGGGATAGTTCCACGGCATCACGGCAAGAACGACGCCGAGAGGCTGGTAGGAGGTGTAGGCAGCCGAAGCTCCGACCGTGCTCGGGTCGGCCAGTGGCTGGTCGGCCAGCAGACTTTCGGCGTTGTCGGCGTAGAACCGCATCGCTTTCGCGCACTTGAGGACCTCTCCGCGGGCCTGCGCGATCGGCTTGCCCATCTCGATCGTGAGCCTTCGCGCCGTCTGGGCTGCCTCGGCCTCGACCAGGTCCGCGGCCGCCCGCATCCACCGGGCGCGAGTGTCGAAGTCGGTTCCCTGGAGCACCGCGGCCGCGGCCTCTGCGCGCGTCAGTCGCTGGTCGACCTGTTCCTTCGTGAATGAAGCGAACTCTTCGACGAGCTCACCGGTAGCGGGGTTGACGGTAGCGATGGGCACGGCGCTCTCCTCGTGGCCTGGGCATCCAATGAATGCTGATTGGATCCAGTGTAGGCTCCGCAGTGATGGTGCACCAGTAGGAATATGGCGTGGGCGCCTCTCGATCACATTGAGTTGGATACATTTCGAGCGTGGGTGTCCATCTGAGAACAGTTCGCGATGCGGTCGCAGAGCCGGCTGCGCGCGTCGAGTGCGCGTGACTCCTCCCACGCGTACGCGCGCTGTCTTCCCGCGTCGGTGGCTGGGCCGCCGCGCAGAGGGCCGGCCAGGCCCTGTTGAGGACGTTGAGTGCGCCGACGTGGTCCGCGTTCGCGAGGAAGCCGCACGCGGTGCACTCGAACTTCGCTCGGGTGACGCGGTGCTCCTCGCCCACGTGCCCTCATTCGGGGCAGGTGCGGGAGGTGTTGCGGGAATCCACCTACGTCACGCGGCGGCCGGCGCTTTCAGCCTTGTTCGCCAGGATGCCCAGGAAGATGCCCCAACTCGCCTCGACGCCACTGCGGTTCAAGCCCGCTTCGGCGGCAGCGCGGTTGGTGAGCTGCGTGCCGGGAGACCAGCCGGCTCTCGCCGGGGGAAGGGACTTGGGGCAGGCGGCTGGCCGCCGGCGATCGTGACGCCCGGTCGACACGACCGGTGTGCACGATGAGCACCCGTCCACCGCGTAGCACCCCGTATCGGCGCGGTTGCTCGCACATTGCCGTCCGCGAGACGGTGCGCCTCACCTCCGGATCGGTGCTTCACACGAACCGGTTCGTCGCTGGGCAGCCGTGCCCCGATGGGGCCCATCGCTGAAAATCACTTGCTGCGGGGCGCCCGTTTGCCCAAGAGGTTTCAGGGTTCCCGCTCGCGTCATCGATTCTCGACGAAGAGTTCGGGGTGAGCCGTGAGTTCGACCCGGGTGCGCCGGATGTGCCCCGTGAGGTACCGCTCACCGTCTTCGGGATCACGGCGCCGCACGGCGTCGAGGATCAGTCGGTGTTCGGCGTTGACGATCGTGGCCCGGTCAGGGTCCGCGAGCACCATGTACGCACGGCGATAGTGTTGGGTCGAGTTCCAGAGCCGCTCGGTGATGGCCAGCAGGTGGTCGCTGCTGCAACCCGCGTAGGTCGTCATGTGGAAGTCGCGGTCCAGAAGAAGGAACCGATTGACGTCGTTCTGGTTCTCGATCTCGTCCTGGATGTGCTCCAGATGGGCGAGATGGCGATCGGTGAGATGGGGGAGACTCTCGGTCAGCGTCAGCGGCTCGAGTCGCTCGCGCATCCGGTAGTACGTGTTCACGTCCTCGAGGCTGAGCACGGGAACCCGCGACCCTCGGTTGGGGAACGACTCGGTGAGGCCGTCGGACTCCAGGATCCGCAGCGCTTCGCGGACCGGGATCCGGCTGGTGCCGAGGCGCGCCGCGAGTTCGTCCTGGCGCAACCACGTGCCGGGCGTCAGGTCGCCGGCGAGGATCTCGTCGCGGAGGATGCCGGCGATGTGCTGACTCCTGACACTGTCCGACCCGCGCGGATCGCGAGCGTGCGAAGGAGTCAAGAGCGGTCACCTCTGAACTTTGACGGGTCGCGGTCGAAGGCCTTGCCGTCAGGATAGGACACCAGCTCGAACTGCATTCCCCATGGTGAGAGGAAGTAGACCCACCGCTGTCCCTCCGACGGTCCGGCGCTGGTGGTCGGGTCGCCCAGCACGGGAACGTCCCTCGCCCTCAGGAACGACACGGCGGCGTCCAGGTCCTCGACGTACAGCGCGACATGGTGGCCGCCGACGTCACTGTTGCGCGGGACAGCCGTCTGCTGCCGATCCGCTTGGTACTCGAAGACCTCGAACACGGCCTGCTCGCCGCACCGGTAGAAGCGCAGCTGGCGCATGACCGTGCGGGCGTCCACGTTCAGATGCTCCGACATCCAGTCGCCTGCCGAGCTGAGCGGGCCGAGCGAGTAGAGGTACTCGCAACCCAGGACGTCCACGAGCCACGTGTGCGCCTGGTCCAGGTCCGGCACCGTGAATCCGATGTGATCCAGGCGCATGAGGCCGGGTAGAGACATGGTCTTCCTCCTTTGGATCCAAAAGTGTCTACCATGTTGCCGAGTATGGCGCCATAGGTCGAACATGGTCTTGAAATTGGATCCAACTGTGTGGCAGGGTCGGTGCACTCCGGTCGATTGAAGGGGGCTCCCGATGCCTGTGGAACACACACTCGAAGCGAAGGCCGCGTGGTCGGAGTTCGTCGTCACCCAGGACGACTGGGACGCCGCGGCTCCGGACCTCCTGACGGGCATGTTCAGCCAGCTGGTGCTGATCCGGACCTTCGAGGAGTACGTCCTGGAGCTTGCCGCGGACGGGCTCATCCACGGCCCCGCGCACTCCAGCATCGGTCAGGAAGGCGGCGCGGTCGGTGCGTGCTTCGCCCTGACGTCGGAGGACACCGTGAACGGGTCGCACCGTGGCCACCACCAGTTCCTCGCCAAGGTGCTCGCTCATCTGTATCCGAAAGGCATCGACCCGACGAAGCCGTTCCCTGAGGATGTGCGGGCCGTGCTCCTGCGCAGCCTGCGCGAAATATGCGGACTGGACCGGGGCTTCAGCCACGGTCGAGGCGGCAGCATGCACCTCCAGTGGCACGAGGCCGGCGCCATCGGGACCAACGCGATCGTCGGTGGCGGGGTACCCCTCGCGGCCGGATCCGCGTGGGCCCACAAGAAGGCCGGCACCGACGCGGTGACGTTCACGTTCTTCGGCGACGGCGCGATCAACATCGGATCCACGCTGGAGAGCCTCAATCTCGCGGCGGCGTGGTCGCTGCCGTTGTGCTTCTTCGTCGAGAACAACCTGTACGCCGTCTCCACCCACGTGTCCGAAGTCACCGCCGAGCCACGGCTGTCCGGCCGAGGCCCGGGCTTCGGCATCCGGAGCTGGAAGGTCGACGGTATGGATCCGCTGGCCGTGTACCTCGCGACGCAGCAGGCCCTCGCGCACATGCGCGGCGGCGACGGTCCGACGATGATCGAAGCCGATGTGTACCGCTACTTCCACCAGAACGGTCCCTTTCCCGGCTCGTCGTTCCGGTATCGCACCAAGGAAGAGGAGGCCCAGTGGCGCGCTCGCGACCCGATCGACACCATGGTGGGACACCTGGTGCGACGCAGGATCCTCAGCAAGAAGGCGGTTGCGGAGACGATCAGGCGTGCCAAGGATCTGATGGCCGAACTCGGGGACGTCCTCCTGGAACCGCGGCCGGGCGGCAAGCCGGGTGAGCGACGCATCGTGCCCTCGGAGTGGCCGGATCCGGCGTTCGTCGACGAAGGCGTCCGGGGCGACCTGTCGGAGCTGGCCGAGATCGAGTTCACCGACGCCGAGAACTTCGTCGACAGCTTGACCGATGTCAAGTTCATCGGCGCCGTCGCCGGCGTGATGGGACGCCGCCTGGAGACCGACCCTCGCGTCGTGGTGATGGGGGAGGACGTGCACCGGCTCAACGGCGGCACCAATGGCGCGACTCGCGGCCTGAGTGAGGCGTTCCCCGACCGTGTGATCGGAACCCCGATTTCGGAGAACGCGTTCGCCGGCCTCGGCGGCGGACTGGCTCTGGACGGCCGGTTCCGCCCGATCATCGAGTTCATGTACGCCGATTTCATGTGGGTGGCGGCAGACCAGCTGTTCAACCAGATCGGAAAGGCCCGCCACATGTTCGGAGGTGAGGGCAAGGTGCCCTTCGTCCTGCGCAGCAAGGTCGCCACCGGTACCGGATACGGATCGCAGCACTCGATGGACCCGGCCGGCATCTTCGCCACGGCACTGGGCTGGCGAATCGTCGCTCCGTCGACGCCGTTCGACTACGTCGGCCTGATGAACACGGCCTTGGCCTGTGATGACCCGGTCGTGGTTCTCGAGCACGTGGATTTGTACAACTCGACAGGTCCCGGCCTGCCGGAGAACTACGACCACTACCTTCCGGTCGGCAAGGCCGCCGTACGCCGCGAGGGCGCGGCCCTGACCATCCTCACCTATCTGGCGATGACGCCCGCCGTTCTGGACGCCGTCGAACAGACGGGAGTGGACGCCGAGGTCATCGACCTGCGCTGGCTGGACCGGGCCAGCCTGGACTGGGACACGATCGCCGCATCGGTGAAGAAGACCAACAACGTGCTCATTGCCGAACAGGGCGCCATCGGCACCTCCTACGGCGGCTGGCTCGCGGACGAGATCCATCGTCGGCTGTTCGACTGGCTCGATGCACCGATCGAGCGTGTGACGGGCGGCGAGGCGTCGCCGAGCATCAGCAAGGTGCTGGAGCGTGCCGCGTTCGCTTCCACGGAGGAAGTCGTCGCCAAGCTCCGCGAGATGGCGCAGGAGCGGAACAATGGCTGAGATTCTGCGCATGCCCGAGGTCGCTGCCAACACCGCAGAGGCGATCCTGGAATCCTGGAACGTCGGCGTGAACACCCCTTATGCGGCCGGCGATACGATCGTCACGGTGGAGACCGAGAAGGCCGTGGTCGACGTGGAGGCCGAGAGCGACGGCGCACTGCTGCGCCTCCTCGTCGATGCGGGCACGACAGTGGCGGTGGGTACACCGATCGCGGTCTGGGGGGCACCGGGCGAGTCGGCCTCCGAGGTGGACGCTCTGGTGGCTTCACTGGGTGCTGGACAAGCGCCGGTGACGGCTTCCACCGCCTCGGCACCGGAGGAGTCGGCGACGCCGGCAGGCACGGTGACTTCGGCGCCCACCGAGGCTGTGGGCGCCGGGAGCGAGCGTGTCTTCGCCAGCCCGCTGGCGCGACGTCTCGCGCGCGAGCTCGAAGTCGACCTGAGCGCTGTGGTGGGGAGCGGCCCGCGCGGACGAATCCGGCGGTCCGACATCGAAGCAGCTGTTGTCAGGTCGACGCAGCCGGAGGAGACGTTGCCGGCGGACGCCGCGGCGGAAAGCCCGAGAATCGGGACTTCGGCGGTCGATTCGCGATTCGTGGACGTGCCCAACACGCGGATGCGGGGGGCCATCGCCCGCCGGCTGACGGAGAGCAAGCAGAACACGCCGCACTTCTATCTACGCGCCGGAGCACGCGTCGACGCATTGCTCCAGCTGCGGCAACAGATCAACGCCGGCCAGGGCGTGAAGGTGTCGATCAACGACCTGCTGGTCAAGGCGATCGCGTCCGCGCACGTGGACGTTCCCGCGATGAACGTGCAGTGGAACGACACCTCGATCCGGCACTTCTCGGACGTCGACATCGCCGTAGCCGTCGCCACCGACGGCGGGTTGGTCACCCCAGTGATCCGCGGCGTGGACTCCCTGTCGATGAGCGGCGTTGCCAAGGCCACGAAGGACCTGATCGCCCGCGCGAAGGAGCGCCGGCTCCGGCAGGAGGAACTGGAAGGCGGCACGATCTCGATCACAAACCTCGGCATGTACGGCACCGAGGACTTCGCAGCGATCATCAATCCGCCACAGGCCGCGATCCTGGCCGTCGGTGCGGTGCGGCAGGAGGCAGTCGTCGAGGACGGTGCGGTCGTCGTCGCGTCCGTTCTGCGTCTGACCCTCGCCGTCGACCACCGGTCGGTGGACGGCGCCACCGCGGCCGAGTGGATGAAGGCATTCGTGGACGTGCTCGAACACCCGCTCCGGATCCTGCTGTGAGTACGGGCGAACACGAAGGCAAGGAGAACGCACCATGACCGAGACCACGCTCGACCTCGTGATCCCCGGCGGTGGATCAGGCGGTTGTGCGGGCGCGCTGCGCGGTGCGGAGCCGGGTTTGAGCGTGATCTGGTGAAAAACCCCGGTTCTTCGGGACTTCGTCGGCGGATTCGGTGTTCAGGCGACCGGTTCCGGTCCGAGCCAAGCGGCTGACGTGGGTGATGCCGATGGGAGTTTCGGGACATCAGGCATCACGGCGGTGGAGGTCGAGTCCGACGGCGGTCAGGACGTGACCGAGGTGGGTCATGTGCAGCGTGCGGTAGGGCGTGGTCCGTGTCCGCGTCACCCCGACGAGTTGGGAGACGGTGCCTTCGATGCCGGCGCGGGTGCCGTAGGCAGCCACTGTTGGAACGACAAGAGGCAGACCTTTGCCGACAAGGTGCGCAAAACCATCATGATCAAGATCAATAAGAGCTGAGCCCCTCCGGATGAGAGGGGCCTGGCCCCTCCGCGAGTGAAAGGGTCGACGCGTATTGTCCCGACACGGGTTCGCGACGGGCGATCGAGGTTCACGGACGTGGAGATTCCAGGAGGGGGCTACCTCTTCTTCGGCTGTATGGCCGCGCTGTTCGGTGCGTTCACGGTGATGTACCTGCGCCGTCTGCTGACGGTGATGCGGACCCTCCGCCGGGGAGTCCGCACGTCGGGCGCCTGCATCCGGGTGGAGTATCCGGACCGGGACTCCGACACCAAGGACCACTTTTTCGTGTTCCGTGCGGCCGACGGCCGTGAGGTGGAGTTCAAGGATCTCGCCGCCTGGACCATGACCACCGGAACGCAGGTCACCGTCACGTACGACCCTGCGGACCCGCAGCGGACAGCCACCATCGCGGGCCGGGGCAACTGGGCTCCAGTGCGCCTGGGGCTCGTGGTGGTGACCGGATGCGGCCTGGCGTGTGCCGTCTTCACCACCCTCCTCCTCATCGAGATCTTCGCCTGACCGTTGTCCGAGGCGGGCGGCATGGTGGAGCCCATGGTCGAGGAAGGGCTGCGAAGCGACGGGTGACTACTTCGAGCCCATCGTGGATGTCGAAGTGACTGCCGACGAGGCAGAGCCGCTCGCCGAGCGGATGGTTGCCTGGATGGTCTCCGAAGGGCTGATCACATTGAAGGGCGGCTGACGTCCGCCAGCATCACGGGCCCGAACGCCGCCGAGCTTTCCTGCTCGGCGGTCCGTCAACCGAGTCCTTCTCCGACACTGGACTGCACCTCAGTAGGCCTGCCCGGAACGGACGACCGTCGCGTGGGCCACCGCCTTCTGGGTCGGTGTACCGAGAGCTCGTTCAGCGGTGACCGTGTTCGTCGATTTCGGGCCCGCGCAACTTGCTGCGTAGTGAGGACAGGGCTCGGCCGGCATCTGTGACAGGCCGTGCGACTTCTGCCTCGTACAGATGGCACCCGGACCACGGCGCCTCCCGCCGGCCGCCTTCGCAATCCGGGGCGGAGGTGCGGTCCGGTTACTCCTCGAGTGCGGGCGGCGTGCCGGATGCCCGTGCGTGTGAGGAGGCAAGCTCTACTTCGGCCCAGACGACCTTGCCGCCCGCTACCGGGCGGGAGCCCCATCGGCGGGACAGCTGGGCGACCAGGGAGAGGCCGCGGCCGTTTTCGTCGATGGTGCGTGCGCTACGCATACGGGGGGCGCAGAAGTCGGTGTCGGACACTTCGACGGTCAGGACCTGGTGCCGGATCAGGCGCAGACGGATCGGGCCGGTGCTGTGGCGGACGGCGTTGGTGACCAGTTCGCTGACGGTCAGCTTCGTGGAGTCCTCGAGCCCTTCCAGTCCCCATTCGGCCAGCTGACCGGCTGCCAGGTGCCGGGCGTGGCGGACGGCGGTCTGGTCACTGGGCAGCGTCCAGGAGGCGACCTGGGTCGGGCTGAGCGAGCGGGTGCGGACGAGAAGCAGGGTGACGTCGTCGCTCGCCGCCTGACCCTGGAAGGGTTCCATCGCGCGGGTGCAGAGGTCTTCCAGGGAGCGATGCGGTTGGGCGAGGGCGGTGCCCAGGCGGTGCATTCCCTCCTCGATGTCGTGGTCGCGGGCCTCGATCAGGCCGTCGGTGTACAGGGCGAGGAGACTTCCCTCGGGCAGTTCCAGTTCCATGGCCTCGAAGGGGACTCCCAGGCCGATGCCGAGCGGGGCTCCGGTGGGAAGGTCGGGGTAGGTGACCTGGCCTTGCGGGTCGATGATCGCGGGTGGGGGGTGTCCGGCCGTCGCCAAGGTGCACTTCCGGGTGACCGGGTCGTAGACGGCGTACAGGCAGGTGGCGCCCACCACCGTGGGGGCCTGCTCCGGGGCGTCGGCATCTTGTTCGGCCAGTCGCTGGACCGTGTCGTCGAGGCGGGCGAGCAGTTCGTCGGGGGGCAGCTCCATGTCGGCGAGCGTGTGGACGGCGGTGCGGAGCCTGCCCATGGTCGCGGCGGCGTTGACGCCGTGTCCGACCACGTCGCCGACGACGAGGGCCACTCGGGCGCCGGACAGTGGAATCACATCGAACCAGTCGCCTCCGACGCCGCGGTCGATGTCGGCGGGCAGGTAGCGAGAGGCCGCCTCGATCGCCGACCCGCCCTTCAAACGGTGCGGGAGCAGATTGCGTTGGAGCGCGAGGGCCGCGGTGTGCTCGCGGCAGTACTGTCGAGCGTTGTCCAACGACACCGCGGCGCGGCTGACGAGCTCTTCGGCCAGGAGCAGATCGGCCTCCTGGAACCGCACCAGTTCCTCGGTGCGGATGAACACAGCCAGGCCCAGCAGGACGCGCCGGACGCGGATGGGGACGATCATCACGGAGTGCATGCCGTTCTCGCGGATCTTCTGCGCCCGTGCCGGATCCTGGTCGAGCCATGAGCCCGGAGCTGTGTCCAGGATCGGCTCCAGGTGGGACCTTCCGGTGCGCAGGACATCGACGACGGGTGAGGCGGGTCCCATGGGGATCGCCTCACCGCGCACCCACGGGGATTTCGGGACCCCTGGGCGGATCGAGGCCAGACCGGCACGTCGGAACACGGGCAGGCGCTCGCCCGCCGTGCCGATGCGGGCCGGGGCCCCCTCGCCGAGCAGGATGGACTGCTCCAGGTCCACGGCGACGAAGTCGGCGAACAGGGGGACGGCAAGGTCGGCCAGTTCCTGACCGGTCTGCATCACATCCAGGGTGCTGCCAAGTCGCGTGCCGGCCTCGCTGAGGATGGCGAGGCGCTCGCGCGCCCGCCGGCTCTCGGTGACATCAACGCTGATGGTGCACACCCCCAGGGTTTGGCCGTCGGCGCCTTGGAGACAGGAGAACGAAACCGCGAACGGGTGCTCCCGGCCCAGACTCGCCGGCTGCCACGTGCGGTACTCGTGGATCTTGGTGCTACCGCTCTGGAGTACCTGTCGCATCACCGCCTCGGTCGTTTCGGCCTCGCTACCGGGCCACGCATCGTTGATTCGACATCCGAGCCGCCGCTCACGGGAAATGCCGTCGTAGCTCTCCATCACGTCGTTCACCCAGGTGCAACGCAGCTCCAGGTCACGGACGACGACGCCGACCGGTGCGCGGGCAAGAAGCGCCCCCCGCACCGATCCGTTCACCACGTCCCCGGACAGCGCGCCGATGTCGGTCACGGACGCAAGCCACCGCACTGCTCCGCCCTGCCCCCACACCATGGAGATCCGCAGGCTGACGTCGAGCACGCGGCCGTCCCGGTGGCGCACCGCTGTCGCCCCCGACCAGCCATTTTGGGCATGGCACTGGTGGACGAACGCCGATGTCGTCGGCGCTTCACCGAAGGATGGCAGTACGAGTGCGGCGGACCGGCCCACCACGTCCCCGGCGGAATATCCGACAAGCTGCTCGGCGGTCTGCGTCCAGGCCACCACCGTTCCCTGCTCGTCGAGCAGCGCGAACGCCGTGTCGGATACCTCGGACGGGTTCATCTGCCTACCGAAGGTCACCCTGTCGGTGCTGGTTATGCTCATCAACCTGTTGTCCTCGGATGGCCAGGGCGGGCTGTACAGCTGTGTAGAAGGCGATGGGTGCCTCTTTTGGGAGGTTGACCAGATGGGGTATTGCTCTGTGACAACGCCGCAGCCGTATCGCCTTCCAGTTCGGTCATGAGGCCGCTGTCGGGCTGCGTGGCGGGCAGCGCAAGTGGACGGCCTACGTGCGGCCACCCGCACTGGGCCCCCAGGGCCTTCTGGCCGCCGCCCGCTCGGCCGGGTGTTGTGCGGATCGCCTGCCTGCAGCGTTGCCCGCTGTGGTGGCGGCTGCTCGCGCCCGTCGTCGCCATCGCGATCCCGGTCCTCACGGGACGGTCGACGACAGGAAGCGGTCCGTCAGCGCGTTTCTCCTCGCGCTCGGCGCGGGCGGCGTATGGAGCACACCGCTGTCCGACGAAGTGCTCACTCCGGGAGCCACGGGGTTCATTGCTGTCACGGGGATCACAGGGCGCTCCCGAGTGCCGCAACGGCGTCGCCCCGAGCCTCCCGCGCGCGGTCGGCCGGTGCGGACGTACGGTGCTGGTATGTGCGCGACAGTGGACGACGGCGCTGCGCAGCCATACGGGTCCCGCCCCCCTTCGCCCGCCGGCGGGTCGGTACACCGGGCTGAGCTGGACCGACTGCTGGAGCTTGCCGTGCGTGACACGGGCGTGCATGCGGGAGCGGTCTTCTTGCTCGCGTCCGACGGGCGGACGCTGCGGCTGGAGGTGACCGCCGGCATGCCGGCGGAGTATCTCGCGCCTTGGTTCGGGGTGGCGCTGTCGAGCCCCGTTCCGGTGGCCGAGGCGGTGCGCGAGCGGCGGCTGGTGTGGCTCGGCCACCCCCAGGAGCTCGCCCGTCGCTACCCGCGCACGGCGATCGCCCTGCCGTACCACTATGCGGTGGCCGCGGCGCCGATCCTCACCGGCACCACGGCCTGGGGCACGCTGCTGCTGTTCTGGCCCGTCTCCGACGGCGCCGGGCCCGCCGGTCCGAGCCGCGAGCGGGTCGGTGCCGTCTGCCGGCGCCTGGGGCGTTTCCTGCGTGACGCCGCCGACACCGGCCACGCCGTCGGTCCCGCACCGCTACCGCGCACGCTGCCGCAGCCTCCCGCGCGGAAGCGAGACCCGGCCGAGGCGCTGGCCGCCGCGGACTTCGTCGAACGGCTGCCGGAGGGCAGCTGCTCCCTCGACCTCGAGGGCAGGTTCACCTACGTCAGCGCCACCGCCGCCGACCTGCTCGGCGCCGGCATCTCCGATCTGATCGGCACGCGCCCTTGGCAGTCTTTGTCCTGGTGCAGCGACCCGGCCTTCGAGGACCGCTACCGCGCAGCCGTGGTCAGTCGGAAGCCCGGCTACTTCACCACCATGCTCCCGCCGGACCGGTGGCTCGCCTTCGAGCTCTACCCCGACGGATCCGGGGTGAGCGTCCGCATCTCGCCGACCGGTCCGGGCGTGGCCTCGCAGGGAGCGCCCGCCAGGACGGAGACGTTCCAAGGCGAGCCGATCGCCCTGGGCGAGCTCTACCGGGTGCTGCACCTGGCCGCGGCCCTCTCCGAAGCCGTGGGCGTGGGCGATGTGGTCGATCTGGTCACCGCCGAGATGCTGCCGGCCTTCGGGGCCCGGACCGTGGCCCTGCTCGCGGCCGAGGACGGCAGAATGCGCATCATCGGCTGTCGGGGATACAGCCCCCGGCTCCTGGAGCACATCGACGGAGCGCCGCTGACCCATCCGGCACCCGCGGTCCAGATCCTTGCCACCGGCGTGCCGGCCTTCTTCGCCACCTTCGAGGAGCTGGCCGGGACCTACCCGCCTGCCCCCCGCCTGGACGGTCTGCAGGCCTGGGCCTTTCTGCCACTGATCGCCTCCGGGCGCCCGCTGGGCTCGTGTGTGCTCGCCTTCGACCGGCCCCACTCCTTCTCCGACAACGAGCGGGTCGTCTTCACCGCACTCGCGGGACTGATCGCTCAGGCGCTGGAACGGGGCCGCCTGTACGACACCGCCCAAGAGCTCGCGAAGACCCTGCAAGCGGCTCTGCTCCCCGACTCGCTGCCCGACCTTCCCGGACTGGATGTGGCTGTCCGTTATCTGCCCAGCGTCCGCGGCATGGACATCGGCGGCGACTTCTACGACCTGGTCCGGGTGGATGGCACCACCGCGGCCGCGATCATCGGAGACGTCCAGGGCCACAACGTCACCGCCGCCGCACTCATGGGCCGGATCCGCCCCGCCATCCGCACCTACGCCGCCACCGGGGCCACGCCGGCGCAGGTCCTCGCGCAGGCCAACCGCCAGCTGGTCGACATGGACTCGGGCCGCTTCGTCAGCTGCCTGTGCGCCCGTCTCGACCTCGCACGCCGCCGGGTCGTCCTGGCCACTGCCGGGCATCTCTCGCCGGTGGTGCGCCACCCGGACGGGCACGCCGAGGTCCTGACCCTGCCGCCCGGGCTGTTGCTCGGCATCGACCCCGACGCGGACTACCCTTCCACCGAGATCCCGCTGACGCCCGGTACCGTCCTCGCCCTGTACACCGACGGGCTCGTCGAGACTCCCGGGGTCGACCTGGACGCCGCCATGGCCGGGCTCGCCGCCCAGCTCGCCCAGGCCCGGCCCCAGCCCATGGACAAGCTCGCCACAGCTCTGATCGACCATGCACGGCAAACCGCCGCCCGGACGGACGACATCGCCTTGCTGCTCATCATGCTCGCCACCACCGGGGAGGGCGCACAACCGCGGGACCTGCGGTGAGCGTTCGCGGCACCCTCGCGCCTGCACCGTCGCGTGCCGGCTCGGTCCGGCGGACGCAGTTTCGCTGGGCTTCCTTGTGGATGGCGGGGTCCCGACTTCGACATCCGCCACCACCCGAAGGCCATCACCAACGGGCAAGCGGCACTGTGATCGGGATGCCGGCGGCCCCGGCCCCTCATCATCACCACGCTACGGCGAGCTCACCGCGACGTCGGGCTGCGTGCGCGCCGACCGCACCGAACGGGCGCCGGCCAGGACCGTGGTGGTAAGGGCCGCGAGCGGCCCTGCCGCGCTCGTCGACGAACTGCGCTCGTTCTGGAGAACAACGCCTGCTACAGGCGCGGGAGGTGTGGTGAACGGCGCGGCCGGGAATGCAGAGCAGTCGCCGAATTTGGATCACCCGCAGAGCAAGAGGCAGCGCGGCCGCGCCGCCCGGTGAAGGCTGGGACGGGACATCCGATGCGTCAACGGCGAGGCCGCCCGAGGCCGGCAGCAACTGGGTACCCAGGCCGCGACCGACACCCCGCCGCCTGGATCCTCTTGCGCGCCGATCCCACCCCGGCCGCCCGGACCGACCCCCTCAAGGGCGAGGCCGGTCCACGGCACTCGTCGCGGTGAGACGGTGGAACGCCGGCAGATCGAGGGCCCTGCCGGTGGCCGGATCTGGCACGTCCTGGACGTCGAGCGCCGCGCCGCCCGGATCGACAGCTCATCCACCGGGCCACCCCATGACCACCGGCCGTTGGACGGCGGGGAAGATGTGCGGATGAGCACCTCTCGCCGCCCTCTGGGCACCGGCCCTCGCCTCGACTCCGCGCTGGCCCCAAGTCCTCGGACCGACCGTGGCCGTACCGTCGCGGAGAGGGCGGCGGCCGACCCGGCCGCAGCTCCCGCCGAGAACCTGCAGGCGCGCCGGCAGGGTCGGCGCCACCTGGGATCCGGACCGGCGGAAGCCGAAGAATCCTGAACTCGGCCGGCTCCCACGCATTCTCACGGTGGCGGGTGGTTCGATCGTCGCGGCGGGCGCGCGTCCGCGTCAGAAGAGGTGGGTTGGCGGCATGTCTGATGGCTGGGAGTGGGACGAGACGTTGTTCCTCGGGTCGGCTCCCTACTACCAGCGGGGGAGGCTCCCCGGTGACAGTATGCGCCTCGAAACCGAGCCCGGCGGCAACGTCCGTGCCTGTGGGGCCGGTTGCGCTCTCAGGCACGATCCGCCGCGGTGAGCATCAGCGCGGCCTTCGGTGTCCAAGGGAGCATGCGGGTATGAGTACGAGGCGTCCAAGATCGTTTTGTGAGAGAAACGACCCGGATACCCTCATGCGGCCCCTGTCCGCGGTGGCCACCGCGGACAGGGGCCGTTTCGTCAGCCGCCCGCCGTCACTACTTCAGGCCGAAGGCGCGGATCAGGGTCTGGCTCACGCTGTTCCCCTCCGTGTCCCGAGCGGTGGTGCGCAGGCTCGCGAAGCGGGCCCGGGACGGCGCGTCGAGCTGTGCCTTCCAGTCGCCGCCCGACTGCCGCAGCGTCGTCCGGCGCCACGTGACGCCGTCGTCGTAGGACACTTCCAGCGTCACCGTGGGGATCGCCCCCGCGCCCGCCGTTCCCTTCAGGTGCGAGGGGGTGACCGTCAGCCCGGTCCGCCGGTGCGCCTTGCCGGACAGGTCGGTGGCCACCGCGTAGTCGAGCTGCACCAGCGGCAGAGGCGTGAGGACCGTGTGGTCCGTCGTGCCGGAGGTGAATCCCCACTCGGTGCGCGTGCGGGTCGAGTACGGCCTGTTGGGCAGGTTCCGCTTGGCCTCGATCACGATCCGGTAGGGCAGCGGGTCGGGTGACAGCTCCTCGACGGCGATGATCCGCTCGTCGGATTCCTCGCCGAGCAGCTGGTCGCCCTGGTAGAGGGAGATCTTCGACGTACCGCCGTCGACCCAGGCGGTGCCTCCGTGACCGCCGGAGTCCCCCCATGTCGGCGTGATCGACGTGCTGATGATGTCTCCGACCCGGTAGGGAGCCTGCCAGCTGATGCCGTCGTCGTGCAGCAGCCGCGGGTGCTGGATGGGTGAGAACCAGGTTTCGCGGGTGGTGCTGCGCGGCTTGTACGAGCGTGCCTGGCCCCTCTGGCCGAGGTCGGGCATGGCGGCGGCGGAGATCCAGTGGGCGTCGGCGCCGGCAGAGACCCACGATGTCAGCGTGCCCTGAGCCGGTACCGGGGTCGGCCAGGTGAGCGTCCAGGAGTTGAAGATGGGGGACACGTCCACGCGCCACTGCACGGCCTTGTCCTGCTTGGTGTCGCGGAATTCCTCGTCGATCCGGGCCAGTTCGCCGGGGCCTGGCCGGTAGGACGGATCCTGGGGGATCGCCCCGTCGTGGTGGCGGACCAGGTCGTACAGGTATCGCGGATACGGGTGCGAGACCACCTTCAGCGTCGCCGTGCCGGGCTTGCGGAGCCTGCTGAGCAGCTGAGTGCTGTCGTCGGTGCCGAGCGAGGCCACCGGCAGCGGGGCGCCCTCGGGCAGGTGTGCCCAGGGGTCGAACTTTCCGTAGCCGTCATTGAGGATCAGCAGTTGCCTGGCACCGGCCTTCGCCGCTGCCGCGGCCTGCTCCGGGGCGGGCACGGTGTCGCTGCGGCGGACGACCGCCACTTGGCCGCGCACCTTCAGCTTGCGGAAGTCCGCCGCCGAGCCGTCGCCGGCCCAGACTGCCTGGTAGCTGCCCGTGCCCTCCGGCAGCGCGGGGGAAAGGCTCTGGACGACGACGTCGTCGTAGGTCTGCGAGCCGGAGGAGAACGTCAGCGGCGGCTGGATCTGCCGCCAGCGGGTCGCGAAGATGTATGTGCCCTTCGTCACCTTCGGCGTCGGGGTCACCCAGAGGCTGTCGTACCGCCAGAGCTCGGGCATGTAGCTGTCCATGAACGGGAACAAGTCGCGGTTGGTGCGGTACTGGTCCACCCGCATGAACTGGTTGGCGGTCGGCTGCGAGGTGAAGGCAGCCGCCTTGCGCAGGTTTGCGGCGTCGAAGCGGACGGTGCGGTCGGCGTCGAGGTCGATCTGCGGCGCGGAGAACATGGCGAAGCCCAGGGCGTGCGTTCCGTCGATGCCGGGCACGTCGGCGTTCATCCACGCCGAGTAGGTGCCTGGGGTCAAGCGCAGGGTCATACGGCCAGAGGCGTCGATGTTGTACATCTTGGGCGCGGTGTTGCGCTCGACGTCCTTGAGGAGGAGGGTGCCGGGCAGGGCGGCCCCGTGGCGGTCCTTCGCCGTGACCGACAGCGTGACCCGCCGGCCCTCCTTGTTCACGCCGACCGGCGTGCGGGTGAGGACCGTGCCGTCGGCGCCGGTCGCGGTGAGCCGGCTGGAGTAGGCGGCATCGTCATCCGCCGCGTCGAGATGGGTGATCACGCCGACGACGGCGGTGCCGTGCGCGGGCACCGTCAGCCGCGAGTCGGTGAGGGTGAACAGGCCCTCGGGCAGCTGGTCCTGGCTCAGTGACAGGTCCACGGTGACCGGCTCGGCACCGGTGTTGGTGTAGGTGACGTCCTTGCGGATGGTCTGGCCCGGCGTGTACGGGTAGTGGGCCTGGGCGAACGCGGACCCGGAGGCGACCAGCGTGGCCTTCACGGCGGCGGCGACGTCGAGCCGCCCGCTGCCGGCCTGGAAGGCGCTGTACCGCTGCGTGCTCGCGGTTGTGCTGACCAGGGCATCCTTGAGCTGCCGACCGGTCCAGTCCGGGTGCTTGGCGGCCAGCAGGGCCGCCGCCCCCGCGACGTGCGGTGTCGCCATGGAGGTGCCGCTCATCGTCTGATAGGCGCCCTCGCCCTGCTCCGCGTACTGTGAGCGCGCCGCCAGCACGTCCACACCCGGGGCGGTCAGGTCGGGCTTGATGGCGTTGTCGCGCACGCGGGGGCCGCGACTGGAGAACGACGCCAGCTGATCCACGCCCTTGCCCGGGCCGTGCACCGCGCCGACCGTCAGCGCGGCGTCCGCCGCTCCCGGGGCGCCCACGCTGTACGGCGCGGGGCCGGAGTTGCCCGCCGCGATGACGAACAGCGCCCCGGTCTCCTCGCTGAGCCGGTTCACCGCCTGACTGAGCGGGTCGGTGCCGTCGGTGGGCTTGCCGCCCAGGCTCATGCTGACGACCTTGGCCCGCTGGTCCCGGGCGGCCCACTCCATGCCCGCCAGGACCCAGGAGTCCTGGCCGCTGCCGAAGTTGTTCAGCACCTTGCCGATGTGCAGCCCGGCGCCCGGAGAGGCGCCCTTCTCCTTGCCGTCGGACGCGGCTCCGGTGCCGGCGACGGTGGAGGCGACATGGGTACCGTGGCCCTGCCGGTCGGTGACGTCCTCCCCCGGCACGAAGCTCTCCGCCGCCTTGATGCGGCCGGCGAAGTCGGGGTGAGCGGCGTCGATCCCGGTGTCCAGCACCGCGACGTCCACGCCCTGCCCGGTGTTCCCACCCGCCCAGACCTCGGGCGCGCCGATCTGCGCGGTGGTGTCGGACAGCGTGGCCTTGACCTTTCCGTCCAGCCACACCTTCGCGATGCCGCCCGCCAGCGCCGCCGGCGCCGACCCGGCCGAGCGCGCCCTCGCGGACGCCGCCCCGGCACCGGTGAGGGAAGCCCAGAAGTCCGCCGCCCGCGTGTGCTTCGCGGATATCGCCGCGCCCTGGATGCTGCTCAGGGCCAGGGTTCTGCTGGCGCCCTCCGGGGTCTTCATGGTCCGGGAGCGGGCCGCCGCGTCGGTGTAGGTGACGATCAGCGGCAGGTGGTCGCTGCGCGCGTCGTCGTAGCCGTCCGCAAGCAGCTCGGTCACGTTGAACAGGTGCTCGTCCAGCGCGCCGGACGCGATGAAGGGCAACGCCGCGTCGGGATACACGTAGATGTCGTCACCGACCGACATGACGCGAGCGCCACCGGTCCTGCCCTGCGGGTCGGCCACCGACGTGACCGAGTGCCTGCCGCCGTTCGCAGTCACCGTGACCTTGTCACCGGTGATCAGCGTGACGGTACGCGCGATCGCCGGACGGGCGGCGGAGGTTGCGGTGGGCGTTGGGGACGTCGGAGCGGCGTCTGCCGACGCGGCAGGACCGGTGGCCGTCAGCACCACCAGGGCGGTGACGGCGGATGTCAACCCGCGTCTGCGGGACGGAGGCATACGCAAGAGAACCTCACGAACTAGGTGTGCAGAAGTCCTTGGCAGTCAGCCATCCGTTCGCAGCGCTGTAAAGTCAGCGCTTTGGCACTTCTGTGCCACGTCACCAAGTGGACATGACGCAAGTCGGCGCAATGATCTCCGAACAGGACATGCTGCAAGGCGTGGAGTTGTCGGACTACCAACGAAGCCCAGACGTGCAAGCCGTCCGCCGTTGTCCTGTGCAACCCGCAACGGCCGTAACATGCAGGTCACTTGTCCCTTTGCCGAATCGTCACACCAGCCTTCGTGCCTTCGTCTGCAGCCCGGCCGGACGCTGCAGCAGCCATGACGCTCCGGGTGTTCAGCCCGCATGCCTGCGGCCTGCTGTCCCGGCCCTGGGCTTCTCGTCCCGGTAGCCGGAGCCGTGTGTCGAATCCATCGAAGATGTCGTCCTTTGCGGCGCCGCGACGGCAGCGGATCGAGGGACCTCGACGGGAGGCAACCGACGGCCGGGGCTTGTACCTCCGGCCGACACCACGGCTTGTATCTTCCTGATCGACATCACACGGGCAAAGGTCAGAGGTGGGGAGCAATGACGGAAAGCGACGCACCCTTGGAGTTGGTCGGACTCGATACAGAGGCGGAGGCCGTCTATCGCCATCTGCTGGTGCGCGGTGGCGGGACTGTCGACAACATAGTGGCGGCGTTCGGAATGAGCTTCGAGCACACGTTGGCGTTGCTCGAGCGTCTGCACCACTCCGGATTGGTCAGTCGTAGATCCTCGGGGGAGTTCCTCACGGTGGATCCCCGTCACGCGCTGCGGACACTGGTGGAGTCACGCGAGCGTCAGCTCGCTGCCGTGCGGGAGGCGGCGGGGCCGCTGGGTGCGATCTTCGACGACGCCATGCGGTCCAGTACGGCCGAACCCGCCACCAGGACGATCAGCGGTCCGGAGGCGGTCGGTGACTGTTACTACCGCTTGAAGCAGGCTGCCCGATCCGAGATCTGCGCCATGGACCGCCCTCCGTTCCTGCTGGCTCCGAACGGACCACTCGACGAGGCGGCGGTCCGGCGCGGCGTGCGGGTGCGTGTGGTCTACGCGGCTGCAAGTTTCGATGCCGAAAGCGGCTGGCAGGCGCTGGGCAGTCTTGTGTCGCGTGGGGAAGAAGCCAGGGTCGCGCCGGCGCTGCCCATCAAATTGGCGATGGCGGACCGGTCGGCCGCGATGGTGTCGCTGAGCTTGTCAGCCGACAGCAGCGAGTGCCTCTACACCGAAGCACCCCCCTTGCTGAAGGCATTGACCGAACTCTTCGAGCATTACTGGGCCACTGCGCCCTCACTGAGCGGTGGCCCCGACGCCGAGTCGTTGCCGTCACCAGGTCCGTCCACCCAAGGCGACCAGGCGCGTAAACCCACTGACGATGAGCGGAACCTGCTTGCGCTCTTCGCCGCCGGGGTCAAGGACGACGCCATTGCCCGCCAGTTCGGGATCTCGACACGGACACTGCGGCGGAGGATCCAGGACCTGTACGCAGAGCTGGGCACCACCAACCGGTTCGGCGCCGGTGTCGCGGCAGCTCGACGCCACTGGGTCTGAGCGCCGCGGCCCGTTCGAACCAATCGGAATCTCCCACGAGCCGACGACTCCCTCGGCCCGGACCGTGCCGGACCGACCGTTCGCATCGAGCGTCGGGCGGGCCTCACGGGCCGCCGTCGCATTCGCTCGTCGACCGGCCGAACCGCCTCGGCGGCGCGTCGCCTCGCTGTCCGGTCGGGACGCCACGGCCCGGGAGCGGGCAGAGCGCACCCGGGAGCAGAACGCGGAGCTGAACCGGTGACCGGTGGCTGAGGGGCACGCCCTGTCCCGGCTTGTGATCACCGGGGAGACGGTCGAGGAGATCCCGGGCGACGCGGCACCGGCGGTGCGCGCGACGGCGGGGATGCGCCCGTGTGCGGCGAAACAGGTGGCCAGATCGATCAGGATTGGAGAAGCGCGGGTCACGGAGCCGCACCTAGCCTGATCTCCATGGACATCACCATTCACACGACCTTCCTCCCACATGACGACCCGGACGCGTCCCTGGCCTTCTACCGCGACACCCTCGGCTTCGAGGTCCGCAGCGACGTCGGACAGGGCAAGATGCGCTGGATCACGGTCGGCCCCGTCGACCAGCCCGGCACGTCCATCCTCCTGGCGCCGCCGGCCGCCGACCCCGGGGTCACCGAGGACGAGCGCCGCACCATCGTCGAGATGATGGCCAAGGGCACCTACGGCTGGATCCTGCTGGCCACCCGCGACCTCGACGACACCTTCGAGAAGGTGCAGGCGGGCGACGCCGAGGTCGTCCAGGAGCCGACCGAGCAGCCGTACGGCATCCGCGACTGCGCCTTCCGCGATCCAGCGGGCAACCTGGTCCGCATCCAGGAGCTTCGCTGAGCCGTCCGGTCATCGATCGCGCCATGATGGCCGACGTCACGACCACCTGCGAAGAATTCGGCGGCCGGCGCCTCCCGGCGCTGTCCTCGACCACCCCTCGGCTGCCGCACCATCGCAGAGATGCTCGCGATGTCGGCAGCCGAGGCCGAGGCGCGCACCCGGGCCGCCCACAAGGGCGGCGTCCACATCCCCGCCGAGCCGACCAACGGCCTCCGACCGCGGCCGTCGAGCAGGTTCTCGGCCTGCTCGGCCTGCTCGTCGGCTCCGGCAGGCCGGTCATCGCCATCGAGCACCTCGCCGCCCGCCCACCTCGGCATGCAACCCCGGTGCCCGCGGACATCGATGAAGAGGAGATCCCTGATGTGTCACCCCTCGTGGGCGCGCGCACGCACCGCGGCGCAGCGCCTGAGCGACCTCGCGCGGCTGCGCCGCGTCCGCGACCGGATCGACCGGGAGTACACGCAGCCGCTGAACGTCGAGGAGCTCGCCCGCGGCGTGAACCTCTCCCCCGGGCATCTCAGCCGCCAGTTCCGGCTGGCCTACGGCGAGTCGCCGAACGCGTACCTGATGACACGTCGCATCGAGCGCGCGGCGGCGCTGCTGCGCCGTGGCGACCTCAGCGTCACCGCAGTCTGCTTCGCGGTCGGCTGCTCATCGCTGGGCACTTTCAGCACCCGCTTCACCGAGCTGGTCGGCATGCCGCCCAGCGCCTACCGGCGCCGCGCAACAGGCGCTGCGGCGAGGACGCCGCCGTGTGTGGCAATACGGCTGACAAGACCGATCAGGAATCAAGAAGCCCAGGTGGTCGAGCCGCAACTAGCGTGATGGCCATGGCATCCATCGAATCCGTCACCCTCGACGTGGCCGACCCCACGGCCGCCAACCGCTTCTACACCGCCGCCTTCGGTCTGGACACGCAGATACGCCTGCGGGCCTCGGAGGCACCCACAACCGGCTTCCGTGGGTTCACGCTGGCGCTCACGGTGTCCCAGCCGGGCACCGTCGACAACCTCATCGACGCCGCCCTCGACGCCGGCGCCAGGCCGCTGAAGCCGGCCGCGAAGTCGCTCTGGGGCTACGGCGGTGTCGTACAAGCCCCGGACGGGACGATCTGGAAGGTCGCGACCTCGGCGAAGAAGGACACCGGCCCTGCCACCCGGCAGGTCGACGAGATCGTGCTCCTGCTGGGAGTCGCGGACGTGGCCGTGAGCAAGCGGTTCTACGTCGACCAAGGCCTTGCCGTGGCGAAGAGCTTCGGCCGCATGTACGTCGAGTTCGCTGCTGGGTCGAGTCCCGTCAAGCTGGCGCTGTACCGGCGCCGTGCCCTTGCCAAGGACGTCGGCGTCTCTCCCGACGGCACCGGATCGCACCGGCTCGCGATCGGCGGCGATGCCGGGCCTTTCACCGACCCGGACGGGTTCGCATGGGAGGCCGCCCTGCCGGCACCCACGCCCTGATGTGTCACTGCTGCCTGCCCCGCCTGGTCGCCGATCACACGGCAGCCGCCGGGCTCGGGGCGGTGCCGGACGCCGAGCTGACACGCCTGCCGCGGCCCCGGTGAACCGACCGATGACCGACGGAGCCCGTCTTCTGAAGGACGGGATCCCCACGAAATGGCTGGACGAAGCATGACGGTCGCGCCGCCGCATGGACTTGAGGGGACGCTGCGGGACACTCGCGCGAAACTGGAGAGCGACGTCGATCTCTGGGTCGCGACGTCGGGCTACCCGGGCGGCGTCCACCTCATCCCGCTCTCCTACCTCTGGGACGGGACCGCGTTCCTCATCTCGACGCCACGCGCCTCGGCCACCTGCCGCAATCTGCTGGCGGACGGCCGGGTGCGACTCAGCCTCGGGCCGATCCGCGACGTCGTCGACGGCACCGCCGAGCCGGTGCGTCGCCGACCTCTCCCCTGACCCGCGCGACGCGTTCGCGACCAAGACCGGTTTCGACCCACGCGAGGTCGACGAGCCCTGCCAGTACTTCCTGATCCGGCCACGGCGCATCCAGGCCTGGCGTGAGGCGAACGAGCTGCGGGGACGCGCCCTCATGCGCGACGGCCGCCGGCTCGGCTGACCGCCGCACGGGAACACCCCCCGCCCCACCCGCCGAGCCGGTGAGCCCAACTGTTTGCGGCGGGTCGGTGAGCCCGACTGCGCGTGGCGGGGATCGGTGTGTTTGCGTGTCTGCGGCGCAGGCGGGTGACCTCTTCTGCGCTGCGGGCGCCTCAGGCGTTCGGCTGCCTGCCGTAGTCGCGGGGGGACACCCCCACCCGCTTGCTTTCGTCATCACGCCCGGCGAGGGGGCGACGCCCCGCAGCTGATCCCTGTGCTGGATCCCTCGGCCAGGAGGCGCACACCCACGTGCTCGGCCCGATCACCTCGGGGCGACAAAGCCTATTCGTCCCGCCGTAACCGCCGTTACCTGCGGAGGCGCCAGACCAAGCACACCATGCCAGAGCCGAAGGACCGACCTCCCTGCCAAGCGGGGAAAGTGATCCCCTTCATCCCTGCTTCTGCTTCGGCCGTGTACCGCGACAAGCGATCCCGGCGTGCGGTTCACCTCTTGCGGACACTCGTGAGTGCCACTGCCATGGCCACGAACATCACAGACACCACGAGCGAGGCGAAGAACAGAGCCACCATCCACCCCGCATTCGCGCCGGTGAGCGTTCCGTCCATGGAAGCGCACGCCACCTCCGGCGGGAAGCTTTGCCTGCGCAGGTCGTGGCAGGCGTTGGGCAAGTCATCATTGATCACGTAGGCATTCAGCCAGCACAGGCCCCAGGTGATGAGGAAAACGCTCAACGCGGTGAAGGAAACACCCCACAGCAGAGTCGGGCGATCTGATGGCTTGGTGGCCGTCGGGGATGGCGTCATGGACCGGGAGCGTACTTGGCGCAACGTCGACCATCCGCAACCCCTCCGGCATTCCCGGCCTCATGGTGACCCCGTGGCCACAGTTGCCCGATTCGCGTATGAGCCAAGGGCCGGGAGGTGGCTGTGCCCCGTCCTGGCCCGTTGGTGCGGGAAACTGCTGGGAACCACGACTGCGTGCGGCGGTAGGGGATGTGAATCCGCGGTGGCGTCGTAGCCATCACGTACGTCGCGCTCTCCAAGGAGGGCCGTGACGCTGTCACCGCGGCCACTCCGCTGCATGTGAACCACGTGCGCCGCATGTTTTTCGAGGTTGCCAGTCCGCGACAGCTCGATGCCTTGGCCACCCTGTCAGAAGCCGTGCTGCAGAACCTCAAAGGCGACGACGTCTCCGACGGCTGACCGACGCGCTCTTGGCTTACGCGCGCCGCCGGATGTCCGCAGTTCTCGTAGCGCCTCTTCGGGTTGGTGCAGGGTCTGGTAGTCGCGGTGAGCTGCTGAGCGGTGACAGTCGCAAAACCGTTCGCTGTGCGTGCCCGCACCGTCCCACAATGGAGGCCGCCGGGTGGAGCAGTTCGGTAGCTCGCTGGGCTCATAACCCAGAGGCCGCGGGTTCAAATCCCGCCTCGGCTACGAAAACGGGCCCGTCGCACGTGCTGCGGCGGGCCCGCCCCGTGTCGCTCAGCCCTCGTGCCGCGGACGGCAGTGCAGAGGCTCGTTCAGGCAGGAACCACCATCCGTGCCGTCCAGGACGGCGCGAACCCCCTGCTCGTCCAGGATGGGCCGCCGAGAATCGGGGTCCCCGTAGTAATCGCCGAAAAAACAACGGATATCGCTGAACTGCACTGATACGCCCGGTTCCCTGGTCAGCCCTCCTGTCCGACGGCTTCGGTAGTGGCGTCTTCGCGGTGCTTGCGTAGTTCCCGGTACAGCGTGGAGCGGCTGACGCCGAGTTCGGCGGCGACCTGTTCGGGGATCGCGCCGTCCTTGATCCGCTGGGCGGCCCCGGCTCGGGTGGTGGCGTTCAGCTTCGCCGGGCGGCCGGTGGGCAGTCCGCGGGCTTCTTTGGCCGCGCGGGCGCCGGCGGCGCGCTCCAGCATGTAGATCCGTTCCATCTGCGCGAACATCGCCAACAGTGCGATGGCCATGTCCGTGCCGGGCCCCGGTTCGCTGGTGTCCACGGCGAGCTTGTCGCCTAGCGTGCGCAGGAAGATGCCGCGCTCGGTGAGGTCGTGCACGAGGTTCAGGGTCTCGCGCATGTTCCGGCCGAGCCGGTCCAGGGTGAGCACGTTGATCCGGTCGCCTGGCCGCGCGAAGCCGAGTAGTGCGGTCAGACCCTCGCGGTTCATGTTCGCGCCGGTGCGTTTGTCGACGTAGATGTGTTCCTCGGCGATACCGGCGTCGCGAAGCGCGTCGATCTGCCGGTCGAGGTCCTGAGCGGTCGTACTGACGCGGGCATAGGCAAGATCCATCCGCCCACAGTGTCAGAACTTGACGCTGTGGCGCGGGTTTTGACCAAGACTTATGACACTGAGTTCTGACACTGGCCGACCTGCGGAAACGTGATCACGGTTCAACGGTCCCGCCCCTGTGTCACATCCATGCTTGTGAGACAAGTGACATCAGCACTCCGGCTTTCGCGTTCCAGCGATCTCGGCCGCTGTCCGAGTACGGTCGTTCCGTCCCGACTGGTCCGAAAACAGTGACTGCTGAGATCGGCGTCCCGGGCGGCGCCGCCCCGTTTTCCCGCCTCCACGGCTGCCGCGCAGCGGCCTGGGTTACTGGCTCGAATTCGAGCAGCTCATCCTCCACTCCCCGCCATAGAGAGGGCATCCCACACGTGATCAGTCCGAGGTTGCGCTGCCGTCCGCTGAGCGGTTGAGCGTCGATACGCCCCACAGCTCGGCGATGCGGCCATCCTGCACCCGCAAGATCTCCATCATCGAGGGGGAAGGCTGTTCCTCAACACTCGCCGGGATGCCGTGCAGGGTCGTGCGGACTGCTGCTTTGCCCGTCTCCACGATCCGCCCTCTGCGCGGCCCGCTTCCCGCCGCCCGTGGGCCACGCCGGTCATCGTCCCCGGCCGTTCGGAGGATACGGGGCCGTCTCCGGGGCGGCTTCCGCCCGGCCGGGGCACCCATGCCTGACGGTGGGGCGTTCAGGCCGCGCTCCTTGCAGAAGGACGCGAGCCGGGCGCGGACGTGCCCGCGCGCTGAACAGAGGGAACAGGAGGAGACGGATGCTCATGCGAACAGCCCGGGCGGTGTGGCGCCGATGGGCGGCGGCGGGGGCGGTGGTGGTGACGGCGGGGGCAGGGGCGGTCGGCCTGGTCGGGGCGGTGCCGGCCGCGGCCGCGGCCGGCACCGTGGTGAACTGCAAGGGCAACCGCGGAGCCCTGCAGCCCGCGATCACCAGTGCCGCCCCGGGGGCGACGCTGCGGGTGAAGGGGAGGTGCATTGGCCCCTTCACCATCACCAAGGACCTGACCCTGATCGGCCGGGGGCGCGCGGTCCTCGACGGCAACCAGGCCGGCTCCACCGTGACGGTCACCGGAGCCGTCCGGGTACGGCTGACCACCCTGACCATCACCAACGGCACCGCCTCCGACGGCGGCGGCATCAACAACGCCGGCGGCACGGTGACGCTGAAAGACTCCACGGTGGAGCGCAACACCGCGACAAACCGCGGCGGCGGCATCTTCAACAGCGGCGGCGCCACGCTGACGCTGAAAGACTCCACGGTGAAGCGCAACACCGCGACAAACGGCGGCGGAATCCTCAACCTCGGCGGCACGCTGACGCTGTCCGACTCCACGGTGGAGCGCAACACGACGACAGACGACGGCGGCGGCATCGACAACCGCGGCACGGCGACACTGACCCGCTCCACGGTGGAGCACAACACGGCGAGAGACTTCGGCGGCGGCATCCGCAACACCGGCGGCGGCACGGTGACGCTGAACGACTCCACGGTGGAGCACAACACGACGACAAACGTCGACGGCGGCGGCATCACCAACTTCAGCGGCACGGTGACGCTGAACGACTCCACGGTGGAGCACAACACGACGGCACGCGACGGCGGCGGCATCTTCAACTTCGGCGGCGGCACGGTGACGCTGAACGACTCCGAGGTGGAGCGCAACACGGCGGCACGCGACGGCGGCGGCATCTTCAACTCCAACAGCGGCACGGTGACGCTGGACGAGTCCAAGGTGCGCGACAACACCGCGACAAACAACGGCGGCGGCATCCGCAACAGCGGCAGCGGCACGGTGACGCTGGACGAGTCCAAGGTGCGCGACAACGAACCGGACAACTGCTTCCCGCCCGGCAGCGTCCCCGGCTGCACCGGCTGACCTCCCCACCTCCCGCCGGCGGCCCCCGGCCGGCACACCGCAGCGCACCAGCGGCCCGCAGGGCACCCGGGATCCCGTCCCGGGTGCCCCCGGTGCCCATGAGGCGGAACTGGCCGGGAAGCCGGCGGGGCGACGGGGTGACATCCACGATGACCTCAACGACGGCGGATGAGCCCGGCACCCGGCGGCTCGGCACGGCCGGCTCGGCACGGCCGGAGTCACGTAACGAAGTGGCCGCTCGACAGGGCCGAGACGCACACCCGATCGAACTCCTCAAGCGGTGGTCGGTACTGTTCCGACGCTCACGGCAGCGCCCCCGCCCGGGCCGTCTCTGGGCCGTGCGGGGGCGCTCAGTGGTGACCAACGCGGGCTCAGCAGCGGGCCAGAGGGCCGATCGAGAACGCGGCCCCAGGCCAGCGACCCGGCCCGCCACTTCCAGAAGAACTAGCCGATCCCAGCCACGAAGAAGCCCCCGACCAGTGGTTTCCCGTTGGGCGGGGGCTCTTTCATGCCTCAGGGGCCGTCTCTGGGCCGTCAGGGGGCTTCCGGGCTGTCCGGTACATCGAGTCCACGGCACGGCGGGTACGGGCCTCACTGCTCGGCATCAGGTGCGTATAGGTCCGGAGCGTGAAGCCAGGGTCAGCGTGTCCCAGGTAGGTGCTCAGAGCCTTGATGTTCTCCCCGGCATCGAGGAGGACCGAGGCATAGAAGTGCCTCAGCGCATGCATGCCGTCCTCACGTGATTCCTTGTACGACTCGCCCGGCCCCCGCTCCGGGATCACGCCAGCAGCGACAAGGGCAGGCTTCCAGGCGTGGGTGTTGAAGTCGTTCCGGCGCAGCGGCCCCAGCTCTGCACCCGTGAAGTACAGGAGCTTGGTCACCGGCGGCCCGTCCGGCCGGAGCCAGGGCAAAGTCACCTCTACCGGCGGGAAGGCCGCCATGTGCTCAGCCAGTGCGAAGGCCACAGCATGGGGTCCGGGGAGTATCCGAGCAGGGATCACCGCTACGGCGTTCAGTTTCCGGGGTTCCGCCGGTACTGCGGCGAGCTGGCCGGGCGGATGGAGGTCACCGAGCGCACCGTCCGCCGGGACATCGCCAGGCTGCGGGAACTCGGCTACGGCGTCGAGTCCGACCCCGGGCCGTGGGGCGGCTACCGCCTCAGCGGCGGCACCCGGATGCCACCACTGATCCTCGACGACGAGGAGGCACTGGCCGTGGCCGTTGCCCTGCGCGAGGCCGCGCTCAGCGGCGTCCTCGGCAGCGACCAGGCCGCGCTGTCGGCGCTGCTGAAACTGCGGCAGGCCCTCCCGCCGCGGATCGCGGACCGGCTGGCCGAGATGGACGCCGCGTTCGTGCACACACCCAGGCCCGACGAGCCGCAGATCGCGCCCGGCATGCTGCTGGAACTGGCCACCGCGTGCCGTCAGGGGGAGCGCATCCGCCTGTCGTACCGCGACCGGGCGGAGAAGGCCAGCGTCAGGGACGTCGACCCGTACCGCCTGGTGCACACCGGGCGCCGATGGCACTTCGTCGCCCGGGATGTGGCGCGGGGCGAGTGGCGGACGTTCCGGGCCGACCGGGTGACGCAGGCGCAGCCGACCGGGCACGCGGTGGTACTCCTCGACCCTCCCGATCCAGCACTTCTTGTCTCGCGAGGCATCGCGAGCGGCGCGTACCCGCTGTACGTGACGGTCCGCCTCCCGCTGCCCATGGACCGGGCGCTGCGGCTGGTCCCGCCGACGGTCGGCACTCACCACCCGGACGGCCCCGACGCGGACGGGCTCGCCAAATACCTGCTCAGCCTGGGCAGCCCGCTACGGGTACTGTCCCCGGACGACGTACGGCAGGCACTGCTGCGACGCGCGAGCTGTTCGAGGACAACGGGGGCGGTCAGCCCTTGTACGGGGTTACGCCGGGTACGAGCACCGAACCTCAACCGGCTGCGGGAGGACAGTCCTCCCGTCGGACGGAGGCGATCAGTGCGCGTCTCAGACCTGGTCCGGGCGGCGAGGCCGCAGCGGGCGGTAGCCGGCCGGGTCGAGCTTGGCGAGTTCGGTGTCGACCTCGACATTGATCGTGCCGTGGTAGTTGACGTTCTCGCTGTGCGCGGGGGAGATGTGCGCGAGCAGTTCGTCGTCCACCGCCCGGCCCTCGGCGCGCATCTGGGCGATGGCCAGGCCGTAGTACTCCGTCGTCCAGGTCACCACCGAGTTGGTCAGCAGGGTCAGGCACCACGCCTGCTCGGTCTGCCCGGCCAGGAACCGTTCGCGGATCTTGCCCTGGTGGGCGTAATGCAAATCCGATGGTGTTCCGCAGCCGGCCACCGACCTGCTCGTCCTCGATTCCCAGGTCCAACAGCACCGGCAGGATCTCGTCCAGCAGCGCCTGCCGTCCCTCGCCCGCGGCTGCGCGGGCTGCCAGTTCGTCGCGCATCTTGGTCCGGGCCCGGCTCTCCCGTGCCGAGACGGCCTGGTCGAACAGACTGATCACCTCGTCCAGCACATCGGCGGCCGACTGCGCCAGGACCGTCAACAGGATCGGGTGCCGCCGCTGCGGCTCACGCCGGTCCAGCGACTGCGCGGTCAGCCGCCGTCCCACCAGGGCCAGGAACCGGCGCCGCTCGGCGGGCAGCGCGGTCAGGTCCAGGGCGTGGGCGTCCAGACCGCGCAGGAACCCCAGCTTCTCCAACTCGCCCTTGACCGCGTTCGCCGAGTCCCCGGTCGCGCCGGTAGACAGCCAGTTCAGCCGCGTTTCCCCGATCACCGGGTCCACGCTCAGCAAGCCGTCGAGCTCGGTCATCAGCTTCGGCGTCAGCAGGTGCCTGACCCGCTGGTAGGTTTCCCGGCCCGCCTCCGCCCTCGCGGTGGCCACCCGCTCCAGCAGACTGACCACCCCGGGCCGCACCACCCGCGAGGCCGCCAGATGCTCGCACGCCAGCCGGAACAGCAGCGAGGGCGAATCGTGCTCCATCGCCCTCGCGAGCAGGAACTCGTCCAGCTCCTTAAGCTGCAGCGCCTTGGCGGGCTTCCAGTTCAGATACCGGGCCACCTCCCGCAGGTGGTCGGTCCGCGTCTGCTTGCGCTCACCGTAGAACCGCAGCTCACCGATGGGTATCCGCAGGTGTTCCGAGAGCCGGGCCACCGCAGCCGGCGGGGCCGAGGCGACCTGGACTTCCACTGCCTGGCCGATGGAGGGCGCGACGACATCCTCGAGCTGACCGTGGGGCTGGCTGCAGAGTACGGTCTCGCGGTCCGGTTTTGACTGGAGCCAGAGCGCCGGGCGATGCGGCAGAGAGGGCTGCCGGTCACCGACAACGACTTCCTGGACAGCTTCTCCCTCGACATCGAAGGAAAGATGTCCCGATATGCCCAGATGTTGTGAGACTTGCCCGCCGGGCTCAATGAGTGGGCGGTGCACCCCAGTTCGGGGAGTCGTGAGTCGCAGGCTGTCATCGGTGGCTGGCTCGTGCGCCGACCGGATGACGAGTTCCTGACATCGCCGCAGGCCCATGACCTTCTGCGGCAGGAGAACATTGCCGTGATCGACTACAGAACGATCCAGCGAGTCTGGTCCGAGAACCGCGGCCGTTGATGAGCCGGCTTGGCTTCGACGGATCAGCCGGTCCGTGCCGCTGTTCGGACCGCGCGGGTTGTGGCGATGCGGACCGCAGAGGCCGGCTGGGCCGAGGTCACACTGCGGTACCGGGGGACGGGGGATCCGGAGCGACGGACCGGGCGATCCGCCGCGGTCCTTGCCGGTGATCTGTGGTCAAGCGCGGTCATCCCATGCCGGCCGGTCCGCGATTGACCCGGATGCACCGCTGGGCCCGTCGGGCACGTCGACGATTGACGAGCAGATCGGTGAGGCAGGCGATCACCAGCAGTGCCGCGTAGGCGACGATAGACCACGCCTCCCGTTCCTGGACCAGCATCAGCCCGGCCGTCATCAGGGCGACGGCCGCACCGAGCAGGGGCCAGCTCACGTCGCGCCCGGGCTTGCCGGCGTCCAGCAATGCGCTCAGCCGTTCCGCGCGCTGCACAGCCAGGTCCGCCAGCCGCGGATCGACCACGGACCGCCCCCGCACCGTGGCGCGGAATAGTTCCCATCGGTCCCGCCACGCCAGCCCCGACGCTGTTCGGAGCCATTCGTCCCATCGGCTCTCCGCCCAGTACTGAGCGAGGCGCTGCCGCACGAAGAAGGACACGATCAGCGTCACCGCCACAGCGATGAGCACCTCCGGATAGATCGACAGTGACCCTTTCCAGGCCGCCAGCATCGCTGTGGAAGCGATCAAGAACGCGGAAAGACGGATTGCAGCCGCCCTGGCCAGTGCGGTCATGGGGATCCTCCTATGCCGGTACCGAGACTTGAGAGCTCAGGATGTTCGACTCGGGCAAGAGGTATGAGTCCCGAGATGCCGGTACTTGACAAAGCGGCGGATGTCCGGCCATCGCGTTTCTGCCGCTGCCGCTGCCGCTGCCGTGCGGGGCGCCCGGGCAGGGAGGCAGCAGGCGCCGCAGCGTGCGGCCGCCCGTCGTGTTGGTGAGATCAGCGCCGCAGTGATTCGATCAGGGCGCCGCGGGCTGCCGCCGTGGACCGACATGGCTGCCCACGGGCCACTGCCTGAGGATTCCGAGCTCCTCCGGGCCATCGCCGTGCTCGCACGCGCCCAACAGGATGTAGGGACCACCGGCGCCCTGCCTGGCGGTCAGGGCAAGCGCCATCGGCGGGCAGCGCCGGTCGGCGGCCATGTGGATCTTGGCGGTCAGCCCGCTGCGGGACCGCCGACCAGGGCGACCTTCGGCCGGGCCTGCTGCCTTCGGCGGATGCGTCGCGGTTTCCGTCGCCGTCCGTCCTTGCTGCCGAGCGCGAGGTTCCCGGCGCTGGATCGCATGCAGCGGCGCTGTGCTTCGCTGAGCAGGTGCCGTTCACCTCGGCCCACGCACGCACGGGACGCCTTGGCCTGGCCGAGCGCGGAGTGGCCGCGGCCCACTCGGCGCCGATCGCTCTGTTCGGTCCCTGTGGAGGGCGTGGACGGTATTCCCGGGGGCTCACCTGCTTCGCTGATGCCAAGTGCGGGGGAGCGGCCTGGCTAGTGGCTCGTCACGCAGCCTTGGCCGGGTATTGGGTCCACTGGCGGATCGGTGAATCGGGGGCGAAGTTGGTCTTCGGTTCCGCGTGAGTGTTGTGCCAGCGGACGTAGGCGGCGATGGCGGCGTTCTGCTCGTCGTGGCTGCGGTGGTCGGTGCCGTTCAGCGCGAAGTAACGCAGGGCTGCGAACTCGGACTCGATCCAGTTCAGCCAGGACCCGTAGGTCGGCAGGAAGACCAGCTCGACCCGGTGGTCGGCCGCCCAGGCGCGGACCTTGACGTGCTTGTGCGGGGAGAAGTTGTCCAGCACCACATACAGCCTCTGACCGGGCCAGCGGGCGCGCAGGGCCTTGAGGAGGTCGAGGAACTCCCGCCAGCGCTTGCGCGGGCGGATGCGGTAGTACAGCTTGCCGGTGGCCAGATCGAGAGCGGCGAGCATGTGCCTGACACCGTGGTGACGGTTGTAGGTGGCCCGGAGCCTGCGCGGACGCCGCACCGGACCCCACGCCTTGCCCTTGCGCGGCATCAGGTTCAGCGGCCCGAACTCGTCGACGCATATCACCCGCCCGTCCGCCGGCGGGGTGTCGTAGAGCGCCAGGACGCGGTGCATCTTGGCGATGAACTCCGGGTCGGTGGACGCCTTCCACGTGGTGGTGGTCTTCCAGGAGACCTTGCCGGCGCGCAGGATCCGGCGCAGGGTCTCCCGGCTGATGGCCGCGGTCACCTTCTGCTTGACCAGATGGTCGGCGAGCTTGCTCAGGCTCCAGGTGGAGAACGCGGTGATCTTCCAGTCGGCGGGGGACGTCCGGGCGATCAGGCAGATGTGCTCGCGCACCTCGTCATTGATCGTCCTGGGGCGTCCCCCGCTCCATTTTGGGTCCAGCGCGTCGAACCCCCGCTCGTTGAAGGCGTGGATGACCTCACGGACGTAGTCCTCGCCGACCTGCATCAGCGTGGTGATGTCCTTGACCGTCTGGCCCTGGGCGGACATCAGCACCACGATCGCCCGGCGGAGTTTCACCGGGTCCTTCGCGGTCCGGCTGATCCGCTGCAGCCTGCGGCCCTCCTCCATACTCACCGGCCGGACGAACACACTCGGTCGACGTCCCACGACCACCTCCAAGATCAGGTCTTGGAGACAGTCTGCTGGCTCACGGGCAGCGGGTCGATTACCTGGCCAAGGCTGCGTGACGAGCCACTAGTCCTGGACGAAGGTGACCGTCTCGTCGAGCGGCGCCCGGCCCGTACGGGCGTAACCCACCGTGACGTCCTCGAAGCCGATCGACAGGCCGCAGAAGAGGAGGAGCTCGTCCGGCGGCGACAACACCTCCGCGACGGTCGTGCGGTACTTGGCCCATGCCATCTGGGGGCAACTGTGCAGCCCCTCGGCGCGGAGCAGCAGCATGACGGTCTGCAGGTACATGCCGACGTCGGACCATTGGGGTGGGCCCAGGTCGCGGTCGATGTAGCAGAACAGGGCGGCGGGCGCGCCGAAACAGTCCCAGTTCGCGGAGGCGGCCCTCTGGCGCGCCTCCAGGTCCTCGCGGGCAATCCCGAGTGCGCCGTAGCGCTGCTCGCCGAAGGCGGATCGGCGCTCGCGGTACGGGGATTTCAGTGCGGGCGGGTACTGCTCGTACTCCGGCTCGTCCCAGGGGTCGCATGACGCCAGGCGCTCGCCGGTGCGCTTCTTGAGCTCGGCCAGCGGCGCGCCGGTCAGCACGTAGACGCGCCACGGCTGGAGGTTCGATGAGGACGGCGACCAGGCCGCGGCGGACAGCACGCGCTCCAGCACCTCCCTCGGGACATGCCGATCGGTGAATCCGCGCACCGCCCGTCGGCTTGTGACCGCCTGGTAGACGTCCACGATGCCTGCCTTTCCGATCTGCTCGACGCTCTCCCCGATTGACAGTCGAAGGCCGCAAAATGTGACAAAGCGACAACACCTTATGAGCGACAGCCGCACCGGAACGCGCCCCGCGCACGGGTGACCACGTGATGGGCACCGCGTCCCGAAAGCCCGTAGCGGCCGGCCGAGCGCTACCGGGTCGGCCGGGTGCGGTGCTGCTGGCCGACGACCGGGGCTCAGCCTCCCGCCGACCGGCGGGCAGGGCTCAACCTCGACGGGAAGCTGGCCGCCGAGGCCAACGGCTTGGCGTCGGAGGGGCTGCTGGACAGCGACCACACCGAACGGCATCCGGTGGGCGCCGACGTGCCGGACGACACTCACGCGCAGAGCGAGCTGCTGTCCCCCGAGCCGAGTGCCCGGTCGGTGAGCCGGCCGGACTTCGAGGACCTGAACGGGTACCTGATTGGGAAGATCACCGCGGTCGGGGTCCGCTACGACTTCGGCGAGGGACATGAACTGCTCGGCCGGCGGATGCGGGACGTGAAGCTGAAGCGGGGCCGCTCTACGAGCCGACGCACGGCGGCCGCGGGCTGCCGCTCGACCAGTCCGGCCGCCTCTCGGTGGCGGGCTGGGCAGATCGGGTCGACCACGTCGTCGACGTCAGCAAGGAACTGGACGTACCCGCCGTGCTGCTGCGACCGGACGGCGACGTGGCGCGGCTCGGAGAGGATCAGCAGGATCTGCTCGGTCTGCGCCGAACCGGGACAGCCAGCGCGGCGAGTGCACGCCGAAGTCGGTGCTCGCGAGCGCCCGCAGCTGCGGAGTGGGAGCACCCTCGGTGACACCGGTCCGGGCATCATCCCGATCAACCATGTGTCGAGTGATTGTGCGGCTCGTTGACGGCAGCTGTCTCCTGGGCCGGGTTTCCGCCCCACCGTGCCTGCGAGGGGACTTCCTCGCCCTTCATGAGGAAGGAGTCGGCGGAGAGCTGTGCGTGGTCGCCGAGCGTGGTGCCGTAGTGGACGAAGGCGCCTACGCCGAGGGTCACGTCCGCGCCGATGGTGATGTGGTCGGACTTGAAGGCGCCGTCCTCCTGTGAGTGGCACTGGATGATGGATCCGGCGTTGAGGGTGCAGCCGTCCCCGATGCTGACGAGGGTGCGCTCGGCCAGCGAGCAGCCGTCGTCGAACACCCGGTGGCCGATCCTGACGCCCAGCAGCCGCCAGACCATGGGCTTGAACGGGGTGCCGTTGAAGACCTGCATGTACCGGTGTGTCGACGCCAGCTTCCAGAAGCGTTCGTGGCCCCAGAACGGTCGCTCGTAGATCGAGCAGTTCAGCGGCTTGAGCGGGCGGAATCCCGCTACCGCGCGTTCGATCAGCGCGAAGTAGACGACGGTGAACGACAGGATGAGCAGACCTGCCAGTGCGAACACCGGCGCGCCGAGGGTGGGATAGAAGTCGACGGTGGCCGTGGCGATGAGGGCGAGGACGACGAAGTGGGACCATTGCATGAGCAGGAACAGGCCGGCGGTGATTGCGTTGTGCTTGTTCTTGGCGGCAAGGCGGCGGCGCAGCTCTTCGCCGCGGGCCAGGTGGTTGAGCTTGCTGTCGCGGAGCACGGTGCGCGGGATCTCGAAGCTGGGCGAGCCCAGCAGGCCCACGCCTTCGTGCACCGGCCCGTCGATGGGGACCATGACCTTCGTCGCGAGCAGGCAGTTGTCGCCGGTCCGGGCGCGGGAGGGATAGACGATGTTGTTGCCGAGGAAGCTTCTCGCCCCGATCGAGGCGCGGGAGAAGCGGAACGACGTGCTGGAGAAGTCGGCGTTGATGACCGAAAGGCCGTCGGCGATCATCGTTCCTCTGCCGACCTGGCTCAGGTAGGGGGTGTCGTGTTTGACGAGCAAGCCGAAGTTCGACCCCGTCTGTCGAAAGCGGCACAGGTCGTAGCCGAGGAACCGCAGGAAGTGCACGATTGCGGAGCTGTCCCCGAACAGCACGGTGAAGAACCTGATGTTGGTCATCCGCATGACCGTCCGCTGGATGCCGTAGTGGAAGCCGTACAGCGGGTAGATCAAGCCCGGCTTGATGACCGGGGTGAGCAGCCGTGGCACGGTGTTCACCGTCAGCAGTCCCACGAGCAGGCCGCCGATGAAGACGACCAGTGAAGCGACCAGCGCCTCGAGGAAGAATGCCGGGCGCGTGAGGGCCGGCGGGCCCGCAGTCGCCACCGCGTGCAGCTGCGGCACCGCGGCGATCACCATGGTCACGCCGGCCACCGTCAGCGGCAGGTACACCAGCAGTACGGTCATCAGGCGCCACAGGCTGTACAGCGCCCTGCGCAGGGTGCCGCACGCCGCGGGCTCGACAGCCCGGTAGTCGATCCTCGCAGGCTGCGCCGGAGTGCCGTGCCATGACTCGTCGGTCGGCACGGCCTGTCCTGGATGCAGGGAGGAGGCGTGGCCCAGTTGGGCGTCGTCGCCCATCGACGTCCCGATGTCGATGACGCTCTGCTCGCTGACGGTCACATTCATGCCGAGGGTGACCGGACCTGTCTCGATCCAGCCGGCGTGCGCTCGGTACCCGGACAGGAACACGTCCTTGCGGACGACCGTGCCGTCACCGATGGTGAGCAGGTCGGCGCAGACCGGAATGTTGCGGGTGAGGATGGTGACGCCCTTTCCGATGTGCGCGCCGAGGGCTCTCAGGTACAGCACGTACAGCGGTGATCCGGTGAACAGGCGTGCCGGGCTCGTGCGGATGAGGGTCTTGGCGCACCAGAATCGCAGATAGGCATGGCTCCACACGGGGAACCTGCGAGGGGTGAAGCGGCCGATGAGTATCCACTTGGCCGCGATGGAGAGGGCGCACACCCCGAAGAAGACCGCCGCACCGAACAGGACCGCCCGCAGATAGATGCCGGCTACCCCGGAACCCGCCTGGATCCACTCGTAGCCGTGAACGGCGGCGAGGGCGCCGAGGCAGGAGAAGCCGAGGAACGTCAGCAACTGTGCCGCCCCGCACAGTACGTATGACCACGTACCGGCTCCGGGTGGCGTTCGGGCCGGTGACTCGACCGCCACGTCCGGGGGTGGGGTGGTGTCCGTGAACGCGGCGGTGAGGGTGCGGATGGTGGTGTGTTGGTAGATGTCCTTCATTGAGACGGTGGGTAGGTCGTCGCGTTTGCGGATGCGGGCGCAGAACTGTGCCATGACGAGGGAGTCGGCGCCGAGGTCGGTGAAGAAGTCGCTGTCGGGCGGCACCTGCTCGGTCTGTATGACGCCGGCCAGCACCTCGGCCAGCAGTGTTTCCGTGTCGGATGGGGTGTCGGTGTGCGGTGGGGGTGGGGTGGTGTCCGTGAACGCGGCGGTGAGGGTGCGGATGGTGGTGTGTTGGTAGATGTCCTTCATCGAGACGGTGGGTAGGTCGTCGCGTTTGCGGATGCGGGCGCAGAACTGTGCCATGACGAGGGAGTCGGCGCCGAGGTCGGTGAAGAAGTCGCTGTCGGGCGGCACCTGCTCGGTCTGTATGACGCCGGCCAGCACCTCGGCCAGCCGCATCTCGGTACTGGCCGCTGCCGGGCCCGCGGCCGTGGGGCCCTCAAGGCTATTGCCGGTCACGGCCATCCCCCCCAGGACGCTCCGTCCGGCACCGGACTGTGCGGCCCGCGCCCGGCGGCCCCGTACTGGAACAGCAGCCCGGGACGCCATCGGAAAGTCACAAGGTCAGGAGCTCTGGTCTGGTCACAAACCCACGAAAACATGCGCCGTTCGCCTCCGGGCAGTGCGCCCCGCCCTCGGTCTTTCATCGGGATCGTCCGGCCTGGCCGCGCACGTATGGCCGTACCAGCAGCAGTCCTCCAACTCGCCGCGTTTCCGGCGCCAGACGCTCTTCCCACCAGCAGGCCCGAGGATGAGATCTGCCCGGCTACGGCAACTCGGCACGTGAGATTGCCAGGCCGCCTACGAGATCGGTCCGCGGCTGTCGGCGCTGACGGCATGGCCAGAACCCACAGACCACACTTTCGGAGAATTGCCGGTTTCAACCATCCGGCAGGTGTCCGAACCAACCCCGCCGACTGGCGGGGGTGCCTCCGGATCGAGTCGAGAGTTGCCGATCCTTGACATTCTGACCTGTCCCATCACACACCGTGGGTGATCGACTTCATCGGGAGTGCGCGGGCACTGCTGAGGGACCAGCAGGACTCGTGTCCGGCAAGCGCGGTGCGACCAGGCCGGGCTTCGCCGTGTTGCTGAAGTTCTCCACGCAGTACGGTCGTTTTCCCCGGGGCCGGGCAGAGCTGTCCGGTGGGGTCGTGGAGTTCGTCGCCCGGCAGGTACAGGTCTCCGCTTCGGAACTGGATTCCCACGAGTGGACGGGGCGTACGGTCGAGTGCCGCCGTGTGCAGATCCGGGAGGCCTCGGCTTCAGGGAGTGCAGCGTCACGGACGCGGAGAAGCTGACGGTGGCCGAGCACGTCGGGCGCAAGGAACGCGGACCCGAGCAGGTGCGGATGGAGCTGCTGGTACGTTGCCGCGCCGAAGGGCAGTGAGCCGCTCGCTCCGGGCCGGTGCGACCGGATCGTCGCGGCCGCCTGCGAGCGGCCGAAGGGACTCAGCCCCCTCGGGGCTTGGGACCCCCGCGCCCCGATCCGCCCCCGGACGACGCGATCGCCCCGTGACAAGACGATGCACAAACGATGCATCTTGAATCGCCGCTGCGGTGCGCCGGATTCTGAGGTGGCCGGGAGCACCAGGCACCCGGCGGCGGCCCGGTCCAACAGGAGCGGACGCCCGACCCGCCTGCCCGGCCCGCACGCCAGGAGGAGTCGTTATGACCGCAGCGCTCACGGTGCGCCGCTTCCGCCCTCTCCCGTTCTACGGAGGCCCTCACCCGCTTCCCGGCGGCCTGCTCCCGTGCGACGACCTCCACGCCCCCCATGACCGCCTCGACAGCCCCGGCGCACGGCCCGAGCGTCCCGCCCCGGTCAGTCGGCCCGCGTCGGGGCCCGACCGCCCCGCCCCGGACGCCCGCCCCGCACCCGAGTCCTCGGCTCAAGACGAGCCGAAGGACGAGGAGATCGGCGCCGGACTCGTCCGCGGCGACGAGCACTGCCTGGTCCTGGCCTACCGGCGCTGGGGCGGTCTCGTGCACTCCCTGGCCAGCCGTGCGATCGGGGACTCCCGTGAGGCCGAGGACGTCACCCAGCAGGTCTTTCTCGCCGCCTGGCGCGGCCGTCACGGGTACTGCCCCGACCGGGGACCGGTCCCGGCCTGGCTGGTCGGCATCACGCGCCGCAAGATCGCCGACACGCTCTCCGCCCGTACCCGCAGGACCGAACTCGTCGCCGCCGCGGGAGCCGCGCTGCCCCCGCACGCCGCGGCCGCCGACGGACCCGACCACCTGCTCGACCACATCGTGGTCACCGGCGAACTCGCCCGTCTTCCACGCGTCCAGCGAGACGTCCTGACGCTCGCGTTCTTCGGAGACCTGACACAGGTGCAGATCGCGCGACGGACCGGTATGCCGCTGGGCACCGTCAAGAGCCACGCGCGGCGGGGGCTGCAGCGGCTGCGCGGCCGCCTCGCCGAGGACTCCGCGGCCGTCACGACGAAGGAGAAGTCCGACTCCGGCAGGCCACCCGCCCCGGACGCCCCGGGGACCGCATCCGCGCCCGAGGAACGCGCACCCATCCGGAAGGCCGACGGCACCGAAGCATCCACGGGGACGTTCCGCACAACAGGTGCGCGGGAGCCCCGGAACACGAGGGGGAACGCATGAACCGGCGAACCGTCGCGGTCGTCGGTGCGGGAGTGGCCGGCCTGACGGCTGCTCACGTGCTGTCGCGGACGTACGACGTGGTGCTGTACGAGGCGGACGCCCGGCTCGGCGGCCACGCCCACACCCACGAGCTGTCGACCGGGGAGGGCGGCACCGTGCGCGTGGACAGCGGCTTCATCGTCGACAACGAGCGCTCCTACCCGAATCTGCTGCGTCTCTTCCGCGAGCTCGGCGTCGCCACCCAGGACGCCGAGATGAGCATGTCCGTCCGGTGCGACGGCTGCGGCCTCGCGTATGCGGGTGTTAGCCGCCTGGCTGGGGCCGAGGGGACTGACCTTCAACGACGAGAAGACTCAAGTAGTCCACGTCGAGGAAGGGTTTGATTTCCTGGGGTTCAATGTCAGGACCTACAACGGCAAGTTCTTGACCAAGCCCAGCAAATCAGCAATCCAGAAGGTCAAGAGGGAAGTTGCGGATCGATGCAAGCAGATGGCATCGGCCAGAACGACGGAGCTGATCTGTCGGGTCAACCCTCTGATCAAGGGCTGGGCCACCTACTACAGAGGCGCCGCATCCAGTGAGACGTTCAATCGCCTCGACTACTGGATGTACAAGCGCCAGTACAGGTGGAGCAAGAGAAGGCACCCGAAGAAGTCGTCTACCTGGGTAAAGGAAGCGTACTTCGGCCGGCTCAACCCGACCCGACAAGATCGCTGGGTTTTCGGAGACAAGAAGACCGGATCCCACATGGTCAAATTTAGTTGGACGCACATCCAACGTCACGTGATGGTCAGCGGACGTGCGTCCAAAGATGACCCGGAGTTGAAGCAGTACTGGGAAGGGCGGACGCGAAGGCGGAAGCATCCCCAAGCGGATGGCAAAACAGCCGTCTCGCTGGCTGCCAAGCAGAAGGGCATCTGCCCGCTATGCGGGCTTGACCTGATCGGCGGTGCGACCTACGAACCGGACTCCGTCCGGGAATGGGCCGACTGGTTCCACGCCAACTACCGCACGATCAACCGGCATCACCTGATGTACCGCTCACGCGGTGGATCGGATAAGCGATCGAACATGACATTGATCCATGCCGACTGCCATAGGAAGCACCACGCTTCCCGTAACTACGGATGAGCAGATGCATGCGCGACCCTCGCGGTCTGCTTGAGCCGGGTGCGGAGTAATTCGCACGCCCGGTTCTGAGGGGGGCCCTTTCTTGAGAGGGAAAGGGCCTACCCGACAAGAACTGCTGGGAGGGCCGAGCGGACGCCCCGACGTTCAAGGGCCGGTTCCGGTCCGTGATGAGCGTGGACGTGCCGCAGGGCCGCGACCTGAACATCATGCGCGTGCACCGCCGCTGGGGCATGGTCAACCTGCCCAAGATCGGCCGTGTCCGCTTCCGGTGGACCAAAGACCTCCCCGTCGGCAAGCACGCCGACACGGACAACCGGATCACCGGCGCCCGGCTCATCAAAGACGCGCTCGGCTGGCACATCGCCTTCCGCGTGATGACCCAGGAGCCCCCGCCCGAGCCCCGCCAGGGGCCGGACGTCGGAATCGACGTGGGCGTCACGGTCCCACTCGCTCTCTCGGACGGAACCACGTTCGAGCACGGCGAGTGGCTGACCGGGAAGGAGAAGACCAAGCTCCTGCGCCTGGAGCAGCGCGCCGCCCAGCGCAAACAGCACCGCAAGGCAGGGGAGCGCACCTCGCGTCGCCTGCACCGCACCTATGACCAGATCGCCCGGCTCCGAGCGAAAGCCAAGCGACGAGCAGTGCACTGGCAGCACCAGGCGACCACCACCATCGCCCGCACCTACGGCACGGTCGTGGTCGAAGCACTCACCATCACGAGCATGGTCAAGTCGGCTCGGGGCACTGTCGAAGAGCCGGGGAAGAACGTCGCACAGAAGACCGGGCTGAACCGCTCGCATCCCAGGCGTGGAACCGCACGGTCACGATGCTGACGTACAAGACCGCCCGGCACGGCGGCACCCTGGTCAAGGTCCCCGCCCCCGGCACCTCCCAGCGCTGCTCAGCGTGCGGTTTCACCACGCCCGGCAGCCGGGAAGATCAGGCCACGTTCGTGTGCAAGAACCCCGATTGCGGCTGGTTCGGCAACGCCGACCGCAACGCAGCCCGGAACATCTTGCACCTGTACCGGATCGGCCTCGTGGCGATCCCGGCTGCTGGAAGAGCAGTCGTCAGGCGCGCTCGTCGCGTCAAGCCTCCCATCGCAAGATAGGGCGGAATCTCCTTCCTGAGCTTGCGAAGGGAGGAGAGCGCTTCAAGTCTCGCCGTTCTTCGATGTCGAAGGCTCGTACCGAATGCGGCTGCCGCTCACCGGTGAGCGCCTCGACCTCACTGTCCAGCTGCGGCCCCCTGGTGCCCGTCGGGGGAGCCCGTCGAGCATCTCGCGGGGCGGGGGGATCTATGTGCTGCACGACGAGGCCGACCGGATCACCTCCGCCCGGGAGTCCTGGGAGTTCGGGTGCAAGGCCAGGACCGCGGGTGCCGAGGCGGTCGGGATTCCGATGCCCACCGGGGGACACGCGATGCTCAGCGGCGCCTCCGGCTGGCACCGGCGTGCCGCCGAACTCACCGCCGCGTTGCTGCCACGCGGCTGAGCCCGCGTCGGACGGAATCCGGGCCGTCCGGCGCCACCGAGCCGACCGGAGCGTCCCGTCCTCAGTCGGCGGGATTCCTGTCGGCGGCGGGGTCGGGAAAGGCCGCGCAGCGGCGAGCGAGGATGTCGAGTGCTTCGCGCAGGCCACCGGGCCGCAGCATCCCCGGTGCGGCTGCGCGCCCGGCCCAGCCGGGACCGGCGAGCAGCACCAGCGGGTGGGTCCGGGCACCCTTGATGCCGAACGCGATCTCCGCCACATGCCGGGCCAGGGCGTGACTGGCGGTCGAGCGGGACTGCGACCAGAGGACGACGGCCGCGGGGCCCAGGCGGTGTACCGCCGCGTCGAGCGCCTCGGCCGGTACCGCTGCTCCGAACATACGGGTCGGCAGCCCTCGTTCGGTGAGACCGGCGGCCAGGGCCTCCAGCGAGAGGGTGTGCTGCTCGGAGGGGACGCAGGCCAGCAGGACCGGGGCCGCGTCCGCCACGCGCGGACGGGCGGAGCTCACCAACTGCCGCAGGGCCGTGGAGATGTGCCAGGACAACAGGTGCTCGACCTCGACGTAGCGGTCGTCCGAGGACTCCCACTTGCGGCCGACGGCGTGGAGCGTGGGCGCCATCACCTCTTCCCAGGAGGTGACGAGCCCGTGCTCGGCCACCAGATCGCGCAGCAACGTGTCCATGGTGGGACTGTCGAGTCGTACCGCCGCCCGGGCCAGTCCCCGGAACTCCTTGTGGACGTCGCCGAGCGGCAGCCCGTTGCCCGAACCCGGGGCACGCGTGGGCCCGACAGTGTCGGCAACCGGAGGCGCGGGGTGCTGCCCGGCCGCCCGGGTTCGGGCCACCCGGGCGGCCTCGGCCGGTGGCACGCCGGACGTGGTGAGCCGGCACATCTCCTCCAGCATGGCGACGTCAGCCGGTGACCAGCGTCGGTGCCGTCCGTCCTCCCGCGCCGCCGGACCGATGCCGTACCGCTGGTCCCAGGACCGCAGTGTGGTGGGGGAGACGCCCAGACGCCGGGCCATGGCACCCGTCGTGATGCCGTGCGTCGTGTCGGACATGCCTCCCATGATACGACGCACAAACAATGCACATGCGGAACACCTTCGCCCTCAGCCGGACCCCGGTGCGCCGAATGCTCTGTGAGAGCACACCCAAGCCACAGCCGTGGCGCATGCACCCGGCTTGAGGAGTAGGCCATGAACACCTCGCTCACGCGTCGCCGTGTTGTCACCGCCTTCGCCGTCGTGCCCCCTCCGCTCTCGCTCGGGGCCGGCGCATACACCCGCCCCGGGCCGCTCTCGAGGCCCCGACAGCTCGGCACGGGAGCGGGGCCCCGCCGTGGCTGCGGTGATCGTTGCGGTGCTGTCAGTCCTGGTGGGTGAGCTCGCGTGAGTGGACGTTCTTGCGCTGTGCGGGCGCCCGCGCCTCTGCTTGGTAGGGCCACCGTGCCGACGAGCTCGTGGGTCCGCTCGCGCCACAGTGCCCGTACCTCGCCTGTGGGCGGACGGCGCGAAGGACACCCGTACGCGCCTCTGTGCGCTCCGCCGGGCCGGGACGGCCTGCGGTCACGTTCCGGCCCGTGCGACTGGATGCCTCGCGCATCGGGGCATGGTCCGTGATGCAGAGCGCCATCTTCGCACTTTCTTCCCTCGCGTTGGCCGGGGCCCCTCAGCAGCGGCCCCGGCGCCGCTGCTGATCGGCGTGCCGCCCGGTGGTTCTGCGAGTCGGCGGCTTCTGGCCCTGTGCCGATCGGAAGGGAACTGGGGGCGAGCGACCGCTTACTTGGCTCCGACGGTGAACAGCAGGAAGAGGAAGCCGGCAACGAGATGGCCAGCCACGATGTAGGCGAACAGGCGGAGGGCGAATCCCTTGGGGAAACGACCGTCCCCGCGCTCGACGCCGGTGTTCTCACTGAGCGGCATGAGTGTCACCTTCTGATGGGTTCGTGCGCCGGTCGGCGCCCTGCGAAATCGGACGTTCCCCCGGCTCCCAGGCACAGATCACTGGCGGGGCTCTGGAGAAGCGTGTGGACGAACAGCAGGTCCGCGCCCCCCGGTGGTAGGGCAGTGATCCGATGGGGGGTGAGACTGTCGTAGTGGGCCGAGTCGCCCGGCTCGATGAAGTGCTCCTCGCTTCCCAGCGAGAGTTTGAGTCGGCCCGTGAGGACGTACAGCCACTCCTCGCCGGAGTGGACTCGGACCGAGTCGTTCTGAGTACCCGGTGGCACATGCACGCGCAGCGCCTGCATCGCTCGCCGGGACTGGCCGGCATGCCAGTAGGTCCATCCGTCGGCCCCTACTGATCCCGGGCCCGCGGGCTTGACCACAGGATCCCGCTCGGGAGGTGTCTCATCGAGCAGATGCGAGACGGTTGTGCCGTAGGTGCGAGCCAGCGTCAGGAGCATGGGCAACGACGGCTGCCGGTGGCCCGTTTCCAGACGGGACAAGTGCGCGGGAGACAGCCCAAGGCGTTGTGCGGCTGCTTCAAGGGTGAGTCCTCTGCGTTTTCGCAGGTCCCGCAGTTGCGGTGCGACACTGGAGAGGACGGCGCCCGTCTCCATGGCGCTCATCTCCGCGGTTCCTCTGACCATGCCACTATTGAGCCACAAGCATTCCTCCTAGGCAAAGAGTTTGCCTAGGAGGCAAGACTCCCTCGTAACGGACGCGGTCGAGTACGCCCCCACTGGGCAGTCAGGTTCCGGCGTCGTCGGCCAGGCGACAAGCAGCGGGACGACGGCACCGCTGGCAAGCCACGATGATGATGCCCGGCTCGTCACCTGGGACAGCGGGGCCTGGCGCCGCTGACACCAGCGGTTACGCCCCGCCCGCGGGATCCCCCTCCGCCAGCGCACTGCGGGGTGGCAGCCCCGGAGGGGCCACCGAGGCTGTAGAGGCACGACGGGAAGTTCACGCAGGCCTGTTTTCCACGGGACCCACCGCGGGACGATCGGCGTCGCGAGCCTGCCCAGGGCCGACAAGGCCGCAAGACCGATTCTCAGCAGATCTCGCGTGACCGGGTGACGGTACGCCAGATGCTCACGGCCGCCGGAGACGAGGGCGAAGGCCAGGCTGGGCGAGCGCCGACGCCATGCCCGTCCTGCACGACGAGTACCGCGAGAGACAGGAGCAGCTCATCGCCGCCCACGTGGAGCGGGAGGAGTTCACGGCGCCGGAGACCAGGGAGTAGCCGGCGGGGACGGAGGGCGACCCGATGGCTGCGATGAACGCCGGCGTGGGAACTCCGTGCCGGCGGTCGACCTCCAACTCGTACGCGCGGCACTCGCTGCGGCGCATCGGCCCGACATCCTGCCCGAGTAGGACCGGCCGGTTTCTGAGCCGTTGGACGTCACAGCGTCCCGCGGCGTAGCGCCACGTCCAGTTGGGAAACAGGCTCTTCGAGTCCGCGGATTCCGGTCACAGGCCGACGCGCCCCGCACACCGGCCATGCAGGCGTTGGGCGGGGCGGGTTCGCTGTCGCGCCGAAGCGCGGCAGAACCGGCAGGCTTCGACTTCTTCGGGCAGTGCTCGTACTGTCCGTTCTCGGATGATCTGTCGGATGTATACCTGTTGCCGTATATATGGCATTCCATGGCATGCGCGCCGTTCGGGCTCTTGCCGTCGATGCTGATCTCCAGCGTCCATTTTGGTGGTGGCCTTTGGCGCTCGGCCTTGCCGTGGATCGTTTCCTGCTGGTCGCGGTGCGTGATCCGTTCGCGGGCGCGGGCCGGTTTGAGGACGAGGAAGGTCGCCGCGGTAGGAGTGCCGGCGCCGGCCGTGGCGTGAGATTGCCCCGTGTTGCTCCGGTGCCACGGACGACGGGCTGGACAGGGCGACGTGCCGGCCGATCTCCCGGACGGTGGGGGTCTTCACCGTGATCGTTGATCCACTCCCGGATGCAGGTCAGGATGCGTTCCTGCTGCCGGCTCAGGTGGTCCAACGCGACGTTCTCACCCTGCCTTCAGTGCCGCAGGTTCTGCGGTCGCCGGCACGGCGTCGGGGTGGTGCTTGAGGGCCATCCGGGCTTCGACCCGCGCCGGGTCCTCGATGGTCGCCCAGTACGGATGGGTCGACACCTGGATGGACAGATCCCGGACCAGCTCGCGCCGGCGGGCGTAGTCCACCTTCTGCTCGTCGGTGTAGCCGGGACTGTCCGCCCGCCCGCCGGTCACGACCCCGGTGTGCGGGTGCACCTCGCCGGGCCAGCCCTTGGCCGGTACGACCGACCAGGGCAACGTGCGGCAGAACGCTTCGTACTCGGCTCGGGCCCGATGGAGGCGGAGCTGGGCGTCGAGGAGATCGGGAGGAAAGGTATCGGCCACGACCAGAATGATACGCCTGTTCGAATTCATGGAAGAAGTGCGACCGCGCGGAAATCACCCGAACGGGTGCGGTGGGGTCACCCGGGACCATGCTCCAAGGCCACTCACCCTGGCGTCTCGCCGTCGACTGCCGGCCTGCACCGCCGGCTGCTGCGGCGCCCTGTACGTCACCATGCGCCGCGAGGGCGATCGGGTGATCCGGGACTCCTGGGAGAACACCAGCAATGTCACTGGTGTGCCCGCGGACATCTGCTTCGACACCGCCCAGTACGAGGCCGAACTCGCGCGGGCCGCAGCGGACCGTAGTTGGGAAGAGCCGGTGGACACTCTCTGCCCGGCTCCTCGAGCAAACCCTTGCGGACAGCGGCTGGTTCGAGCGGTGGGGCTGCGTCCTCACGAATGTCTCGCCACGACGCGAGGAGCCCGGCCTCCCCGAGGAGCTCACAAGCCCCGATGGCGTCGATGTCGAGTTCCGCCAGATCCCGGGACCGGGCGAGCGTACAAAGTTGTACGGGTACGAGTTGTTTGTCACTCGCCACCAGTCCGTGGAGGAGCAGGCCCGGCGGCTCGCGGCCCGCATTCTGGGGGACGATCCGCGGAAGACTGCTGAGATTCGAGAACGCTGAGGACCTTCGGGCCTCCTGTCGAAGGTGATCCAGTGGAGACGCTGGGGCGGATTGGCACCTCTGGACGCGATGACCGGCAGGACCAAAGCGGGTCTCGGTCATGCCGAGTGGCTGCCATACGCGCGTGGTGACTGGTGTCGCCCTGGGACAGGAGTGTGACGTCTCCTGCCGCTCTCATGAATCAGCCCAAAACGACCTGCTTCGAAGCGCTGGCCGGCAGACTCAGGAGGTCCCCGGACATTCAGCCGAGTTGGAACAGCCGGGGCAGGACGGTACGTCCGATGGCGGCGACGGCCCTCATCTCGTGCGCACTGGGACGGGCGTGGTCGGGCAGCAGATGCCGTAGCGCGTCGATGGCTGCGGCGTCGACCTCGATGTGGAACTGCAGTCCCCAGGCGGTGGGTCCGACACGGAAGGCCTGGTGGGCGTAGCGGGTGCTGGAGGCGAGGAGGCGGGCGCCGGCGGGCAGTGTGAAGGTGTCCTGGTGCCAGTGGAAGACGGGCAGGGCAGGGTTGAGGCCGGTGAGGAGCGGGTCGTTCGACGCTGCGGGGGTGAGGGTGACAGTGCCTGCTCCGATCTCGAATTCGGGTCCTTGTGTGACATCCGCTCCCGCGGCGGCTGCCAGCAGCTGAGCCCCGAGGCAGATACCGAGGATGGGAATCCGGGCGCTGAGGGCATCGGTCAGCAGGCGGCGTTCATCGGCGAGGTGAGGATGGTTGGCGTCGTCCATGGCGTTCATGGGGCCGCCGAGAACGATGAGTCCGGCCGTGTCGGTGATGGACGGGAGTGGGGCGCCTTCCCACATGCGGTGGATGTGCAGATCCGCACCGGCTTTGGTCGCGGCGGTCGTGATCAGCGCCGGGCCCTCGTAGGGCACGTGCTGCAGGACATGCCAGGAGCGTTCAGTCATGGGGTTCCTTGCTGTCGGTGGGGGTCCCGGTCAGTCGCGCCTGGTCGGAGTCGTCGTCGCGTCCGGCGACTCTGCGCTGCAGAGAGATGCGCCAGCTGGCAGGGAGATCGGGGAGGGCAAGCAGTGTGCTGATGCCGTCGAGGTCATGACGGTCGTGGTGCATGACGCGGTTGGCTTCGGCAACGCTCACGTGGGGGTTGCGACGCTCGACGAGTGTCATGACGGCGCCGGCGCGTATGCTTCCCGGCTGCAGGACGCGTAGGTAGTAGCCGGTGCGGCCGGTGCGCTGCATCGCGGGTGCCAGTTGGTCGTTGCCGAAGCGTGCTGCCAACCGGTAGCAGGGGCGGCGTGGCTGCGTGACCTGGAGGAGGGTGGTGCCCACCGCCCAGATGTCCCCGATGCAGACGTCCGCCTCCAATGCGCCGCGGGTGGTCAGGTTTTCGCCGAGTGCGCCGCTTGGCAGGTCGGGGTCGCCGAGCAGTTCGCTCCAGTGCTCATAGTGCTCTTCGGGATGCACACACAGGGCTTTGGAGGGACCGCCGTGGTGGCGCAGATCGGCCTGGCCGTCGCCGGCGAGCCCCTGGCGGCTGACCCTGGCGGGGCCGGTCACCGGGTGCTTGACGATGCCGGTCACCAGCTGGGATCCCTTCCAAGGCAGTGGTACCGGCTTTCCCGCCTGGATCGAGGCGATGTGGATCTGGGGGGTGGCGGTGTCGGTGGGCGGCATGGCAGGGCCTTTCACAAGGTGGGTGTTCCTGAGGCACGGCCACTGACCCGGTGCCTGACACGCCGGGGTGTCGTTCACATGGCTTCACGGGCAGAAGTGGTCCGGGCAGCGTCGCGGAGGCCGGTACGGTTCCGGTCGGCAGGGACGAGACCGCGTACACGTCCACCTCGCGGCGAGTGTGGACGAGCCGGGTGGACTACTTGCTGAGCAGAGCGACCGGCGGGAGTTGACCTCGGTGCGGCCCACGGAGTTGAAGCAGTTGTGAAGACATGCAGGGCGATGTTGGCGACGTTCTCACCATCGCCGTGACCGGCGGATCATGGCGCGTGGTGCGTCCGGGACCGCTCACGGCGGACCAGCGACAGGAAGCAGCCTGATCAGCGCGCGGAGACGTTGGCCGTCAGACGTTCGAGGAGGGACTTGGCTTCTTCGGTATCCCGAGCGGTGAAGCCCGCCGCGCGCCCCATGGCAACGGGGATGGCGCGAGCGCGCTCGCGGAGCTCGACCCCCTGTTGGGTGAGAGTGATCTGCACCGAGCGCTCGTCGTCCACCTGACGCTCGCGCCGGATGAGCCCGTTTGCCTGCAGGCGCTTCAGCAGCGGCGTCAAGGTGCCGTAGTCGAGCTGCAACAGCGTGCCCAGAGTCTTGATGGGGAGGGCGCCGTGCTCCCACAGCACCAGCATCACCAGGTACTGCGGATAGGTCAGGTTGAACTCGTCCAGCAGCGGGCGGTAGCGATTGGTCAGCGCGCGCTGCGCCGCGTACAGGGCGAAGCACAGCTGGTCCTCGAGCAGCATGCTGACCGCCTCAGCGTCAGCCTGCCCGGCGTCTGTCGCGGTCTCGCTCATCACGACTCCTCCCTCAGGCAAGTCTTGCCTGCTCGATAGCCTACCCCAAAATGTTCAATTGCGAAATTATATTGTGCACACTTAAAAAGTGGGCGTGGAGTGATGGACACCGTTCTCGCCTTGGATCCTGGGCCGGCACTGCAGCGGCCGCCCACATCAGAGACAGTCCAAGCGCCTGCAGTCGACCGTGATGATGTGCAGCCGGCCACTGAGCAGGCCGCAGGGCCGACGGCGAACGGATGTCTGAGTCGCCGGAGCAGCCCCCGGCATGAGCTGGGCTCAGCGCGTCGATCGTGCTGACCGCGAGCGGGGCGAGGGAGCTCGCCCAGGAAGAGATCCCCGCCTGGTTACTGACTGACTCCGGTGGGGAGGTCCAGGCGGAGTTCGTAGCCGCCGTCGGTCGTCGGGCCGGAGGTGATGGTGCCGCCGAGGAGTTCTGCGCGCTGGCGGAGGCTGTCCAGGCCGTAGTGAGCGCTGGGCAGGGGAAGAGCGGGTCGGGTCGGGGCGGTATTGGTGACCGTGAGGTGGACGGCGTCTCCCTCACGGCGGATGCGGACTGTTGCGGTGGCGCCGGGGGCGTGCTTGCGGACGTTGGTCAGCGCTTCCTGCACGGTGCGGTAGATCGCGCGCTGGACGGTGGGAGGCAGGCCGTCCGGCGCATCGTTCCGGTGGTCCGGCTGATGGCTTTCGGTCTGCAGGTCGGTGTGCAGCTCGGCCTCGATGCCACTGCTGTCGACGAGGCGGGGGAGGTCGAGCAAAGACGGCTGCGGGGTCAGTTCGGCGGGGCGGCCCCCGGCGGCGCGCAGGACGCCGACCATGTGCCGCAGTTCGTCGAGGGTCTGCACGCTCAGCCGTCGCATCGTGGCCGCGGCGTCCCTGACGTCGGCGTCCCCGGTGCCGATCTGGAGGGCTCCCGCCCGCACTGCGATGAGGCTGACCTGGTGGGAGACCACGTCGTGCATCTCCCGGGCGAGCTGCGCGCGCTCCCTGGCCAGCACGGTCTGGGCGATCAGAAGTCGCTCGTGGTCACGCGCCTCGGAGATCTCGGCGAGCCGCAGCGACAGGTCACGCCGGGTCTGGACGAGCTGGCCCAGAAAGACAGCCGCAGCCGCCGTCGCCGCGGTGTAGCCCAGAGAACTCAAGGTTGAGCTGGCCGACAGGTCGAGCTCCAGGGATGGCCACGGTGTTGCGACACTGACTGTGAACGCCAATGCGCAGACTGCCAGGAGAGCGCGACTGCGCGTACACGAGGCGAGGGTGTACAGCGCGGCCAGCGCGGCGAAGGCCGCGTCGGCAACCAGAACTGCCGGCAAAGTCAGCACGAACGTCGGCAGCGGCCATCGCCGGCGCAGCAGAAGAGCGAAGGCCGCGGCCAAGGAGCAGGTCATCCGCAGCGGCTCGTCGCGGTCGAAATGGACCCAGACATCGAGCAACGCGACACCGACGAGAGTGGCGTCCAGCAGCGGACCTGGCAACCGGCGGGAGGTCATGCCCCCTCCTGGTCCCGCGGCGGTCTGAGCATGCACTCCCGCTCGGCGAGCAGCTCGGCCTGGACGCGACCGCCCACCTTCAGCTCGGTGAGAATCCCACGCATATGATCCTCCGTGCGAGTGCGCAAGTGGAGCAGTACGGCGACAAGAGTGTCCCGTTCGACAGTCCCGCTACGATGAACCCACGACCGGCCAGGACGGTCGCAGGCGCCTGTCTGAATCAGAGGCTCCTCACCGACAGTCGACACCCGGATCACGTGTGCTCCACTCGCCATCGGGCCACTGTCCGATTCGTACCACGCCGGGTGAATCCCTGTGGCCTCCGCCCACCGAATCCGGTCGGGTGGCGGGGGCGGTACCCGCCGGTCGGCGGGGTGGGTCCGGACGCCTGCCGGGGTGGGTGCGGACACCTGCCGGCCGTCCCTGGGCCGTCCGTCACGCCTCTCGGCAGCAGCCAGATCATCCCACCTCTGCTGCGGTCACGGGTTTGCTCTCCAGGGATGAGGGCCGCGCGCGAACAGGGCTTGGCGGCGATGGCGACATCCGGCCGGTCCTTGGGCGCGATCCGGAGAGAGGCGATGTCGTCGTTCACCGACGGGGAAAGCTACGAATCGCCGTTGCTCGACGACTGGATCCGTCGCAGCCTCCCCGACGACGGTTACGGCGCTCAGTACCGGCTGGCCGCCAGGCACGTCCTCCACACAATTGTGGGCTGTCGTGGTGTGGGCGCTGCGGTGGTGGTGTGCGGCGAGGCGCAGGCACCGGTTTCGCGGGCGCGGGATTCAACTCGGTTGACGTGCAGCGGGCGGAGGGCCGGCTTGGACTTCATCTTCCTGTCGCCTTGCGGGAGGCGGGAGCGAGGTGGCCTGCGTCGGCGTGGGGTGTACCTGTGTACACCCCGGCCCGGCATCCACACGCAATGGCGCCGGCTCCGCCGAGCGGCATCGTGAAGCGCACGTCGACGACAGGTCTCCCGCCCTCTGCGGCGTTCAGTCACACGGCTGCCCGGCGGCAGCACACGAACCCGGTCACTGAGCCCCTGTTGGTCGAGCTGAGCCAACCGCACCGCAGTCCGGCCCCTGACCCACTGGATAACGAGCCGGGCACAAGCAGACATGCAGCAATTGCGTGACATTCCATGGTGCCCGACACCAGCCGGATCGGCGAACAGGTGCCGAGCACCTCAACGGGTCCAGGGCAAGCGTTACGAAAACGCGTTCGGTTACTCGCGGCCCCTGCGCAACTAAACGTTGAGGAAACGAAGTTGGCCCTGCATGGCCACTGCTCGTCGGGCACTGGTGTGTCCCGGCGGGAAGTCTCCCTCTCATTAGCGGGGGACCTATTGCGTTCCGACGACACTTTCATATGCCGCACAAAGCCCCCGCGGTCACACTTGAGTTCTAGCAGTCGTCGCATCACCCCAGTTCAGGGGATGCGATGGACTTCACGATCCGGGATGACCGGGGGCCAGGCGGAGGCCGTCGTCTGACGCGTGAGCGGGAGGCACACTTCCAGCTCATGCAGCAGGGCTACGGCAACAGAGAAGCCAGTCGGATCGTCGGAATCAACCGGCAGACCGGCAAGAGATGGCGCAACGGCTGGCACCCGCCGCCCACCGGGAAGCCCAAGCCTCCGATCCGGGTGGAGGCTTCGGCTTCCGGCGCGTCCAGGTACCTTGTGAGTCGCGCGCGTGATGGCGAAGGCCCGCAGCTACTCGGTGAAGTGCCGGAAGACGGTCATTCCCGACGTGTACGACCCTCGTGGAACGATTGGTTGACCCCGTATGGGCCAGCCGCCGCAGCCCCGTCCGCGTCAGTGCGTGCGGCGTCGCAGCCGGCGGCCGAGGAGAACGCACGCAGAGCCGGCGGCCAGAGATGCGCCCGCGATGCCGCCGAGGGCGATCGCCTCCGTGCTGCGCCCCGAGGTGCCGGTGTTCGCCAGCGCCGGGCGAGCGGGATCGGTGTCCGCGGCGGTGGCGGCCTGGAAGATCAGCTCGGCGACGGCATCGGGGCGGGCGATGAGGGACACGTGGCAGGTGTCGATCTCCACGGTGTGGGAATGGGCGCGCTTGGCCTCGAAGCGTTCCTGCTCCGGATTGATGGTCATGTCCTGCTGGCCGATGAGGGCCCAGGACGGGACGTCTCTCCACGCCGCGACCTTGGCCTTCTCCGAGAACGCGGTGGTGGCCGCGGGCCGCTGGGTGACCGCCAGCAGGTTCGCCTCGCTGTCCGGCAGGCAGGCGGCGAAGACCGGGTGCACCTTGTCCGGCTTGAGGTACAGGTCGGTTCCGCTGACGTCGCCCGCCTGATATGGCACGGACGTGGTGGCGGTGCCGAGGGCGCTGGGGAAGCGGGCGGACAGCGACATGCCGCTCTCACCCACGTCGGGCATCAGCGCCGATATGTACACCAGGGACTTCACCTGGGGATTGCCGGCTGCGGCCGTGCTGATTACGGCTCCGCCGTAGGAATGGCCGGCCAGCACGATGGGGCCCTTGATGCTTTTGAGCACGGAGGCGATGTAGGCGGAGTCGCTGTACAGCCCGCGCAGCGGGTTGGCAGGGGCCATGACCCTGTAGCCGCGACGCTCAAGCCGTTCGATCACCCCTTTCCAGCTGGAGCCATCGGCGAAGGCGCCGTGCACCAGCACGATGGTGGGCTTCGCGCCGCCTGTGCCGCCGTCCGCGACTGCCGGGGCCGCCGTGACCATACACAAGGCGGCGGCGGCGCACCCCGCCGCCGCGACGTGGAGGCGCCGTATGCCGTGGACCGCAGATGCCGTCATGCCGTTCTCGCTTCCTCTTGAGGCCTTCGACACCTCAGCGTTCACGCGTCGGTGCCGTCGAGCCCGCTCATCCGGTGCAATCGGGTGAAACCGGCGCGGCATCGCGGTGACAGCGAGCACGCTGCGCTGGTCGAGGCATCGACAGCCGCAGGAAGCGCCTGCTCGCAGTGATGGACGCAGCATGGCGTGGACACAGGAGCCCGCACCAAATGGGTGAACCCCACTGGGGGAGCCTCGGCCGACCGCCGTGACGTGCGTTCCACGCCCCTTCCCGAAGTTGCGCCGATGCGCCGTTGAGAGACGATGGGAGACGGTCGGGGTCATCTGTGATGACCGGATCCCCTAATACTGCAACCGCATATGGCGTGACGGTCGGCGTTGTTGCTCGTTGATGTGACTGTGTGAACAGTCGCTGACGGTTGAGCAGATCGAGTCCTGGTCCGAGGGGATAGCCGGGTTGCATGCCCGGTTCGGGCATCGTTTTGGCAGGTCGGAGCCTCGAGATCGGGCTCTGGACTACTTGAGGGGTCT